>SXWA01000010.1 GCA_005791575.1 Planctomycetaceae bacterium
CGTCGCCCATGTTGCCGAAGACCATCGTCTGGATGTTGACCGCGGTGCCCCATTCGTCGGGGATCTTGTACTTCCGCCGGTAGATGATCGCCCGTTCGTTCATCCAGCTGCCGAACACCGCCCCGACCGCCCCCATGAGTTGCTCGAACGGGTCCTGCGGGAAGGCCTTCTTCGTGCGCTCCTTGATGAGGACGAGGTAGCGACGGATGAGCTCCTGGAGCGCCTCGGCGGAGAGGTCGGTGTCTTCGTGGACACCGCGCTCGTGCTTGAGCTTCTCCATCACCTCCTCGAACGGATCGTGCTCGTTCTCGTGCCGTTTCTGCACCCCCATCACCACGTCGCCGTACATCTGGATGAAGCGACGGTAGGAGTCGTAGGCGAAGCGCGGATTGCCGGTCGCCTTGGCGAGGCCCTCGACCGAGCGGTCGTTGAGGCCGAGATTGAGGATCGTGTCCATCATCCCCGGCATGCTGTCGCGGGCACCGGAGCGCACGCTGACCAGCAGTGGGTGGGTCGGGTCGCCGAACTTCTTCCCGCTCTCCTTCTCGAGCAGGCGCACGTAGGTGCGGACCTCGTCCTCGAGACCCTTGGGGAACTTCTTGTGATTGGTGTAGTAGTCGATGCAGACGGCCGTCGTGATCGTGAATCCCGGGGGGACCGGCAGGCCGATCTTCGTCATCTGCGCGAGGTTGGCCCCCTTGCCGCCGAGCAGCGCCTTCATCGTGCCGTCGCCGTCGCAGCGCTGGGCGCCGAAGAAGTAGATCATCCGGCCCGGTTTGCCGGCCTTGCCGCCGCTCTTGGATGCCGTCGCAGCGGCACGGGGGGAGGACTTCTTGACGGCGGACTTCTTTCCGGTGGTGGCCATGGGCGAAACGGGGCCTTTCGATGGGGAAAACAGGCTGTTTTTTCCGCGAAATCTGCCGGAATCTACGGTCGCGGCGGGGCCCGCGTCAACGCGGCCGCCAGCGGTGGCTGCCGGGAGAGGGCTTCACCGGGTACCGGGCGGCTCCGCGGCGGCCGTCGGCCGTCGGCCCACGACCGCCGCGGCGATCAGCGCCGCGCCGATCGCGATCGACAGCCCGGCTCCAGCCAGCACGGCCGGCGGGAGCCGCGTCGCCGTGCCGATCGCCAGTTCCCCGAGGTCGCCGTCTGCGAGTCCGCCGCCGGCCAGCGCCACCAGGACCAGCGGCATGGCATTGTGGACCGCGTGGAGCACGATGGCCGGGAGGATGCTCCCGGTGGCGATGCGGACGATCCCCGCGGCGAGACCGAGCGCGAGCGTGGCGGGGAACCGCTCGGGAAGCAGATGGGCCACGGCGAACAGCACCGCCTGCGCCACCACGGCGGCGGCCGCGCGCGGGCGGCTCGGCGACTCACCGGCGAATGCCGCCAGCGTCCAGCCCCGGTAGAGGAGCTCCTCGGCGACGGCGGGCAGGAGTGCCATGAGCCCGGCCGAGACCCACCAGGGATACTCGCGAATCAGGCCGACGAGCCGCTGTGACAGGCTGCGGATCGCCGGGGAGACCTCCGTGCCCTGGAGGGCGAGCATCACCGCGGCGGAGACGACGAACAGCCCCGCACCCACCAGCGCCGCGCCGAGAAGAGAGGTCACGAGCCGCACCCTGCCGCGTGGCGCCGTCAGGCCGAGCGTCGTCGTGGGATCGACGCGCTGCCACCAGAGCATCGCGATCAGGGGGAGGACGACGGCGACCGCCTGATGGACCGGGATCGCCAGGAGCATGTCGTCGGGGCCGATCCCCTGTGCGTACCACACCAGCGCCAGCCCCGCGACCACCGGAATCGCTCCCTGGGCCACGCTCGGGACCTTCCGCCGGGCGGGCCGCGCCAATCCGCGCGGTGCCGCGTCGGGGCCACGGAAGAGGATGTCCTCGTCGGTGAGCATCGCCGCGGTGCCCTTGAGCAGGATCCAGGTGAGCGTCAGCGCCGACAGCAGCGTGAGCCCGAGCATGGCGACCACCGGCAGCGCCGCGCCGCCGTCCGCGTCGGGCCCCACCAGGGCGGCGCGTGAGACGACGATCTGACCGGCAAACGGCACGAGCGACAGCCAGGGATTGCCGCGCAGCCCGGGCAGCATCGCCGTGCCCGCCAGGGCGCTGACGAGGAGGATCACCGGGGTGAGCGTGTTCTGCGCCTCCTTGCCGCTTTTCGAGGCGGTGGTCACCGCGAGGCAGGTGGCGGCGGCGAGCGCGGCCAGGCCGATGAAGGCGACCAGCGTCACCAGGGAACCGCCACCGAGATCCGCCAGGGCCATGCTCATGCCGGCGGGAAGCATCCGCACCGCGGCGCTGGCGGTGAGGGCGATCGAGAGGACGTTGGCCGCGAGCGTGGCGAGGGTGACCACGAACACGGCGAGGAATTTGCCGAGGACGATCTGGCCGGTGCTGCAGGGGGCCATCAGCAACGTCTCGATCGTGCCCCGTTCCTTCTCCCCCGCGATGGCGTCGATCGCCGGATAAAACGCCCCGGTGAGCGTCAGCACCGCCAGCAGCACCAGCACCGAGGCGGCGAGGGTCGGGCCGATGCTCGCCGTCGCCACGACGGTCCCCGGCGCATCGACGATCGTCACGCGCAGCGGTTCGAGGAAGCCGTCCGGCAGACCGGCAGCGGCGGCGCGGCGCCGCAGCGCGTCGGCCGACACCGCGCGCACCAGCGCTTCCCAGTGCCGTTCGGCACCGGGGTCGGCATCCCGCGAGGGGGAGAGCCGGGCCGAGACGGTGGCGGTGCCGTCGCCATCGAGGGCCGCCAGGGTGCCGGCACCCGCCTCGACCCAGACATCGGCCACGCCGGTGAGCAGCGCCCCGGCTGCCACCCCGTCTTGGAGCGCCTCGATCTCGAGCGTGGCGGGCCAGTCGGCCGCCGCCGGGCCGGCCGTCGGCGGGGTCTCCGCCACGGCGCGCATTCTGACGACGAAGGGCTGCGCCTCGGCCCCGCTGACCGCCACCGCCAGCGTCGATGTGGCGGCCTTCGCCTCCAGATCGGAGACTGCCGTCCGCAGGCCGAGGGCGCTCGACAGGGCGACGATCGGATAGGTGACCATCGGCAGGAGCAGCGTGACGAACAGCGTGCGGCGGTCGCGGACAAACTCCACCAGGTCGCGTCGGGCGATCGCCAGTGCCGCGGTGAACCGTCCGCCCGGCGCCGCCATCATGGTGCCCCCGCCCCGGCCACTGCCGCGAAGAAGGCGTCCTCCAATTCGCCGCCGTCGCGCACCAGTTCGGCGCGCGTGCCCGCCGCCACCACCCGTCCGCCGTGGATCACCACGAACCGGTCGCAGCGGTGCTCGATCTCGTGGAGGCGGTGGGTGGAGAGGAGGATCGCCCGCCCCTCAGCCCGGAGGGTGGTGAGCAGGTCGAGCAGGTCCCGCGAGCCGATCACGTCGAGGGCGCTGGTCGGTTCGTCGAGGACCAGTGCCGGCGGGTCGTGGACCAGCGCCCGGCCGACCGAGACGCGCTGCCGCTGCCCCGAGGAGAGCCGCCCTGCCGGCCGGTCGGCACAGCTCGCCAGCCCCAGCTGCCCGATGAGCTGCCCGACCCGATCGGTGAGCGCGGTTTCCGCGAGCCCATGGAGGCGGCCGAACGACGTGAGGATCTCCCGCGGGGTGAGCCGGTCGGGCACGCCGGTGGTCGCCGACACATACCCCAGCCGGCGGCGCACCCCGACCGGATCGGCGCTTGAATCGCAGCCCGCCACCAGCGCCGTGCCCGCCGTGGGGCGGAGGAGCGTGGCGAGGACCCGGAGGGTGGTCGTCGTGCCGGCGCCGTTGGCACCGAGCAGCCCCACCATCTCGCCGGCCTCCACCGCCAGGGAGACACCGTCCACGGCGCGGACGATGCCGCCGTCGCCGCCACGGTAGTGCTTCACCAGGTCGCGGACCTCGATCACGTCAGCCCTCCTCGCTGGGGGGAAACTGACGGCGCTCGAGGATCATGATCGCCACCGTGAGGAACACGATCGCGAGGACGACGACCGCGGCACACTGCACCCAGACCGGCTGCGGATCGACGATCAATCGCAGCTGGGGCGGCATGCGCTGCCGCCAGCCCATCCAGTGCACCAGCAAGCTCCGCAGCCGGAGGCTCACCGTGGCCTGGTTGATGACCGCGGGCAGGAACCCGGCGAGGTACTCGACCACCACCGCCACCCCCACGCTCGCCACCAGGGCGCGACTGGGCAGCACCACCGCCGGCAGGGCGAACAGCGCCGCCCGGCCGACGCACGAGAGCACCACCAGCGCGGCAAACATGGCGATCAGCCCCCAGGGATCCGTCATCCCGCCGGCCAGCACCGCCAGCAGCACCGCACCCAGTCCGACCGCCGTCGTCCAGGTGACGGCGGCGATGAAGGTGCCGAGCACGAGGGCGCGCCGGCCCCCAGGGCGGGTGGCGACATGCACCCAGGTGCCCCGCTCCAGTTCGTCGGCGACCGCCGGGCACATCGTCATGAGCAATCCCAGCATGCAGACCGCCTCCGGCACCAGCGCATAGAGGACCACGGCACCGAACGAGCGCTCCAGCGGACCGGTGGTCGACCGCCGGATCGCGAGGAGCACGACGGCGGGGAAGAGCATCCCGAGCGCCGCCAGGCCGAGGCGGGCAGGGGTGCAGAGCCGCGCCAGTTGAAAGCCGGCCACGGCCCGGGCGGCGGCGAGGGTGGCACGCAGGCCGGTCATGGTGCGACTCCCCGGTGCAGTCCCACCAGCCTGGCGAACAGCCCCTCCAGCGAGCGATCGGCAGGTACGAGCGCGGACACGGCGAGCCCCTCCTCGGCGGCCGTCGCGACGAGCGCGGCGATCGTCTCCGGTGCGCGGGTGGCGATCACGACACCCTGCTCACCCTCGAGCCGGATCCCGACACAGGCACTGTCCCCGGCAAGCTGCCGGGCGAGGCGGCGCGGATCATCGCAGGTGACCCGGATCTCCGTCGGCAGGGCGTCGATGAGGTGGCGGATCTCGCCGGGAGAACCACTGGCGACGAGCCGGCCGCCGAGGATCACCGCCAGATCCGCATGGAGCGCTTCCACCTCGTGGAGCAGGTGGCTGGCCACCAGGAGCGACCGGCTCCGTGCCCAGGTCCGCACCAGCCCCACCAGGTCGTGGCGCGCGACCGGATCGAGCCCGTCGAACGGTTCGTCGAGCACGAGCAGGTCGGGTTCGTGGGCGATGGCCCCGGCGAGCTTCGCCCGCTGGCGCATCCCCTTGGAGAGCGTGCCGAGCGGTCGGCGGGCGGCTTCGTCGAGGCCCACCTGCTCGAGCGTGCGCTCCGCCCGGGCGGCGGCATCGGCCGCGGTGAATCCCGACAGGCGGACGAGGTACCGGACCCACTCCAGCGCCGTGGCGCGCCGTTCGGTGATGTCGGAGGCGGGGCAGAATCCGAGCCGCCGCAGCACCCGGTCGTTGCCGAAGGGGGGAGCGCCGAACACCTCCACGCGGCCCATCGACGGGCGGAGCTGCCCGGTGACCAGACCGATGAACGTCGTCTTGCCGGCGCCGTTGGGCCCGAGCAGGCCGTGCGCACCGGCGCCGAGCTCCACGGTCACGTCGTTGACGCCGATCACCGTGCCGTAGAGCTTCGTGACGTGGGAGAGGCGGATCATCGGCCGGGTCCGTGGGGGCGGATCAGTTGCGGGCGGGGGCACCGACCCGGTTGCGCAGCACGACCGCCGAGACGAGGCAGATCGTCGTCAGCGACACGAGTGGCGGGATGATCGCCTCCGGCCGCCGCTCGAAGCCGAACACCGCCCCCTGGAGCACCCCGAGGGCATGGTAGGGCGACACCCAGCTCCAGCGGTCGATTTTCGGGTCGAGGCCCGCCGCCCGCTGCAGCCAGCGGAAGCCACCGGGCGGGGGCCGGCGCCGCGGGCGCGGTTGGACCAACGGCTCGAAGCCGTCGTCCGCTCCGACGGGGATTCCGATCGCGGAGGGCTGTTCGGCGGCCTCGGCCGCGATCAGGTCGGCGGTGGTGAGGGCCCCATGGGCGATCCAGCAGGCGGCCCAGGTCGCGAACCAGGCGAAGCTGGCGATCCGGCTCTCGATCGTCAGCGAGGAATAGGCCAGCGCCATCAGCACCGTGGGCAGGGCGAGGGTCAGGCTCGAGACGATGATCCGCAGGGGCAGATCCCACGTGGTGAGCACCACCTCGAGGCTGGGGCTGACGAGCACCCCCATCATCCACAGTGCCAGTGCCGGCAGCATGGTGATCGCCGCCACGAGGACCGCCAGCACGAGGAGCTTGCCGCGGATGTAGTCCCCCTCGCGCACCGGGCGCGTGAAGTAGACGAGCCATGCCTTGGCACGCAGATCGCGCGAGATGAGCGCCGGGGCGATCAGTCCGACGACGATCGCGAGGAGGACCGCCTGCGGCGCCCGCATGAAGGCCAGCAGGAGCCGTGACCAGACGGTGCGGCGGATCGCGTCGATCGACATCCCGCTTTCCGACGGGCGGCCGGCGAGGGTGTCGGCGAGGACGGTGCCGAGGGCGCCGGCGCTGTCGACCACCTGATCGAGGCGCAGCCGGGGCCGTGCGATCCCCAGCCGGCCGTCCTCGACCGCCTGCTCGAAGGCGAAGAACGCGATCGCGAACACGATGCACGGCGTCCAGGCGAAGAGCACGGCGCGGCGCAGCCAGCGGCTCGTCCAGGCCAGCCGGATGCCGGTCAGGGCGATCACGGCGACGGCCGAACCGGGGCCGAGGCGGCGGCCGGTCCAGGGGCGGTAGCCGACATCATGGAGTGGCAAGGTCGGCCTCCCGCAGCGCGGCCACGAACACCTCCTCGAGCGGGCGTCGGGCCGGCTCGAAGAGGCGGATCCGCGCTCCCACCGCCCGCGCCGTCGGCCAGACCGCCGCCAGCCGGTCAGGTTCGGTGCCCGCCACGAACAGCGCCCACCCGGCTTCGTCGCAGCCCTTGCGGGACGGGAGGCCGTGGGCGGCGAGCGCGGTCTGGAGGGCGTCGATGTCGCCTTCGGCCTCGAGACGGTATTCCGGCGACGGTGGCCGGGTGAGGTCGGCGATCGTCCCCTGCAGCCGGACGCGGCCCCGGCCGAGCACGAGCAGATCATCGCAGACCGCCGCGACGTCGGGCAGCACGTGGGTGGAGATGATCACCGTCTTGCCGTGGGTCCGGGCGAGCGTGGTCAGGCGGCCGAGCATCGCACGCCGCTCGATCGGGTCGAGGCCGTTGGTGGGTTCGTCGAGGATCACCAGCGCGGGATCGTGGACGATGGCGGCGGCGAACGCCACCTTCTGCCGCACCCCCACCGACAGGGTCTCCACCGGCCGGTAGCGCTCCTGCCCGGCGTCGCACCAGTCGAGCACCTCGTGGGCGCGCCGCAGCGCCTCGGTGCCGGGCAGACCGGAGAGGCGGGCGGCATAGCGGACCATCTCCACCCCCGAGAGGCCCGGGATCGAGCATTCGTCCTCGGGGACCACCCCGAGTTGCCGCCGCACGGCGTGCGGCTCGCGGTAGGGATCGATCCCGAACACGCGCACGCTGCCCGCCGTGAGCCGCACCAGGCCGAGGATCGACCGCACCAGCGTGCTCTTGCCGGCGCCATTGGGGCCCACCAACCCCGTGATGCCGGGCCGCACCCGGAACGACACGCCGTCGAGCACCCGGCGCAGGCCGTACTGTTTCACCACCCCGTCGACGACGATGGGCAGCGCCGTCGGGGGTAGGGTGGGTGACGCGAGGTCACCGGCAGCCGAATGGCGCATGGCGGCCGGTCACTCCTCCATCACTTCCGCTTCCTTGGTCTTCGCCAGGTCGCCGACCCGCGTCTCGAAGCGCTTGGTGAGCTCCTGCACCTCTTCCTTCGCGCTCTTGCAGTCGTCCTCGGTGAGGCCGCCGTCGGCCTGCTCGGTGTCGGCCGTCTTGTTGGCGTCGCGGCGCACGCTGCGGATCGCGACCCGGCCCTCCTCGGCCAGTTCCTTGATCCGCGCCGTCATCTTCCGGCGGACGTCGGTCGACAGGGCCGGCACGATGATACGGATCACGCGGCCGTCGCTCTGCGGGTTGAAGCCGAGTTCCGAGGCGCGGAGCGCCTTCTCGATGTCCTTGATCGTGCCCGGGTCGAAGGGGCGGACGACGATCTGGTTGGGCTCGGGGGCGCCGACGCTGGCGAGTGCCTTGATCGGGGTCGGCGAGCCGTAGACCTCGACCCGGAGCGAGTCGACGAGGCCGGGATTGGCTCGGCCGGTGCGGATCCCGGTCAGGGCATGGCGGAACACGTCCACCGCCTTCTCCATCCGCTCCTCGGCATCCAAGAGGATGTCATCGACCGGCATGCCGTTTTCCCCGGGGGTGGTTCGTCCGCGCCTCGGCTGCCGATTCTCGCCCGCCGCCGGAACCGGACGCAAGCGGCCGTCACGCGGCGGCGAAGGCCGCCAGCGAGAGTGGCGTGATTCCCGCGAACCGGGCGAAATCACGGTCTTCGGTGAGGAGCGTCGTCGCGCCGTGCTCCAGGCAGGCTGTTGACAAACAGCCTGCTGCACCTCATGGATGAGGTGCCGGGAGCGCAGCTTCCGTGAAAAGCGGAGCTTTTCGAGTGGCCAAAGGCCAGGGATGGACTTTGGCCACGGGCTGTCAGCAGGCGAAACACTCGACCCTCGCCTCGTGGCCCGGGATCCGTGACAGCCGCCGGTCGCATGTCACCAGGGGAGCCCCCGTCGCCTCGGCCAACACCAGATAGGCCGCGTCGTAGGCCGTGCAATTGCCGCGCAATTCCCAGATCCGGCGCAGGTATGGGCGATGGGCGTAGCGGGTGATCCTGAACGAGCTGAAATCAACCAGCGCCTGCTCGGCCCGTGGAGCAGTCAATTCCCGCGCGGCGACGAAGCGACGCAGGACATGAGCGACCTCGAGATCGACGAGGTGAGGGGCGATGATCGGCTCGCTTGCCGTCAGGACCCTGGCGAGGAGCCGCGGCTGCTGCGCCGCCCGCAGGACCAGTTCGAGAGCGGCTGATGCGTCGAGGACGATCATCGCCGCCCGCGTTCCTCCGCCACCGCCAACGCGGGAGAGGTGCGCAGCCTGACCTGGTCACGCGTCAGGAGCCGCGCCGTGAGCTCCTCTTCCGTGGGAAGCTCGGCGACGCGCTGCAATTCCGCGAGGAGAAAGTCGGTCAGCGGCCGGCCGCTGAGCGCTGCCCGCGCCTTGAGCAGGGCATGGAGCCGGTCGGGCACGTTGCGGATCTGGATCATCTTGGGCATGCTCATAGCATACGAGCATGTGCGAAGCATGTCGAGGCTGCGTCACCGGTGCCGACACGGGAGCGGCACAGGTGATCCCGGCCCCGCCACGCCGTCATTCTGTGGCGTGACGGTCGATCGCTTCAGCGAACGGGAGCCGAACATGATCCGCGGAATCCTGATGTCAGCGGCGGGGCTCGCGCGAGCATTCCGTGTCCAAAGACCATCCCTGGCCTTTGGCCACTCGAAACGCTGCGCTTTTCACGGGAGCTGCGCTCCCGGCACCTCATCCCTGAGGTGCTGCAGGCTGTTTGTCAACAGCCTGCTGGGGCTCTGGCTGCCGCTGGCCGCCGGTGCCGCCGAGCCCCCCCCGAACGTCGTCGTGATCCTCGCCGACGACCTCGGCTACGGCGACCTCGGCTGCTACGGCCACCCCTCGATCCGCACCCCGCACCTCGACAGGATGGCCGCCGAGGGGATGCGCTTCACCGATTTCTATTCGGCCGCGGAGGTCTGCACGCCGAGCCGCACGGCGCTGCTCACCGGCCGCTATCCGATCCGCAGCGGGATGTGCCACGACCGGTTCCGCGTCCTCCGCACGAAATCGACAGGCCACCTCCCCGACGACGAGACCACGCTGGCGGAGCTGCTCCGCGGCCGCGGCTATGCCACCGGCTGCTTCGGCAAGTGGCACCTCGGCAATTTCACCCTCAATCCCGCCGGTGCCCCGGCACGGCACGGGTTCGATGCGTTCGTCGGCCTCCCCCATTCCAACGACATGGATCCCGCCGGGCAGATTCCCCGCGGCGCGTCGGGATCGCCCGATCCGCGCCCCGAGTGGTGGAAGGCCGGGGTCTACCGTGGTGTCGGTGATGCGATCGAGGAGGTGGCCCGACCCGTCGACCAGACCACACTCACCGACCGCACCGTGGACGACGCCCTCGCCTTCATCGACGCCCAGGCAGCGCGGCCGTTTTTTCTCTACGTGCCGCTGTCGTTTCCCCACGTGCCCTTGTTCGCCTCCGCCGAGTTCCGGGGCCGGAGCCCGCGCGGGCTGTATGGCGACGTCGTCGCGGAGCTCGACGCCGGCGTGGGGCGGATCCTCGACCGGCTCCGGGAACGGGGGCTCGCCGAGCGCACGCTCGTCGTGTTCTCCAGCGACAACGGCCCCTGGCTGATCATGAATCAGCAGGGAGGGTCGGCCGGCTTGCTCCGCGACGGCAAGGGGAGCACGTGGGAGGGGGGGATGCGCGTGCCGGCGATCGCCTGGTGGCCGGGGAAGATCGCGGCGGGGCAGGTGCACCGCGGCGTGGCGACGATGCTCGATCTCTTTCCCACGGTGGCGGCGCTCGCCGGGGCGGCGCTGCCGGCCGACCGGCCGATCGACGGAATCGATCTGCGGAAGGCGCTCATGGCCAACGAGCCGGTGCCGCGCGAGGCGTTTTTCTACTACCGCGGCCAGCAGCTTTTCGCCGTCCGCAGCGGGCGCTGGAAGGCCCATCTCTCCACCCAGGGGGCCTACGGCGATCCGGCGCCTGTGCGCCACGATCCACCGCAGCTCTACGATCTCGACGTCGATCCCGGCGAGCGGTTCGACGTCGCCGCCGGGCATCCGGACGAGGCGGCCCGGCTCGTCGCCCTCGCCCGTGCCCATGAGGCGTCGTTCCAGCCCCCGCCGAGCCAGTTGGTCTCCACGACCGACGATCCGGCACTTCCCCCGCCGGTGAAACCGGGCGCGGCCGCAGGCATCCAGCGCCGTCTGCCGCCGGCCGCGCCGCCGCTGGCGGAGCTGGTGGCGAAGCTCGACGACGCCGGCCGGGGGGCATGGCAGGCGGTCCCCGGCAGGCTGGCGGATCTCCGCCAGCGCTTCGCGGCCCTGCCGCCGGGTGATCCGCAGGGGCGGGCCGAGGTCGAGGTGTTCCTCAAGGCGGTGGACTACGCGCTGTCGTGCGGCGAGTGGTGGGAGCCGGCGCACCTCGCCCGGGCGACGTGGGCCCTCGACGAGGCGGAGGGGCGGATCGCGGCCCTGGCCGACGGCAAAACCCCGTGGCGCACTCAGACTGGCCCGGTGGCCCTCGGCTTCCGTTCGGCGCTCGACGGCACCGTGCAGCCCTACGGGATCGTCGTGCCCGAGGGGCTCGATCCCGCCCGTCCGGCCCCGGTGTGGATCTGGCTCCACGGCCGCGGCGAGCGCGACACCGACCTCCATTTCCTCTGGCAGAAGGGCCGCAAGAGTGGCGAGTTTTTCCCGACCGACGCGATCGTGCTCATGCCCTTCGGGCGCTACTGCAACGGCTGGAAGGGCCCGGGCACGACCGACGTCTTCGAGGCCCTCGACGCCCTCGCCGCGGTGCGACCGATCGACCGCGACCGGGTCGTGCTCGCGGGGTTCTCGATGGGTGGCGCGGGGGCCTGGGGGATCGGCGCCCGGCGCACCGACCGGTTCTGTGCCATCCACGGCGGCGCCGGCTTCGTCGACACGGCGCGGTTCATGGGATTGAGCGCCACCGACGTGCCGCCGTGGGAAGCGCGTCTCTGGCTCCTCACCGACGTCCCGCCGGTGGTGCGGAACCTGCTCAACATCCCGGCGATCGCTTATTCCGGCGAGGTCGACCGGCAGCGGGCCGCCAGCGAGATCATGGTCGAGTCCCTCGCCGCCGAGGGCAGGGAACTCCCCCATGTGATCGGCGCCGGCATGGCCCACAAATACGACGAGCCCTCGAAGGCGGCGATCGCCACCTTCCTCGCCCCGGCGGTCGCCGCCGGTCGGCCGCGGAGCCCCGATCGGGTCCACTGGGCGGGGACGACGCTGGCCGACGGCGGGGCATGGTGGGTCGAGCCCTTGGCCCTCGGCGAGCACTGCGCGCCGGCGCGGATCGACGCCGTCCGTGACCGCGCCGCGGGACGTGCGGATCTCGGCATCACCACGGTCAACGTCACGGCGCTGCGGCTCGGCGAGATCACCGGCCCCTGCCGGCTCGAGATCGACGGCACGGCGCTCACGGTCGATCGGGCGGCCGACGGGCTGGTGCTCGCGCGCGTCGGTCTCGCGCCCGGCGGCGCCTGGGAGATCGTTTCCGGCGAGGCGCTCCCGCCGCGGCGCAAGCGCCCCGGCCTCACCGGACCGATCGACGATGCCTTCAACGCCCCGTTCATCGTCGTCGGCCCGACGGGCCCGGGGCTTCATCCGGAAATCGACGCGCGCGTGGCGGCGGAACTGGCCCACTTCCACAAGCGTTGGCACGACCTGTTCCGCGGCGAACTGCCGATCGTGGCGGCGGCGGAGGTGACTGCGGAGCAGCTGGCGACGAAGCACCTGGTGCTGTTTGGCGACCCGCGTTCCAATCCGCTGATCGCGCAGGTCCTCCCCGGACTGCCGCTGGGGTGGACGGAGCAGGAGGTGGTGTTCGCGCCGAAGACGGCCGCCGCGCGGGCCTTTCCGGCGGCGCGCCACCTGCCGGTGTTGATCCAGCCCAATCCGCTCGCGCCGCCGACGGCCGGGTCGCCGGGTCGGTATGTCGTCCTCAACAGCGGGATCACGTTCCGCGAGGAGGACGACAAGAGCAACGCCCTGCAGAACGCGCGGCTCCCCGACTGGGTGGTGATCGACCTGGCCACCCCCGCCGACGGCCTCGCGCCTGGCCGCGTCGTGGCGGCCGGCTTCTGCGACGAGGCGTGGAACGTCCGGCCCTTGCGCTGACAGCCCATGGCCAAAGTCCATCCATGGCCTTTGGCCACTCGAAAAGCTTTGCTTTTCACGGGAGTTGCGCTCCCGGCACCTCATCCGTGAGGTGCAGCAGGCTGTGTGGCCACAGCCTGCTGACAGCCCATGGCCAAAGTCCATCCATGGCCTTTGGCCACTCGAAAAGCGGCGCTTTTCACGGAAGCTGCGCTCCCGGCACCTCATCCGGGAGGTGCAGCAGGCTGTGTGGCCACAGCCTGCTGGCGGGCGCCGGCGATGGCGCCGGGTGCCGGGCGCCGGCCGCGGGCCGCTGTGACCCACCGTTCAGGAGTGCGCCCCTGCCCCGCGCCGATTCGTCCAGATTTTTCCTGATTCGTCACTTTGTGGCCGGACGTCGTTGACGGCCCCGCTGCGATCGATATGTTTCGCACATCGGTTCTGAAATCTCAGTTCTGGATCCGCTCCTGCAAGCACCCACCCGTCGCGCCGCACACCGGCTGCTGACGGCAATCTGACCGGCCTTTCTCGCGGAGCGAGTTTCCTCCGCGTGTCTGCCGGTGGTGCTGTGGATTTTCCTCGGGGTGAGTTTCCCGTGTGAA
>SXWA01000111.1 GCA_005791575.1 Planctomycetaceae bacterium
AACGCCGCCGGCAAGACCACCACCATCAAGATCCTCGTCGGGATCATGCGGCCCACCTCCGGCACCGCGCGGATCGCGGGGGCGGACTGCGTGCGCGACGCGCGGCGGATCAAGCGGCTCGTCGGCTACATGCCCGACACCTTCGGCGGCTACGACGCGATGCGTGTGCGGGAATACCTCGACTTCTTCGGCGCGGCCTTCGGCATTCCCCCGCGCGACCGGCGCCGGCGGATCGAGGAGGTGCTCGACACCACCGGTGCCACGCCGCTCAAGGACCGGTTCGTCGAATCGCTGTCGCACGGCATGAAGCAGCGGGTCGGCGTGGCCCGCACGCTGCTCCACGATCCCGAGGTCCTGATCCTCGACGAGCCGGCCAACGGCCTCGACCCGCAGGCGCGGATCGACATGCGGGAGCTGCTCCTCAAACTCTCCCGAATGGGGAAGACGCTGATCGTCACCAGCCACATCCTTCCGGAGCTGGCGCGGATCTGTGACGTGGTGGCGATCATCACCCAGGGGCGGCTGCGGGCCTTCGGCAGTCTCGAGCGGATCATGCGTGAGATCCGTCAGACCCGCACGTTCGAGGTCCAGCTCTGCGACGCGGCGCACGTCACGGCGGCGGCCGGGATCGTCGGCACCACGCTCGCGCCCGAGGAGCGGGGCGGCGTCAGCAGCCATGCCACCGAGTCGCTGGTGCGCTTCGATACCGCCCGCGACGATCGCGACCTCGCCGGGCTGCTCGGGGCCCTGGTCGCGGCGGGGCTGCCGGTGGCCCAGTTCCGCGAGGTGCCCAAGGACCTCGAGGACGCGTTCCTCTCCGTCACCGGCCAGACGGGGACGCGGCCATGATGACGATCCTGCGGCGGGAACTGCTCGCGATCCTGCGCTCGCCCCGGTCGGCCGCCGGGCTGGTGGCGGTCGCGTTGCTCTGCGCCGTGATCGTGGTGGCGCGGTGGCCGGGGGCCGGGGTCGCCGATCTCTCCGGGGGGGCCGCCCGCGGCGTGTTCACGCTGTTCGCGTGGGGTCTGCTCGCCTGCGTGCTCCTGCTCGCCCCCGCCTTCGCCGCGCCGTCGATCGTGCGCGAGAGGATCCGCGGCACACTGCTCCTGCTGCTCAACTCACCCCTCTCCTCCCCGGCGATCTACGCCGGCAAATTCTTCGCCGTCCTCGCCTTCGTGGCGCTGGTCCTGTCGGCCAGCCTGCCGGCGGCGGCCGGCTGCCTCGCCCTCGGGGGTGTCGATCCGTGGCGGCAGGTGGGGGTGCTCTACGGGGTCCTGCTTCTCGTGGCGGCCGAGTGCGTGGCGATCGGACTGCTGGCGAGCCTCCGGGCGGCCTCGACCGACGGGGCGATCCGCGCCACGTTCGCCGCCGTGTTCGCTCTGGTGTTCGTCACGCTCGGGCCGCGGTTCCTCACGCAGGGGCAACCCGGCCCGGTGGCGCTGGCCGCCGACTGGTTGCGCAGGCTCTCGCCGCTGCCGGTCGTGATGGAGATCACCGGCCGTGGCGGGGCCGGGGGAGTGGGGCTGGCGGAGACCGGTTCGGCGGTGCCGCCGTTCTTCCTCGCCGGCGGTCTGCTCTGCGTCGGTCTCGCGATCGCCACGCTCCGCCAACTCAACCACCGGATCTTCGACCGTTCGCGCGACGCCGGCCGGATCACCGACGATCAGTCGCTCGCGGTGCGGTCGGCGCGGCGGCTGTTCTTCCTCGTCGATCCGCAGCGCCGCAGTGCCACGATCCCGCGCTGGCTCAATCCGGTGATGGTGAAGGAGTTCCGCACGCGGCGCTTCGGCCGCCTCCACTGGCTGCTGCGGCTCGCGGCCGGGTGCGCCGTCGTGTCGCTGGCGCTGACCCTGGCCGCCACCACCGGCACGGTCGCCTGGGGGGTGGAGATGATCGGTGGCCTGCTCGTGCTCCTCCAGGTGGCGCTCGTGGTGCTCATCGCCCCGAGCCTCGCGTCCGGCCTCGTGGCGGCGGAGCGCGAATGGGGCGGATGGAACCTCCTGCGGATGACCACGCTCTCCGGGCTGCGGATCGGGGTCGGCAAATTGGGCAGCGTGGTGTGGACGACGCTGCTCGTGCTCGCCGCCACGCTGCCGGGGTACCTGATGATGGTCGTCATCAAGCCGACGATGGCCAGCCAGGTGACACTGGCACTGGTCAGCGTGCTGCTGGCGATGGCGGTGACGATTGCCGTCGCGGCGGCGGTGGGCAGCTTCTTTTCCTCGACCACGGCGGCGACCGTGACGGTGTCGCTGGTGCTGTTGGCGGCCTATCTTCTGCCCCTGGGGGTGTGGGCGTTCCGCGACGATCCCTTCGGCCACCGGTTCGTGGAGACCGCCCTGATGGCCACCCCGCTGGCCGCCGCGCTGGCCGCGATCCGCATGCCGGGATTCACCGGCTATGACCTCGTGCCCGGTGCCTGGTGGGTGGCCGGGACGGTGATCGTGGCGGCACTGACGATTTTTGCCCTCCGGCTCCGTCGTCTGCTGCTGCCGGAGTGAGCGCGGGGGGAGTGGTCGGGCGGGGGCGTCGGGGTGGAAACGAAACCGTGGGGAGATGGCCGCATGATCCGACGGCGCTATGGGAAGGGCTCTGGTCGAGAGGGGGGCCGTGCGCCGGCGATGACGGCGGCTGGTGGCGGCGGGCGACGGCCGGGATCGGCCGACACGGAGGCCCGTTCGGCCGCGCCGTCGAGACGTGGTGCCCCGAGGGTCGGC
This sequence comes from Planctomycetaceae bacterium, assembly GCA_005791575.1. Taxonomy (GTDB): domain Bacteria; phylum Planctomycetota; class Planctomycetia; order Pirellulales; family UBA1268; genus F1-20-MAGs016. The sequence goes on from SXWA01000111.1 coordinate 2,718, forward strand.
CGGACCCATGCCGTGTCGCTGATCAGCGTGTCGATGATCAGCGTGCTGCTGATCGCCATGGGTACGATCGGCAGCGTCGCGAAGGGGATCGAACTGGCGGTTGACGAATCGTTGTACGTCGATCCCGAGCTCCTCCAGCCGCCGACGCGCATCAAGTTCCCGGCAGGCCTCCTCCGGCTCTGGAAGGCGGCCCTCGGCCGGACCGACGCCGGGATCCGGCGCCAGGTGTGCGATGCGATCGGCCTGGCGGCGATCCGCGGCATGCCCGGTCTCGATGCCCTGCAGCCCGACGTCGTCGCCGCGCTCGAGGGCGACGCCGATCCCCTCGTGCGGCAGGCGGCCGCCCGGGCGCTCGTCAGCCTCGATGCCCGCAGCGCCGCAGCCCAACTCGTGGCCGCACAGGCCCGCGATGGGGCGCTCGTGTCGGCGATCGTCGAGCCGGCGCTCGCCCGCTGGGGCTTCACCGGGATGGCCTCCGAGTGGCACGCACGCGTGACGAATCCCGACACGCCGCCGGCGCTCGTCGATCTCGCCATCGACGGGCTCGGCCGGCTCGGCGGCGAAGAGGCCGCCCCGGGGCTCGAGCAGATCGTGGACGATCCCGCGGCACCGCCGGAGCGCCGGCTGGCGGCGGCGCTCGCCCTCGGCCGTTGCCGGAAGTCGGGCCTCGTGCCCGTGGCCGAGCGGCTCGCGGCCACCGCCGCCGATCCGCGGCGCGCCGTCGCCCCCGACGTCGTCGGCCGACTGGCCGCGGTGCGGCTCCTCGCGGAGCACATTGATCCGGGCGCCGTCGAGCTGGTCGCGCGGCTCGCCACCGATCCCGAGGGACCGGTCGCCACGGCGGCGCTCGAGCGGCTCGACACGCTCGAGCGCGGGCGGGCGCTCGACGTCGCCCGGCAGTCGCTGGTGGCGGGTGACGCGGGGCTGCGGCTGCTGGCCGCCACCCTGGTGATGCGACCGGCCGACAGCGACTGCATTGCCCGGCTGACGGCGTCGCTGGCCGACCGTAATCCCACCGTCCGCCGATCGGTGGCTGCGGCATTCGCCGAATTCGCCACCCGCCCGGAGCTGCATGGCGCCGTCATCGAGGCCGCCGAGAAGGCCCTCGTGGGGGATGACTGGCGTGGTCTGGAGCAGGCGACCCTCCTCGTGGGCCATCTCGATCACGAGCCGGCGGCGGAGCGGCTGATCGCGCTCCTCGATCATCCGCGACCGGAGGTGGCGGTGACCGCGGCGTGGGGGCTGCGGAAGCTGGCTGTCGCCGACACGCTGCCGCGCCTGCTGGACTACGCGATCAACCTTTCCGAACGGGTCGACATCACCAAGCATGTGACCGCCGTGAGCGGCCCCCAGGTGGCCCGTCTCAACGAGTTGTTCGGGATCCTGCGCTACGCCCCCGCCGACCCGCTGCTCCGTCGATTCGTGCCGAAGTCGCAACTCGACGACCGGGCCCGGCAGGGCGCCATCTGGGCACTCGGCATGCTCAACGAGGGCACGCCCGACGAGGCGCTGGCGGCGCAGTTGGCGGAGCGGTTGGCGGACGTCGGCAGCATTCCACCGGAGCGGCCCGGGGTGCGGGCGGCCGCGGCGCTGAGCCTGGGGAGGATGCGGGCCGAATCACAACTCGACGTGCTGCGCCTGTTCGCCGGTCAGGAGGGATTGATGAGCATCAGCGGCCGGGCCTGCAACTGGGCGGTGGAACGGCTCACCGGGGAACCCTACCCGGAGATGCCCACGACCGAGATCGGCGTGCGCGGGTGGTTCCTCGAGTCACCCTGATCGCGAAGCCGCGGGCCGGTTTCAGAATCCGCGCCCCCCACCGCCGCCGAATCCACCGCCGGAAAAGCCCCCGCCGCCGCTGAATCCCCCACCACCCCCGCCGCCGAAAGCCGATCCGCTGCTCGAGCGGGGTGCCGACTGCATCACGGCACTGGTCACGGTGCCCATCTGGCCGATCGCCCTGGTGAACTGGCTGGGGTGGAAACTGGTGACCGGGCCCTGGCCGGCATACCACTCCGGCGCCGTGGTGCAGACCCCCTCGAAGGCCTTCGCCCACCGCTGCTCGACGCCGAGGGCGATCGCGTAGGGGAGGTATTGCTCGAACAGCGCGGGGGTGAGCGGCAGGCTGGCGAGCCGGTGGGCCTCGACGCGGGAGAGAAACTCCTCGAAGCCGAGGATCGCTCCGCGCGCCGCCGCCCCCTTCGCCGTCCGGGCCGGCATCACCATCCCGAAACCCGACACGATCGCGGTCGTCAGCACGCCGGCCACGATCGCGAAGCCGATGACAAGTTCGCGGGGAAGATGGCCGGCGAACCAGTTGAGGGCGATGCCGGCCAGCGCGACCGTGATCCCCGCCGCGAATCCGCCGGCGACATAGCCGTCGCGCACCTGGTCGGGGCGGTGGGCGTAGTGACCGGCCCGCACCAACCCGTCGAGGAGCGCGTTGTGGATGCGCGGCAGATGGGCGTAGAACCGGTCGGTGAGCTGGTCTGTCGTCGTCGAGCCGAACAGATGGCGACCTTCCTCCACGCGCTCCGTGCGCGGCTCGGGAAAGAGCCCCTCGAGGAGCCTCCGCTCCGCCGCGGGGAGCCCCTCCCAGGCCGTGGCGGGCTGGAGCATGTCGAAGGTGTACGACACGCTCTTGATCCATCCGGTCGACTGCTCATCCCGGATCCGCACCAGCCCCTTGACGGCGCAGTCGATGAGCATCGCCGTGATGTCGCGCGGGTCGGGGCGGTTGTCGATGAGCGTGCCCACCTCGGCCGGGCCGAGACCGATCGGGGGTTCGTACTGCACCACCACCGGTCCGGTGCGTGGATCACGGCCGACCGTGAGCCAGCGGAGGAGCATCGCCACCAGGGCGGTCAGCGGTGCTCCCACGAGGAGCAGGGCGGTCGCCAGGCTGCCGGCATTGTCGGCCAGCCAGTCCCACCATGTCTCCACGAGCGATGGGCGCCGGACCACCCCGGGGTTCCAGGCGACCGCCGCCGTCAGCCCCTCGCGGATCCCGAGGGCCCGGGTGGCGGCGATCTCCACGAGGTGGTCGCCGGCCACGGCAGGTGGGGCCTCGGCATCGGGCCCGAACGCGTCGTCGGGGGTGTGCGCGGCCCCGTCGATCGTGATCGCCACCGAACGCTCGGTCGAACGGTAGCCGCCGGTGAAGCCGTTGGCCCGGAGGTTCACCAGCGCGCCCGGGAGTGTGATCCGCGCACGCGCCGCACCGATCGGGTAGGGCCATTCGTCGCCGGTGACATTCCAGTACAACTCGTCGTGGTCGGGGAAAAACCGCAGCCCGCGGCGCACGGTGTAGCGGATCACGACCGTGCGCTCGCGATCGGCCGCGCCGGGGACATGGATCTTGAGGGCGGCATGGCTGCCCTCGCGGGCCCGGCTCCAGCGCAGCGGGGAGCCGGCGTCGTCGGTGACGGCGTCGACGTCGATGCGGAGGCGGTAGACGGCGCGCCGGTCGTCGCGGTACTCCTCCGGGATCAGGCGGAACACCCCGTTCCACTGCCCTTCGAAGCGGAGCCGGATCGTCTCCGTGACGGAAATCGTTCCCGTGGGGGCGACGGTGATCGCGGCGTCGAAATCGGCGATCGAGATCGAGCGCGCGGTGGCGACGGGTGCCGCCAGCGCCAGGCCGACGACCGCGACCACGAAACGGGCATACCGCGCCGCCCGCCCGCGGTCGGGGATCATCCGGTCCAGGTGCGCCATGCACGGGGCCCTCGTTCAGCCCAGCTTTACCGAGGGCACGGCGCGCTCGGCAGCGTCGCCGATCTCGAAGAATTCGCGCGCCTTGAAGCCACCCCAGCCGGCGAGCAGGTTCCAGGGGAACATCCGCACGGTGGTGTTCAGCTCGCGCACGGTGGCATTGAAGTAGCGCCGGGCCGATTGGAGCGAATCCTCGATCCCCGCCAACTGGACCTGCAAATGGCTGAACTGTTCGCTCGCCTTCAGATCGGGATAGGCCTCGGCGAGCGCGAACAGGCTCTTGAGGGCGCCGGTGAGGCCATTTTCGGCGGCCGCCGCCGCCTGGGGGCCACGGGCATTCATCGCCTGCGCGCGGGCCGCCACCACCGCCTCGAGGGCCCCTTTCTCGTAGCCGGTGTATCCCTTGACCGCCTCGACGATGTTGGGGATCAGGTCGTGGCGCCGCTTGAGTTGGACGTCGATGTCACTCCAGGCGTTGTCGCTGCGCACGTCGAGGGCGACGAGTTGGTTGTAGAAGACGACCCCGATCGCGACGAAAAAGCCGATGACGCCGGCAGTCGCAATCGGCACCACTGGCAGGCCTTCGGCCACGAGCGGAATCATGGGTCGGCTCCCCGCGGATCGGCCGGAGCCGCCCGCCCCCGGTGTCGGCCGGTGCGACCGGCCCCTCCACCGGGCGTGAGCATACGCGATCGGGCCGGATGACGGGAATCATCGGGCCGCGACCGGCGCCGCGGCATGGTCGGCGACCTGCCGGGTGTGGAACACCGCCTCCGGTGCGCCGGTGGCGAGGATCGCGGCCGTCTCACCGTCGATCCCGTCGAGACTGTTCACGCACACCGGCCCCTCGTGGGCGGCGATGGCGTGGGCGGCGGCGGCATCGAGGGTGGTCAGTCCGTTGAGCACCAGCACCCCCCGGTGCCGCGCCAGCGCCCTGGCGGTGGGGAGGTCGAGCGAACGGAGCCCGTCGAGCGACAGCCGGCCGTCGTGGCCGGCGAGTTCCGCCGCCACGTCCGGGGAAAGATCGGTCAGCGCGTCGAGCCGGAGGATGCCGCGGTGCCTCGACAGGGACCGTGCCGCAGCCGGCGAAAGCGTGGTCAGCGCGTCGAAGTGGAGGCTCCCGCGGCAGGCGGCGAGGGCGGTCGCGACGGCGTCGTCGAGTGACACCAGTCGCCGCATCGCGACGCCGAGAGGATTCGCCGCCAGCAGGCGGGCCTCGCCGACCGAAAGGGCCGCGGCGTCATGTTCCGCGGACATCCAGAACATGGTGCCGTCGGCCGACATCTTGGTGGAGCTGAGCGTCAGCAAAAGACTGTCCGCCGGCCGCGCGCACCCGACGGCATGCACGAGGACGATCCCGGCGACGAGGGCGCACCATCCGCGGTGGCCGTGGCGGGAGCACTCGCGGCCAGACGAGCGCAGCGCGGACGGATCGAGAAGCATGGGGCACCTCGGAACGGGCAGACTGCGACCCGACGACCGATCGCGGCCTGAGGATGGAGGGTGTCGTCGTGGAGGCGGCAGAGGCCGCGGGGCGGGAGCCGAGCGAAGGCCTGCGTCCACACGCGGTCGGCTTCGCCAGATTGCATCACCAGCAGTGCAACCGGCGTGCCATCCCCGCGGATGGACCGTGTGAAACGGTGGCCCGAGGAGCGAAAACACTCGTTTTCCCCGCTCCAGGCGTGGGGCGCAGATCTCGGCTGCGGCGTGGTCAGCGCCGCGGACCGCCTCCGTTGCGGGCAGTGGCTGCCATGCCGGCGGGCTTTCGGTGCCGCTGCGGCTGCCGGAGCGTGTTGGCGGTTCACCGAATGCGACCTACGCTTCAGAGATGGTTGCCGGGAATCGCGCTGACCCGGCGGCCCCACCCCCCTGCCTTCGGATGCTGTCGTGCCCGTCACCGCCCCGCACTCACCCGTTGCCTCACCCCCCGTGCCGATCGCGGACGGGGGCGTGCTGCTGTTCGACGGCACCTGCGGACTGTGTGACGGCACGGTCCAGTTCCTGATCGCGCACGACTCGCGCCGCTTCCTCCGCTTTGCGCCGCTCCAGTCGGCCTTCGGGCAGCGCGTGCTCGCCGATCACGGGTTGCCGATCACCGACGACCCCGATTCGATGGTCTACATCGAGTCGGGGCGAGTCTTCACCCGCTCCGCGGCGGCGCTTGCCGTTGCCCGTCGGCTCGACGGGGCGTGGCCGCTGCTGACGGTGTTCCGCGTGGTGCCGGCGTTTTTCCGCGACGCGGTCTACCGGTTGATCGCCCGGAACCGGTATCGATGGTTTCCGCGGCTCGAAGCCTGCCGGATCCCCGACGCGTCGCAGCGCGAGCGGTTTCTCGGCTGACACCCCACTTGCCCGGTCCGTTTCGGGGGTGAGTTGAGACCGACTCCGCCCCGTGGCGTGCGCTGCGGATGGAATTCGCCATTGCCAACGGCGCAGCGGCGACGTAGTCTTTCAGCATCGAAACGCTCGATGATGACCGGCGGCACGAATGGGCAGCAGCCCTTCGTCGCTTACGCCGGTCGCGATCGCATCTCTCGAAGCGGCCATTTTCCGCCGGCAGGGGTCTCTGGCCCGCGCGGTGTGACAACGGCCCTCTGGCAGGCGGTGATCCATCGACTGGATCCCGTCATCTGTGTGCCTGCCTGGTGTTGTTTCCTGTTCCGGGTCGATCGACCCTACGAGGTATTGCTTGAACCAGTCCGATTCCGCTGCATCCGCATCGTCCCTGCCCGCATCCGCCAGCCCCCCATCCTCCTTCGACAGCCTCGGCCTCTCGGCCCCGCTGCTGGCGGCCGTCGCCGCCGAGGGCTACACCGTCCCCACGCCGATCCAGGCCCGGGCGATTCCCCACGTGCTCGCCGGACGCGACCTGTTCGGCTGTGCCCAGACCGGCACCGGC
>SXWA01000001.1 GCA_005791575.1 Planctomycetaceae bacterium
CCCTGCTCGCCGACGAGCAGCGCCCCGCGCCACAGCGCCGGCCGCCCGCCGCGTCCGCCGTCCGTCAGGCCCAACGCACCGCCGGAGTCGCCCCGAGCGCGGCCCGTCCGCAGCCCTCCGCGCGGGGTCCCCGTGTGGCCCTCAACGCCGACGGCATGCCGTCAGTCCTCGCCCAGGCACCGGCGGCGTCCGTGCCGACCCCGGCCGCACCGCTGCCGGCTCCCCGCGCCGCAGCCGACACTGCACCGTCAGCCCGGGCACCCGCGGCGTCCCTGCCCGACACGCTACCCGTCGGTCCCGGCGAGATCATCATCGAGGATCCGACCGGGAGCTCACTGCCATCGTTCGATGACGGCCAGCCGGGCGGTCCGTTGATGCTCGAGGAGGGCGCGGACGGTGTCCCGTTCAGCGACGACGGTTTCGGCGGCATGGGCTATGGCGACGGCACCATGATGCCGGACGGCATGATGATGGACGACGGCACGATGATGATGGACGACGGGTCGGGCATGATCGGCCCGGGCTGGACGGGCGAGGTCCAACTCCACGTGCCGTCCCCCTACGACGATCCGTTCGCGTGCGAGGACGGGGAGGCGTGCGGCTGCCTGCCGTTCTACGAGCATGACGGTCGGATCTGTGCGTTCCTCCGTCGTTTCGGCAGGCCCTACTACGGATGGCGGTGGTACCGCGACCTGACCGCCAGTGCCGGCGTGACGTCGTTCCAGAATCCGGTCGACCTCGGCGTCCTCGGCAACTACGGTTTCAACGAGTACGCCAACTGGGGCATGCCCTTCTGGAATGCCCTCGGTGTCGGCTGGCAGGTCGGTGTCCGCGGCGTGCAGTCCGATTTTCAATCGACCGCCGTCCGCACCGGCGGGTCGGCACTCGCCAACGGTCCCCGGAACCAGGTGTTCCTCACCACCGGCTTCTACACGCGGGCCTTCGAGGGGCGTGGCCTCCAAGGTGGCGCGGTCTGGGACTACCTCCGCGACGATCTCTACGACGACGTCGATCTGTCGCAGATCCGCGGCGAGGTGAGCTACGTCTGGGGCTTCAACGAGATGGGCTTCTGGGCGGCCGCCAACAGCATGGGCCGGAAGAACGTCGGGCCCTTCGGCTACGCCAACACCGAGACCATCGACATCTACGCCGGCTTCTACCGCCTCCACTTCGGCGATGCCAACGAACTGAAGGCCTGGAGCGGCGGCACCGGCGACGGCGACTTCATCATCGGCAGCCTCCTGCGGGCACCGATGAACCGCAGCCTGGCCCTCGAGGGCACGTTCACCTACCTGATCCCGCAGGCCTCCAAGTCGATTCCCCTCACCGACGGCACCCTCCAGCGGTATTCGGGGCAAGCCTGGAATCTGTCCATGAACGTCGTCTGGTATCCGGCCTGCCGGGCTCGGCGCGGCCTCGCCAGCCCCTATCGGCCCCTCTTCGAAGTGGCCGACAACGGGAGCATGATCCGGTCCCTCGAACCGGCTCGCTGATCGGTCGGGCTGGGCCCCCCACCCTCCACACCGCTGGGCCTCCACCGTCCACACGGCCGGTTTCTGCTATTCTGACCGGGGCCGGGTGGGGGGTTGCCGCGGTCGGCGCGGAAACCTCCCGGGATCTGCCGCGGCCCCGTTTCCGGGCCCGCCGTCCCACCCCCGGTGCCGGCGTCGTTGCCGTGCACCCACGCGCCGCCCGACGCGGCGAACACTCCCAACCGACCACACAGGACACGCCACGATGGCCGACCACGACGATCCCTGGTCTTCGCTCGCCGATTCCCTCGGTGCCGCGCCGCCTCCCGAGACCAAGCCGGCCCCGCCGCCGCCTCCCCCGGCACGTCCGGTGCCGCCGCCACGGGCAGCGGCGCCACGGCAAGCGGCGTCACGACCTGCGGCACCCGAGGCCGGGAGCGATTGGGGTGGTCTCGATGCCGCGCTCGGCCTGCCGCCAGCGCCGGAGCCACCCCGCACCCAGGCCCGTGCCATCACACCACCGCCGGCCGTCATGCCGCCGCGGGCGCCCGATGCGATCACCGAACGAACCACCGACCATGAGCCCCCTGCCGGCCGCGGCGAGCCGAGCGGTGGCGGACGCCGGTCATCGGGACGTCGCGGCGATCGCGACATGGAACGCCGGCCGTCGCCGCGTGTCGGCGCTGGCCGCGAAGGTACGGCTCCGCGCGGAGGGGGTGAGGGTCGACGCGGTCGGCGCCCCACGCCTGAAGCGACCGGCGAACGACTGCCCCGCGCCGACGAGGACCTCGGCTGGGAAACGCCCCGCGGCGGAGATCGCTTCGCGGAAGACCGTGGTGACGGCACGGAAGACCGTGGTGTTGAACGCACGGAAGACCGTGTGAGCGGTGACCGTGTGAGCGGTGACGAGGGCGGCTCGGGGGGCGATGACAGGGGCACGCGCGGGGATGGCGAGGGGCGCCGCCGCCGGCGCGGACGTCGCGGCGGCCGCGGGCGACGATCCGACGATCGTATCGACGGGGGGCGTGAGCCGGCCGCGGGTGAAGCGGGGGGCAGCAACGCCGATTCCCGTGATGCGGACAGCCACGATCCCCCGCATGGCGAGTATCCCCAGGCAAGCGGTGACGACCGGTCCAGGGACGACCGGTCCCGTGACGACCGGGAGGTTTCCCCACGGGGTGACCGGGAGACCCGCGCTCGCGAAGGCTCCCGGGGGCGCGATCGGGACCGCGACCACCGTGATGGCGGGCCGCGACAGGATCGCACCGCCGGCGCACGTGACGGACGCGGAACCGCGGCACGGGATGACCGGTCTGCCCCCGACGATCAGCCATGGGGGATGGGCGGCGGCTTCGACGACGACGTGCGTCCCGACGAGTCCTTCGCTGACGATCGTCGGTCCGATAACGATACCGGCCAAGAGGCCGACGGCGGCCCGGACAGGGGCGAGGGGGGCGAGAGGACGGCGGCAGACGGTTCGCCCCGGCGCCGGTCGCGGCGCCGGCGCGGTCGCCGCGGGGGTCGTGGCCGCTCGCGCGAGCGGACCGGCACGAGCGACGCCGCTCCGACCGATGCGGCGGCAACCCCGGTCAACGACGAATCGGATGACGAACCGCTCCCGGTCGGCTACGGCGTTCGCCCACGGGCGCCGGAGCAGCCGCGTTCGACCGACTCCTCATCCGCGTCTGACCGTGACGAGCGCCGCGGCCGTCGGCCGCGGCGCCGACGGCGCGGTGGTGATGGTGAACCAGCTCCCCGCGATGGGGATCGCCCCGCCGTCCCGCGTCAGCCCAAGGCAGAAACAGGAGCGCCCAAGGCTGAAACAGGAGCGGCAGAGGAGGCTGGCAGCCGGCGCCGGGGCCGACGTGGCGGCCGGCGGCCTGGCGACGGCCGCAGCGAGGCTTCACGGTCGTCGGGCCTGCAGCGTGCCCGGCGCGATGATTTCGCCCCGGTGGCGGGCGGCTATGAGGAGGACGACGAGGGCCTGGAGTACCTCGGCATCGAGGACACCACGTCGCAGCCGCGGCGTGAGGCACGGCGTGACACTCCCGAAGACGACGAGGTCCTCGCCGAAAGCGGTCTCAATTCGGTGCTCGATGTGCCGAGTTGGGTGGAAGCGATTGGCATCGTCATCGCCGGGAACCTCGATGCCCGCAATCGACCGCAGCGCAGTGACGAACACGATCGCGGGCGGTCGCGCGGCGGGCGCTGATCACGGCCGTCTGACCGAGTGACCGAGTGACCCTGTGACCGAGTGGAGTGGTCAGGGGGGTCCTGCCGGATGCCGCCGCGCCTCGGCAGGCACACGATCACTTCATCGAGATCGCGCGCGCCAAGGGCTTGAGGATCTGGTTGACCACACAGTTGTCCAGAACCTCGAGGCCCACCCGGAAAAGCCGCTCGATCGCCTCGACATAGCCGCTGTGGGGGTCGAGGCTGCCGTACTGCCGGGCCGTCACGTAGACACTGAGCTGCTCCTCGGTGAACTCACCGGTCCGCACCTGGAAGGCATTGGTCCTGGTTTCGGTGCTCACACGTACCTGCACCCGGCAGTCTTCGTCCAGGGCCACGGTCAGTGACGGTTCGAAGTTGATGACCCTGCAACCGGGCACTTCGGCGACCCGATCGAGGGCCGGGCCGACTCCCAGCGCATCGGCGAGCAGGGCGTTGTGGTTGCCACGGAAGGCGAAGTCGAACCCGAACAGCAGGTCGAGGGCCTCGCAGTCGAGGGGGCTCACCGAGAGCAGTGCCGGAGCCAGTTCGAGGATCAGGCGATGCTGTTCGAGGGCCGTTTCCAACGACGCTGGATTCACCTGACCGGAACAGAGCCGCTTCGACTCCACGGCGGCCCAGCGGTAGCGCCCCTGGTCCTTGTCCTCCTCGAGGACGAAGTCGCGCTTGTCGCGGCAGTAGAACTTCCGCATCGTCGGATACTTCTTCTGCAGGCACTCGAAGAAGTGGAGGATCGTCTCCCGTTGGCCCGGGAGTTCCATCTCCGTCGCGAGGTTCATGTTGACGTAGAAATCGTCCGCCAGCGACGCATAGGGCGTCATGCAATGGTTGCTCCTCGAACCCGTGGAACCGTCGAAAGTATACGGTGGCTTGAAAAAAAGGGCCAAAAACGGCATTTGACCGGCCGACTGGCGTGATCACCACGTTTCGAACCATAATCAGACCCCGCCCGCCAACCCGCCCAGCCGCTGGATCCCATGCCCGCCCCGCTCCCGCCAGCCGATGGCCCCCGCCCGATCCAGCGGGCCGCCGTCGCCACGCATGTCGACGCGCTGCCCCCGGCCGACCGCCTCACGATCGTGAAGCGTGGTGACGCCATCGTCGTCCGCGTGCGTTCCGAGGGCTCCGAGAAGGAGCGACTTCCAGACGCCGTGTTCTCCTTCCGCTGCGGCGATCCCCAGTACGCCTATTGGGCCAGCCGGGTCACCACGGTCGAGGAGCATCCTCCGCGGCCGCACGGAGCACCCCCCGGTGTGTCCGGGCGGCCGGACTGATCCGAGCCCGGACTGATCCGAGCGGAGCCGGGTGCCTCGGGCGTCACGCCAGCCCCCGCGCCGATTGCAGTCGGAGCCAGTCGGATCAACGCTTCACGTCACTCGCCCGATCGCGAACTGGCGATCAGCGAGATGAACTCGCGATTGCTCTTGAACTTCGCCAGCTGCTTCGTGAGCTGCTCCATCGCATCGACGTGATGCATGCTCGACAGGGTGCGGCGGAGCATGTTGACCGCGTGGAGCGTGTCGGGCGCGAGGAGTTTCTCCTCGCGCCGCGTCCCCGACTGCGAGATGTCGATCGCCGGCCACACGCGCCGGTCGGAGAGCTTGCGATCGAGGACCAGCTCCATGTTTCCAGTGCCCTTGAACTCCTGGAAGATCAGTTCGTCCATCCGGCTACCGGTGTCGATCAGGGCGGTGGCCACGATCGTCAGCGACCCCCCCTCCTCGAACACGCGGGCCGTCGCAAAGAGCTTCTTGGGGATGTCGAGCGCCTTGATGTCGACACCGCCCGACATGGTGCGCCCGGTGTTGCCAACCCACTTGTTGAAGGCCCGGGCCATGCGCGTGATCGAGTCCATCAGCAGGAACACGTCCTTGCCCGCCTCGGCCATCCGCTTACAGCGTTCAATCACCAATTGTGAGAGCCGAACGTGGCTCTCCACGTCGCAGTCGAGGCTACTGGCGAGCACCTCACCCTTGACGGTGCGGCGCATGTCGGTGACCTCCTCGGGTCGTTCATCGACGAGGAGCATCACCAACGACAGGTCGGGATGGTTGGTGGAGATCGCCTGCGACACCTGCTGGAGGAGGACCGTCTTGCCGGTCCGTGGCGGTGCCACGATCAGCGCCCGCTGCCCCTTCCCCAGCGGCGTCAGCAGATCCATGATCCGCGTGGTCAGAGGCTGCTGCCCGGTCTCCAGCGGCAGCCAGGTCTCGGGGTTGATCGGGGTGAGTTGATCGAAGTTCTTGACCTTGGGGTATTCGTCGGGAGGCAGCCCCTCCACCTCCTGGATCTCGCGGACCCGCGGCCCCTGTTGGCGCCGGCCGGGCTGCACCAACCCCTTGATGAACACCCCTTCACGCAGGCGGTACCGCTCGATCATCGTGCCGGGCACGAACGGATCAGTTCGTTCCCGGGTGTAGTTGGTGTCGGAATTCCGGAGGAATCCATACCCGTTGGGGTGCATCTCGAGCACACCGGCCCCCGGCTCGAGAGGAATCGGCTCACCGTTTTCGGCGACCTCTGGCTCCAAGTCCGGCGGCCGCATCCCCTCGCCGTCCATGCCGACGGCTCCGGCTCCAGCGGCCCCGGGGGCGCTCCCGCCACCGCCGCCACCGCCACCACCGCCGCCACCACGGCGGTAACGGCCACGACCACGCCGGCCCCCATAACCGTATCCGCCGCCACCGGCACCGCCGCCACCTCCCGGAGCGCCGCCGGGACCGAACTGTCCCGGCTGTCCCGGCTGTCCACCACCGAATCCCTGACGGCCGTGCGACCGCGATCGCCTCCGCTTCGACATATCTGCAGTCCACCCCTCTTGGAAACCCGAACACAACCGTACAACGGCCCCACCCGATGGACGGCAACGATGGGAATGCCGGCCGGGATGCTCCCGTCGGCGCTCCTCCGTCGGCCGCTTTGCTCAGCGACCGGACGTGCCCCCAATCCTTCAGGCAGCCCCACTCATCAAGGCATTTCGCAGGCCCGTCGCGGAGGGTGGTTGACGTTGCTCACGCCGCCACCTCGCGTCCGGGTTGCACACGGAACCGGAAGCGCAACGGCTCCCGCTCCACAGTCGCCCGCTCCGTCAGGCGATCGAACCCCTTCTTGGCCTCCTGGCCCCTTCTCGGCCAGTTTTGTCGCGACCCCGCCGCCCGCCCACGAAACGCACCGGATCTGCCGACGCGCATCGGTCATACGGGGATTCACCGCGCGGGGATTCCAATTCAGCACACCGACCTGAATCGTCCGACCTGAATCGTCCGGCAATCCAGCCGACGGCACGGGAATGCACTCTCATCCGGGCCACGTCCACCCGGACGAGGAACGGTTGGCACGAACACCAGCCAGCCAAGGGCCGAACGACAGGAAAAACCCACCAGGATCCTTTGCCCTGGGAACCCCGAAGGACCCCGAAACGTCCATGAGCCCCACACGCGGACCCCATGAGCGGGTCGGGCACGTCGCCTCCACAGCGACCGGCGACCGCACCCTCAAGCCACGGCGGGAACCGTTGGGCGGGAAAGGCACCTGACGATTGAGCCTGACGGCGAGCCTTGGCGGAGCAACCGCCAACAAGACCAACGCCGGAGATCTCGAACGACGCTGACGCGGGAAACCAGATACACCCGCGGAGGACCGTTCACCCGACATCCATCTGCGACCCGTCGGACGAAAGAGCCAGAACAGGCATTTCCCCCGCCCGAACGGATCACTGGGGCAAAGTATCGGAAGCGGGTCCAACGGTGTCAAGGAGCCACTCGGCTCCGATTTACCCGCCAGTCATGCCGATGGCCCATCCCCCCCTGGCCACCAAGCCAACCACAACCCCCCCTCGCCGGGGGCACGACGAAGGGTATTTCGACGCAACAGGCTTGATCGATTCAACCGATACATCCCTCTGGATCCATCCGGTCACTCGCCCGTCGTGCCCCCTGTCGGAAGCCTGATCCATGCTCAACCGGTCGCGACAACGGTGTTTTCCCGGCCTGCGTTTCACCGGCCCACGCTGCGTCGGGCCGGTCGTCGTGGCGATCGCCGCGTGGATCGCCAGCGATGCCCATGGGGGTGTGCCCTGGCACACCAACCTCGCCGGCGCGAAGGCAGCGTCAACGGTCAGCCAGCGCCCCGTCCTGGTCGTGTTCACGGCCGCGTGGAGCGAAGCGAGCGTGAACCTGGAAGCGACCGCCTTGGGGTCGGACGAGGCGGTGGCGTTGCTCACCGCCTGTTACGAACCGGTGCGCATCGACGTCGATGCAGATCCGGCGCTGCAACGGTCGATGGGGGTGTCGCGCCTGCCCAGCGCCTGCGTGCTCGATCAACACGACAATGTGGTTGCCCGGTTCGACATTCCGGCGGCACCGGCCGCGTTCGTGGCGGCAGCCGGCCGCGCCGCGCAGCAGGCCGCCATGGCGAACACGTCACCGGTGAAGGCTGCCACCGCTGCACCCGCGGCAGCCCCTCCCAGCCCACAGCCGACGCTCGCGGACGTCGCTGGCAGCGCTCGCTCGCCGTCCACCGACGCGCCGCCGCACGAGCCGACATTGCCGACCACCGCTCCTGCCTGGCCGGCGGAGCGTGTCTCCCGCCCGGTGCCGGTCGAGGGTCTGGCGCAGACGGCGCCGACGGGCACCCCGGCCGTGCCGACACAACCCAACCCCGCGGCAGCCGGCCCGACCACCGCCCCCCCCGACGCCCAGGCGACCCGCGCACCAGCGAGCGGAACGTCGTGGCTTGGCCACGCTGCCGCGCCTCCGCCGCCGACGCAGCCACCCGCCAAGTCGGCGTCACGGATGCCCGCCTGGGACGCTCTTCAGAAATCGATCGCCGGATTCGTCAAACTGCCGTCATTCAAGCCCGCGAAGACGGCGACTGCCCCTGCCGCATCCCCCGCCCCGGCCCAGGCGACGACGGCCCAGCCGGCCGCGGTCGCAATCGGCACGGCGCCGACGGCCGGACCAGGTGGGGGTGCCGATGCCGGAGAGTCGATGCCCGTTGGCCTCGATGGCTACTGCCCGGTCACCCTGATGGACAAGGGGATGTGGGCCGAGGGGCGGGCCCAGTGGGGCGTGCGCCATCGGGGGCGCACCTACCTCTTCGCCGGCGCCGCGGAGCAGCACGCCTTCCTCGGGGCCCCCGACCGCTACGCACCGGGCCTGTCAGGCGACGATCCGGTGATCGCCCTCGATGCCGGCCGCCAGGTGCAGGGCCAGCGCCGCTACGGCGTCACCTACCAGTCGCGGATGTACCTCTTCTCGTCGGCCGAGACCCGGGCCACCTTCGCGGCCGATCCCCAGCGCTACACGTCGCGTGTGACGGTGGCCGAACAGCCGCCCGGTGCCGACCGGACCGTCACCCGCTGAAGGCTCCATCCCTGGCCGGTGGCGCCTCGAAAAGCGCTGCTTTTCACCAGGGCTGCGCTTCCGGCACCTCTCACGCCGGCTCGACGGCCTCGAGCCATCCGCGGGCGCGCCCGATCGCCGCATCCCAGGCCCGTCGGCGCCGCTGAACGGTGGCCGGGTCCCCCTCGGGCAGGAACCGGCGGTCGAGCTCGGCCGCACCCCGGACGTCGTCGTGCCCCGCATAGAGTCCCGCCGCCATCCCGGCCAGAAGGGCGGCACCGAGGGCCGTCGTCTCGCGCACGACCGGCCGCTCCACCGGGATCCCGAGCGTGTCGGCCTGGATCTGCAGGAGGAGATCGTTGTCGCTGGCCCCACCGTCGACCCGGAGCCGTTCGAGGGGCTGACCGCTGTCGCGTTCGATGGCCGCGACGACGTCGGCGACCGACAGCGCGATCGCCTCGAGCGCCGCCCGGGCGACATGGCCGCGGCCGGTCGCGCGCGTCAGGCCGATGATCATCCCCCGCGCCGCCGGATCCCAGTGGGGTGTGCCCAGCCCGGTGAGCGCCGGCACGATCACCACCCCCCCCGCATCGGGCACGCTGCGGGCGAGGGCCTCGACCTCGGCGCTGGTGGTGATGATCCCGAGCCCGTCCCGCAGCCAACCGACGAGCGCACCGGCGATGAACACCGACCCCTCGAGCGCGTGGATCGGTAACGCACCGGGCCCCGGGCCACACGCCAGCGTCGACAGGAGACCGCTGCGGCTCACCACGCGCTTCGTGCCGGTGGAGGAGAGGAGGAAGGCGCCGGTGCCATAGGTGTTCTTGGCGGCACCGGGGCGGAAGCAGCCGTGCGCGTAGGCCGCCGCCTGCTGGTCGCCGGCGCAGCCCCGGATCGGGATCGCGGCGCCGAACCATTCCGCGGCGCTGTCGCCGAACGAGCCGCTCGAGGGGCGCACCTCCGGGAGGATCGCCGGCGGTACGCCGAAGATCGCGCACAGCCGCTCGCTCCATTCGCGGGCTTCGATGTCGTAGAGGAGTGTGCGACTGGCGTTGGTGGGATCGGTGGCATGCACGCGGCCACCGGTCAGCCGCCAGATGAGGAAGCTGTCGACGGTGCCGAACAGCACCGCGCCCCGGGTGCAGCGCTCGCGCAGGCCGGGAACCGACTCCAGCAGATGGACGATCTTCGTGGCGGAGAAGTATGGATCGAGCACCAGTCCGGTGCGCGCCGTGACCTCGGCCTCCACGCCCGCGGCCCTCAGCCGGCTGCAGATCGGCGCCGAGACCCGACTCTGCCAGACGATCGCCGGTGCGACCGGGCGACCGGTCGCCCGATCCCAGAGGAGCGTGGTCTCGCGCGGGTTGGTGATGCCGATGCCGGCGATGTCGGCCGCGGTGAGGCCAGCCCTGGCGAGTGCCTGCCGGCCGCAGTCGAGTTGCGTCTGCCAGATGTCCTCCGGGTCGTGTTCGACGATCCCGAGGTCGGGGCCGCCGGTGCCGCCACCGTAGTGCTGGGGAAATTCCCCCTGCGCCATCGCCACCGGCATGCCGGCGGCGTCGAACACGATCGCCCGGCTCGACGTCGTGCCCTGATCGAGCGCGAGCACGTGGCCCGTCGTCGTCACCCTGGCCATTTCACAACTCCTTGCGTGTGCAGTCGTCCCCCGATCGATCATCCACCACCCGCTTGCCGTACCGCGCCGCGAGGTCGGCGACCACGGCATCGACCTCCGCCGCCGCTTCCCCGCGGGGCAGCAGTCCCTCGGCTTCGAGCACGGCGGCGATCCCCATCAGCGTCGTGCGGCGCAGTGGTTCGGTGAAGACGAGCATCAACCGCCGCTCCACCAGATCGGCAAGTGTCCGCCCCCACTCCTGGCGCACGCAGGCGCGCACCACGGCGGCCGGCAGGGCGGTGCCCGCCAGCAGCGGCGGGCCCGCGACCGGAGCGCCCGCGAGCCACTCTGGCGCCCGGCTGCCGAACAGGTTCACGGTCGCCTCGGCTGCCTCGTGACAGGCATCGGCTGCAACTCCCAGGGCAGCCGCCGCCCGCGCCGTCTCCGCCACCAGCGCCGGGCGGGCAGCCGATTCCACCGCACCGGGGAGTCTCCGGTCCCGCGACGAGCCGGTGACGGGCCGCCCGAGGGTGGCGAGGATCGTCCGCGTTGAGGATTCGGCGAGGCTCCTGCAGGTCGTCAGCTTGCCCCCCACCACCGACCAGGCGGGCACCGGCGCCGCGGGGTGGCGCACGAGCATGTGCCGGCGGGTGATCCCCGCCGGAGCCGCGGCACCCCCCGCGGGCAAGGGGCGGACGCCGCAGTACCACTGCACGACATCCCCCGGGCCGGGACACAGCTGCGGAAACAGCCGCGCCACCGCCGCCAGCAGGTAGTCGATCTCATCCGGCTCGGTCCGCGCGGTCCACGGGTCGCCCCGCCACGGCAGGTCGGTGGTGCCGACGAGCACCAACCGCGGGCCGAATGGCAGCACGAACACCGGCCGCCCGTCGGCTGCCTCCGCATAGACACCATGCTCGGCAAGTGCCATCCGCAGAGCGGGGTGATCGAGGAGGAGATGGCTGCCTTTCGTGCCACCGATGAGCCGGCGGTCGGCAGGACGCAGCGCTCGCAGGCCGCCGGCCAGCGCCTCGTCGACCCAGGCACCGGTGACGTTGACGACGGCATCGACGCGGTGGTGCGTGGGAGCGCCGACGGCCGGCTCCACGATGGCGCGCCCCTGGTCGTCGATCCGTACCCGGGCGCGGGTGTGGACCACCAGTGACCGCCCCCGTTCGGCGGCGATCGCGGCGGCATCGACGAGCAACTCCACGGTGAACCGCTCGGGGTGGAGGAGTTGGGCATCGACATAGACCAGCGCTCGTGGAAAACCCTCCCGGTCGACTGCGGGGAGCCCCGGCGTGCCCGGCCTCACGCGCCGATGCCGCGGCCAGCGCCGACCGGTGGAGAGCAGGTCGTAGAGCGTGAGACCGAGCCCCGCCGCCACGCTGCCCCGCCCGCGCGTTCCCCGGCAGCGCGCCGCCAGTCGCTCGAGCCCGATCACCCGGGCGGCGGCCGACGCCACGCCGCCGAAGCGCCCCCGGACGGGCAGGTAGAACGGCAGCGGCCGCACGAGATGGGGCGCCACACGCACGAGCCGTTCACGCTCGGCGAGGCTCTCGCGCACCAGCGCGAGCTCGCCGTATTCGAGATACCGCAGCCCGCCGTGGACGAGCCGCGTCGACCACGCCGTGGTCCCGGCGGCGAGATCGTGGTCGTCGACCACCACGACGTCGCATCCCGAGAGGGTCAACTCCCGTGCCAGAGCGGCGCCGTTGATCCCGGCACCGACCACCAGCACGGTCGCCGCACCACCTCCGGACATCGTGTCTGCCCTCCGCCGCCGGCCCCGCCGTCGAGTGGGTCGCACTATACTCGTTCGGCACCGGGGTGGACCGCGGCTGGCGGTCCACCGCAGCGGTCCGGTGGTCGTCATGCCGCCGTCCACGTCCCGATCCGGCAGGAGCGATTCACCGAGCCATGGCGGGACGTGGGCAGCAAGGAATCGCCGGGTATGCCGGGCCCCGGGCAACGCCCGGCCGCGTCGCCGGCGCGCTCGGCACCCTGATCGTGATGCTGGGCGGCCCCGCCATGGTCGGCGGCAGCGGCATGGTGGGCGCCGCCGCCGATCTCGATCGCCCCCTGTCGGCAGCCTGGACCGCGGTGCCGCTGGCCGATGTCTCCCGGCGGCTCGCGGTCGAGGCGCAGCGGCCGATCATCATCGACCGCCGCATCGACCCGACGCGGCGGGTGAGCCTCGAGGCCGATGGGGAGGCAGTCTCGAGCGTCATGGCGCGCCTGGCGGCGCTCGCCAACGCCCGGGCGATCCCGCTCGGGTCGGCGATCTGGATCCTTCCCGACGACCGGGCCACGATCATCGCCGCCGCCGACGTCCGCCGGCAGCGCGACATCGCCGCACTGCCCGAGCCACTGCGCCGCCGGGCGCGGGCTGCGGCCCCCTGGTCATGGCCCGATGGCGCCGTGCCGGCGGATCTGCTCCGCGCAGCGGCCGCCGCTGGCGGCTTCGAACTGGGGGACCTCGAGTCGCTGCCCCACGATCATTTCCGCGCCAGCGAACTGCCGCCGCTGGCGGTGGCCGACCGCCTCGACCTGATCCTCGGCCAGTTCGATCGGCGGCTCGACTGGAGCCGTGCCGAGGGAGGACGACCGGGAAGCCCCGCACGGGTGCCGATCGTGGCCCTGGCGGAGGGCGTCGATCCGTCGGGGCGTGATCGGCCGCGCCGGGAGCCCTTCGTGGCGGCCTCCCCGCGGCTCGGTCCGGGTGCCCCACGGGATCCCGGCCGGGAGCGGTTCACGCTCCGGGCGGAAGCACCGTTGGATGAACTCCTCGCCGCGGTCGCGCGACGGACCGGGCTGACCCTGGCGATCGACCGCGCCGCCGTGGAACGGGCCGGGCTGAAGCCGGCGGTGATCGTCCGGGTGGAGGTGCGCGACGCGACGCGTGACCAGCTTCTCGACGCGGTCACCGGCCCGCTGGGGCTCGGCTGGCGGATCACTGGCGATCGCCTCGAGGTGCCCGGCACCCCGGCTGATCGTCCAGGGGCCGAAGCCCCCTGACGCGTGCGCCGTTTCACCACTCCGACTTCACCACTCCGACCTGCCGCCAGTCAAGACGTGCCGCCGGTCAAGACGTGCCGCCGGTCAAACGGTGCCCCGTCAAGGCAACCGTGTCAGCCTCCCGTCGGGCGGTTGGTCCGCCCGCGGACCGCATCGAGGTTTTGCCGAGCGGCCGTGAACGACGGATCGAGGCGCACCGCCCGGCTGAACGACGCCGCCGCATGGTCGTACTCCCGTTGGCGGGCCTGGGCCACACCACGATTGAACCAGGCACGGGCATCGTCCGGGTCATGACGAATGGCGAGCTCGAAATCGGTCTCCGCCTTGTCGGGCTCTCCGGACACGAGATAGGCCAAGCCGCGATTGAGATACGCGATCATCAGGCTGCGGTCACGCTGGATTGCGGCCGAGTAGGCGACGATCGCATCCCGGGGCCGATCGAGTTCCATCAGCGTCAGCCCCTTCCACAACTCCGGCATCGGGTCGTCGAACGAGAGCCCAGCGGCATCGTCGAAGTCCTCGAGGGCGATGCGGTGCTCACCGAGGCGGAACCAAGCCAGTCCCCGGCGAAAATGGAGAGCGCCGTCGAAGTCGTCCACGCGCAGGCCGGCCGAGTAGGCGTCGATCGCGCCGTCGAGGTCGCCGAGGCGACGGCGGACCATGCCCAGCGCCAAACTGGCGAGCGTGTTCTTCGGATCGGCCTTCACCGCTTTCCGGAGCACGGCTTCCGCCTCGCGGAATCGCTTGGCCTTCTCGAGCTTCTCCGCCTCGAGCAGGAAGGCGTCGGCGGGCGACGGCTCGCCGCCAGCGGCTCCGTCTTCCTCAGCCTCGGGGAACGGCAGCGGCAGGGCCCGATCACGGCGCCCGCGCTCGACTCCCGGCGCAGCGCGGTCCGGATCGCCGAGATCAGGAGTCAGTGGACGCCCGGTGCCGGGTTCGGGAGGAACCGTGGGGAGTTCGGGCTGCGGCCGCGACAGCGGCCCCTGGGCACGTGGCGCGACGCCCCCGGGCACCGCAGGACGCGGTTTCCCACCGCCGAGCGGGTTGAGTTCGTCCGCGAACGGATCGTCGTCGGCGGTGGTCTTGGCACCCTGCGCGCGGGCGACATTCGCCGCCGGTCCGGGCACGAGCAGCAGCGCGAGCAGCGCCCCGGCCACCACGGCAACGACGACCGAATCCTTCCGCAGACCGTGCCCGAGATCCGCGCCGTGCACACCGACATGTTGATCGAACCAGCTACGGTCCATGGAATTCCTGCGGCACGAGGGGACGGACGGACCCTGAACGATCGCGATGATACCTTCGCTTCGAGGGCCGCTGACAACCCGGCTGCCGGCTGAAAAGAAGGTCTGCGGTCGAGGGGGGAGCCTCCCTGGAAAACCGGCGGTTTTTTTGGAAAAAACGCTCCTCGGCGGGGCGTTTTTCCCACGGTCTCCCCAGGGGTCGCCCCAAGGGAAGAATCCCTACGGGGGATCGACCGCCACCCCACCCCCCGGCCAGTCACCCCACCGTGGCAGCCGACAATCGGCACCACCGGACCGGTCGGCACCCCGCTGAACCAGGGCCGTCAAACCGTGCCGGTCAGGCTGTCAGCAGCCCGCCGAGCCGCTCCTGGATCCCGTCACGGATCCGCCCCTTGAACAGCAGGGCGGTGCCCGGCAGATCGACCAGCACCACGAGTTCCGTGACGAGCACCTCGAGCTGCCCGCTGATCTGCAGCCCCATCACGCCGAGGAGGAAACGAAGCCGGTCGGCGTCCTCCCACGTGGCATCGATGCCGCTGACGTTTCCCCCCATCTCGTCGCGGGCCTTGACGAGCGCCGCGTCGAGCCGGCGGCGCACCTCGACCGGATCGAGGCTGTGGGGAACCCGCACTTCCAACGTCTTCATTTCAATCTCCTCAGACCAACTCCTGAGACCATCGGGTTCGTCGCAACGCTGCCACCGTGGCCCCGTCGCTCCGTCCCAGTGCGGCAGCCGCCTGCCGCACGCGATCCTCCCTCACCCTGCCGAACCGTCCACCCGAGCATACGGCGCTGCGCAGGCCGACGACGTCGGCGCCGAGGTGGCCGACGTCCGGCAGCTGCTCCAGCGTGAGGCTGCCGGCCAGCGCCACCGCCAAGCCTTGGCAACGGGCAGACGCGATCCAGGCGGCGATGATGCCCGGCTCCCGTCCGCCGGCGACGCCCGCGAACAGGCCGCGGCCCTCCCCTTTCACCGCCGTGTCGATCAACAGCCAGCGGCCACCGAGTCGGCCGGCCGCAGCGATCACCGCCAGCGGGTCGGGCGCCCCCACCTGCTGCCAGTCGGCATAGGCCACGGCGATCGGCACGGTGGGGGGCACCACGCACGCGAACAGGGCCGCGAGGTCCGCTTCCCACGCGCGGTCCCCCACCCCGGCGAGTCCGACCTTGACCGCGGCGGGCGGGGGCGTCGCCAGCGGAAGCGCGGCGCCCAGCGCCTCCAGTCGCTGCCGCACGGCCGGCAGTCCATCGGTAAGTTCCCCCAGGGCCACCGTCCACGGTGCCGCCGGCGCCACCACGGCGGCGATCTCGGCCGCCACCTCGGGTGCGGCACATCCCAGGGCACCGTGCCGCGGCTCCTTGACGTCGATGATGTCGGCGCCGCCCCGCAACGCGGCGCATGCCTCATCGGCATTCCGGACGCTGACGAGCAATCCCGCGCCGATCACGTCTCCACCCCCGCATGCTGCATCCCGCGCTCGGGCACCGCGCGGCGGGCGGCGATCAGCACCCCCGACAGGCGCCGCGCCACCTCCACGGACAGGGGCTCGCACCAGCGACCGTCGAGGACGATCGCGCCGTCCTGCCATCGTCCCCATGCGGTCCCCTGCGGCCACCCGCGGGTATCCACCGGCCGCCAGCGCTCCGCCTCCCGTTCAGCGATCCGCATCACGAGGGTGCCCACCCGGTGGGTGGCAGCGGTCCCGTCGGCAGCCCCGGGCCCATCCGCCGTCAGGGAATCCGAACCGAGAAAAAAACACTCGACGATGTCCACCGGCACGTCGTGGGACCACCCCGGCGCGAGCCTGACACGGAGGCGTCCACCGCGGTGCTCGAGCCGCGGGAGGAGAGAGCACCAGGCGGTGACGAGGGCTCCGCCCGCCAGACCGACGGCGATCAGATCGACGACCACGGCGAGCCAACTCCAGGCGCCCCAGGGGGGAAGCCCCACGCCCCAGGCGATCAGAGCCCACGCTCCACCCACGACGGCCAATTGGGTGAGCGTCGCGAGCCACACCGGCCGTGCGTTCGCCCGGAGCCAGACGACCCATCCACCTTCCGTGGGGCGGTCCGGACGCGTACGATCATGCTCGGTGGTCGCCGGCGAGTCCGTCATCGACCCCGCTCCCCGGGTCGCCGTCTGCGGACGGTCCACCCGAATTTGTCCCCGACCGGTCTCAAGCCCAACGGCTTGGTCCAACCCGCCGCAACAACCCCGCCGCAACAACACCCGGCATACAGCCATGCAGCCCGACGCGGAGGCCCGCCCGCCTCTCCCGAATCCCACCCCAGCCGATCCGCGCCCAGCCGATCCGAGCCAAGCCGATCCGAGCCGGCACGTCCTCACCGGACTCGTGCTCACCTTGGCGGCCTATGCCGTCGCCGCCTTCCTCGGGCTGCCCCAGCATGGTCGCGACTTGATCGTGGCTGCACAAGCCGCGGGCGCGCATGGCGATGACGGCCATGCTGCCGCCGAGCACGGCGG
>SXWA01000112.1 GCA_005791575.1 Planctomycetaceae bacterium
CTACTTCGAGTGCCTCCACGAGATGAAGCTGATCGTCGATCTGTTCTATCAGGGCGGCCTGGAGTACATGCGCTACAGCGTGTCGAACACGGCCGAGTACGGCGACTACACCCGCGGCAAGCGGATCATCACCGACCAGACGCGGGCGGAGATGAAGAAGATCCTCGAGGAGATCCGCTCCGGGCAGTTCGCCCGTGACTGGATCCTCGAGAATCGGGGTGGGGCCGCGATGTTCAAGAGCACGCGGCGGCGCGAGCGACAGCATCCGATCGCCGAGACCGGGCGGCAGCTGCGGCGGATGATGAAGTGGATCGACTCCAAGGAAGTCTGACGAGTTTCGGCACGGAAGTGCCGCGCGGGAGGAGCCGATGACGCCGGAAGAGCAGCAGTCGCGTGATCTCTTCGACAGCCTCGCCCCCGGCGAGCGGGTCGAGGTGGTGCACGGGGTCACGGTGGGATCGAGCGCCCGCTGGACCACGACGACGGTCGGCCGCGTGCTGCGGCGCGAGCGGCGGCGCCACGGCCTCCACTTCCGGCGGAATCCCGACGACAAGGTCTATTCCGACGTGCTCATCCTCGCCCGTGACAGCGGCGAACTGACCACGGTGACGATCGACGAGTTCACGCGGCTGAAGCGGGTGTGAGCCGCCGGCCGCTCACTCGAGCGTCCAGCCGGCGCGGTATTCGCGCCCGAGAAAACGCTCCGCCTCGGGGGCGTTCGGGATCCGCATCGCGGCGGCATCCCACTCGATCGTCCGGCCCGCCCGGTAGGCGACGTTGCCGAGGTGATTGGCCTCGGTGAGCCGCGCGGCATAGGCGAAATCGCAGGTCGTGGGGGCACCGGTGCGGCAGGCGTGGATCCACTCGGCATGCTGGCCGAGGGATGGCGGGATCGTCTCCTCCGGCCGCTTGTACTCCTGGAAGCGGTTCGCCGGCAGGAGCAGGTGGCGCTCGTAGTCGGCCAGGAGCATCCCGCCGTCGCCGATGAAGAGAATCCCGCTGGTCCACTGGGGGATCTCCCGGGCGAACCAGACCATCGGCTTCCGCTCCCCCTGGTACCAGGCGAGGGTGACCGCCGGACGGTCGCCGCGCGCCGGGAACCGGTAGCGGGCGACCATCGATGCCGGGGCGAGGTCGGGGTGTGCGGGGGGGCCGTCGGCTTCGATGACGGTGGGAGCGTCGAGATCGAGGGCCCAGAACGGCAGGTCGTTCATGTGGCTCCCGAGGTCGGACATCGTGCCGCTGCCCCAGTCCCACCAGCGGTACCACTTCGGCCCGGGGAAATACGACTCGTTGAACGGCCGGTAGGGGGCGGGGCCGAGCCACAGTTCCCAGTCGAGCTCGTCGGGCACGGGGCTCGTGTCCTGGGGCCGCTCCTGCGTGGAGACGATGTCGGCGAGGCGACCGGCGTCGTCGGTGCTCTGCCAACCCCAGGCGCGGCTGGTCCACACGTGGCACTCGCGCACCGGGCCGATGGCCTTGGCGCGGATCAGCTCGACGACGCGGCGGTAGTTGTTGCCGGCGTGGATCTGGGTGCCCATCTGCGTGGCCACCCCGGCCTCCTTGGCCGCGGTGGCGATGATCCGCGCCTCGCGGATCGAGTGCGTGAGCGGTTTCTCGCAGTAGACGTGCTTGCGGCGCTTGAGTGCCGGCAGCGTGGCGAAGGCGTGGGTGTGTTCCGGCGTGCTGACGACGACGGCGTCGTAGGTGGCCGGGTCGAGGGCGGTGTAGAGCTCACGGAAATCGCGGAACGTCTTCGCGGCCGGGTGCTGGCCGGCGGCGCGGTCGAGCGCCGTGCGGTTGACGTCGCACAGCGCCACGATCGTGCCCCCCGCCTTGGCCACCTCCTGGAGGTTGGCGCCGCCACGGCCACCGCACCCGATGACGGCGACACGCACGGGCGCGGCCTCGTCGGCCGCGACGGAAAGCCTGGTGACCGTCGCGGCGGCGGCGGTCGCCGTGGCGGCGAGAAACGTGCGCCTGGTGGTGGACTCGACGGCCTGCATGGTGGGGCTCTCCCGGGGGTGCCGGAAGCGGGATCCCCGGCGCCGGCAGCATACCGCCGGGCCCCCCATCTCCCAACCACGCGCAGGGATGTGATCGGGGTGGGCAGCCTCCGCCGCGAAGGTGATCGTGGCGGTGCGGCTATGCTGCGTGGATCGGCCGCCCGAAACCCTCGACCCCGGTGATCACCCATGCCCGCACTCGATCGTGTCGTTGTCTGGGCCGTGCTCGTTGCCGCGGCCACCACGGCCACCGCAGCCACCGCCGCCGAGCCGACCCGCCGGGTGCTCACCGCGCGGGCCAGCCAGCTCGACCCCCGGGCCCAGCCCCACCCGGAGATCGACTTCGTCTTCGAGAAGGACGGCAAGCCGACCGATCTCGAGCACGCCAGCGTCGACACGGCAGTACCGGCGCGCGGCCGGCTGATGGTCTGGTTGATGGATCACAACGCCGGCCTGTTCGAACGGGCAAGCGCGCTGGGGATCCACGCCCTCCAGCCGCACTACGCCAACAAATGGTTCGCGACCGTGAAGCCGACCGACCGGCTCGCCCGGGGGCTGGTCCGTCTCGAGGCGGCGACCGGCCGCGACGTCAGCGAGCAGGTGGCGATTCCACCAGCCGACGGGATGATGGAGCGCGTGCGGATGTTCCTCCGCTGGCTGTCGCAGGAGCACCCGGCGGGGCGCTGGGAACAGTTCCTCTCGCCGGACGGCGCGTCGGTCCTCTGGGAGAAGGTGATCGTCGCCGGGTCATCGCACGGAGCGACGACCGCGGCCCGGTTCGCGATGGATGTCCCGGTCGACCGGGTGGTGATGCTCTGCGGGCCGCGCGACCAGGACCAGGACTGGCAGGCGGGGCCCTCGGCGACCGCCAAGGAACGGTTCTTCGGGTTCTCGCACCTCCTCGACGGCGGCTGGAGCGGCGACCACTACTGCCGCTCGTGGGAGCTGCTGGGCTTGGAACGCTTCGGGCCGATCGTCACCGTCGACGACGCGCGCCCACCCTACGGCCACTCG
Organism: Planctomycetaceae bacterium; assembly: GCA_005791575.1. GTDB lineage: Bacteria > Planctomycetota > Planctomycetia > Pirellulales > UBA1268 > F1-20-MAGs016. The sequence continues at coordinate 3,021 of SXWA01000112.1, forward strand.
CGGCGCCTCGTCTCGGCCGCCGACGTCGGCGGTGACGAGAAGCGCGCCCACTCGGCGGTGCAGCCGGGCAAGGGGTCGCCGCGGGCGGCCGACGGGCGCTTCCTCTACGAACCGGTGTGGCACTATCTCCTCACCCATCCCGTCGGAGAGGTGGGCGCGGGAGTGCCCCGCGATCCCGCCTGCCGGCACGACCATCCGCTCGGCGGATGAGCGCGCGGCGATGGCCGCCGAGGGGTCACTTCGGCGTGAAGCGGTGGATCCCCTGCCCGTCGCCGCTGACGATGAGGAAGTAGCTCTCCCCGCCCGAGTCACTGCCGAAGGAGATCACCGGCATCTTCGGGCTCTCGATCATGTGGTTGGCCTTGGCCCGCCCGGTCGCCTCGTCGAGGGTGAGGGCGAAGAGCTTCCCGGAGACGTAGTCGGCGTAGAGGTACTTCCCCTCGAGGGCGGGCACGTTCTTTCCCCGGTAGACGTGGCCGCCGGTGATCGACAACCCGACGGTGTGGTCGTATTCGTAGACCGGTTCGACGAGGCGCGTGCCGGCGGGCACGCCCAGGGCGCCGAAGCCGTGCCGCCCCTCGCGGAGACTCCACCCGTAGTTGCCGCCGCGCTCGATGAGATCGATCTCCTCGTAGAGCCCCTGCCCGACGTCGGCGCACCACAGCCGGCCGGTCGGCTGGTCGAAGGCGATCCGCCAGGGGTTGCGCAGCCCCCACGCCCAGATCTCGCCGCGCGCCCCCGGCACACCCACCAGCGGATTGTCGCTCGGGATCGCATAGCCGAGCCCGGGGTCCTTCCGGTCGATGTCGATGCGGAGGATCTTCCCGAGGAGGGTGGCCGGATTCTGCCCCTGCAGCAGCGGATCGTTGGCCGCGCCGCCGTCGCCGAGGGCGACGTAGAGGAAGCCGTCGGGGCCGAAGCAGAGGGTGCCGCCGTTGTGGTTCCAGAACGGCTGCGGGATCGCCATCACCTCCTCCTCGAAGGTGGCGTCGAAGCGGTCGGGGTCGGTGGGCGAGACCCGGAACCGGGAGATCACCGAGGTGTGCGGCTCCTTCCGGCTCGACGTGTAGTAGACGAAGAACTGCCCGTTCTCGCGGAACTTCGGGTGGAAGGCGAGGCCGAGGAGCCCCTCCTCGTTCTGGTTGTCCTTGTAGATCACCCGGTCGTTGAGGTCGGCCAGCAGCACGCTCTCCTTCGCACCGGGGCGGACGATGTGGATCGGGCCGTGCTGTGTGGCGACGACGATCCGTCCCGAGCCGTCACCGGGATGGGTGAGGACGATCGGCCGGAAGGAGTTCGGCTTGCCGTCGGCATCGAGCGGCTCGTACCCCGCCCAACGGATGCCCGGGAACGCCGGCTCGAAGCCCACCGGGAGCAGGCCGTCACTGACCGCGGCGGCCGGATCCTGCTGCGGCAGCGGGCGGATCTTGATGTTCCGGTAGGCGACTTCGTCGCCGTGGTCCTGGAGGCAGATGTGCCCCTTCTCGGCGGTGCCGAACGAGGGGAACTTGGCGAATTTGCTCTCCGCCACCCGCTTCTTCCAGTCGTCGCTGCCGAGGCGGAACTGCGAGTAGCGCAGGCCGTTGACGTACACCTCCCCCTGCTCGGGACCGACGCGGAGGAGGATCGTGTTCCATTCCCCTGCCGGACGGGTCGCGTCGAGCGTCGCGCCGGTGGCGGGATTCTTCCCCGGTGGGTAGAGCTGGTAGAGCCAACCGGCGCGCTGCGGATCCTTGCCGTCCTTGTTGTCGAGCACCTGCACCTCGGGGCCGCTGTGCCAGGGTGCGGGGTTCTCCTCGGTGACGCGGAACATGATCCCGCTGTTGCCGCCGGGGGCGATGCGGTAGTCGAGCATGAGTTCGAAGAAGCCGTACTGCTCGGCGGTGACGATGTCGCCGGCACCGGCCGCGGCGCGGACCAGGGCCCCGTCACGCACCTGCCAGGCGGGGGAGAGCGCATCCTTGCGGTAATTCCGCCAGCCGGCAGTCGAGGCGCCGTCGAAGAGGAGCTTCCAGCCGCTCCGGGCCTCCTCGGCGGTGAGGCGGTTCTCCTCGGCATGCACCGGTGCGCGTGCCCCGGTCACCAGGGCCACCGCCATCACCCACCACCCGCGACTCACGTTTCGCATGTCCACTCCCGGAATTGTCCCACTGGTCAGATGTCGTCGAAGCTGCTCAGCCACCGCCGCACATCACCGGCAACGAGGCACGCCACCGGCAGCGCCCCACCGCCAGCGCCGCCGCGCCCCGTCAGGCCAGGATCTCGTGCACCACCCGCTGCGGTTCGACGCCGGTGAGGCGCTGGTCGAGACCCTGGAAGCGGTAGGTGAAGCGCTCGTGGTCGATCCCCAGCAGGTGGAGGATCGTGGCGTTGAAGTCGTTGATGTGCACCGGATTCTCCACGATGTTGTAGGAGAAGTCGTCGGTCTCGCCGAACGACACGCCCCCCCGGGAGCCGCCGCCGGCGAGCCACATGCAATAGTTCCGCGGGTGGTGGTCGCGGCCGTAGGTGTCTTTCGTGAGCGTGCCCTGCGAATAGACGGTCCGGCCGAATTCCCCACCCCAGACGACGAGCGTCTCGTCGAGCATGCCGCGCTGCTTGAGGTCCTTGACCAGCGCCGCGGTGGCCTGATCGGTGTCGAGGCACTGGGCCTTGAGGTCGTTGGGCAGGTTGCCGTGCTGGTCCCAGCCGCGGTGGAGGATCTGCACGGCGCGGACGCCGCGCTCCACCAGCCGCCGGGCGAGCAGGAGGCTGTGGGTGAACGAGCCGGGCTTCCGCGCGTCGTCGCCATAGAGGGCGAGCGTGGTCTCCGTCTCGTCGGTGAGGTCGGTCAGTTCCGGCACGCTCGCCTGCATGCGGAAGGCCATCTCGTACTGGGCGATGCGCGTCTGGATTTCCGGGTCGCGGAAGCGCCGGTAGCCCCGTTCGTTGAGTTGACCGAGGCCGTCGAGCATCGTGCGGCGGTCGGCGCCGGTCACGCCGTCGGGATTGGGCAGGTAGAGCACCGGGTCGCCCGACCCACGCAGCGCCACCCCCGAGTAGCGCGTGGGGAGGAACCCGCTCGACCACATCCGGGTGAACAGCGCCTGCGAGGGGTTGATGTCGGGCAGCGGCGTGAAGACGACGAAGGCGGGGAGATCGTCGTTGTCGCTGCCCAGACCGTAGGCCAGCCAACTGCCGAGGCTCGCCTTGCCGGGGATCTCGCTGCCGGTCATCACGAACGTGCAGGCCGGGTCGTGGTTGATGGCGTTGGTGTGGATCGTCTTCACCAGCGCGACGTCGTCGACGATGCCCGCGGTGTGCGGGAGGAGCTCCTGGTTGACCCACCGGCCGCAGCGGCCGGCCCGGGTGAAGGCGAACTTCGAGGGGGCCACCGGGAACCGCGCCTGACCGCTGGTCATCGTCGAGAGCCGCTGCTCGCCGCGCACGCTCGGCGGCAGATCCTTGTCGAAAAACTCCTGCAGCTTCGGCTTGTGGTCCCAGAGGTCGATCTGCGAAGGGCCGCCGTTGGTGTGGATGTAGATCACCGCCTTGGCACGCGCGGGATGATGCGGCAATCCCGGCAGCGGCGGATGGACACGGTCGACGGCGGCTGCCGCCGCGCCGCGATCGAGCAGGGCCAGGGCCGCCGTGCCCAGCGCCACCCCCGACGACTGGAAGAACAGGCGCCGGGCGGCGGTGGCGCGGAGCGCGTCGTGCTGGAGTGTGGGCATGGGCATGACGGATCCCCGGGGCGGGCGTGGGTCAGTTGCGGGAGAGGGTCTCGTCGAGATTGAGCAGCAGGTTGGCGACGAGGGTCAGCGGAGCCAGTTCCTCGACCGGCATCCCCTCGGGGGGCTTCGACTCCCCCTGGCTCACCAGCTTCCGCGCGGCGTCGGCGTCGGCGGCGTAGCGGGCGCGATGGGCCGCGAGGGTACCGGCGACCACAGCGGCCTCGTCCGATTCCGGGGCCCGGGCAAGGACGGTGCGGAACAGCCACTCGATCCGCGCGGCGTCGTCGCCCCCCCCTTCGGCGAGCGCCCGGGCCGCGAGCGCCCGCGCCGCCTCGACGTGCTGGACGTCGTTCATCAGCTGCAGCGCCTGCAGCGGGGTGTTGCTCCGCTCGCGGCGCGCACAGAACTGCTCGCGGTTGGGGGCGTCGAAGGTGGCCATGAACGGCGGCGGCGCCGTCCGCTTGAAGAAGGTGTAGAGGCTGCGCCGGTAGAGCGCCGGACCGGAGTCGCGCGTGTATTTCTGGGTGTTGCTGCCGGCGAACCCGACCGGCTCCCAGATGTTGTCGGGCTGGTAGGGGCGCACACCGCGACCGCCGAAGGTGCGGACGAGCAGCCCCGACACCGCCAGGGCATTGTCGCGGATCTGCTCGGCATCGAGACGGATCCGCGGGCCACGGGCGAGCAGGCGGTTCTCCGGGTCGGCGGCCAGCTGGGCCGGCTCGATGACAGCGGAGCGGAGAAACGCCCGGCTGGTGACGATCAGGCGGATGATGCGCCGCGTGTCCCAGCCGCAGTCCCGGTACTCGCTCGCCAGCCAATCGAGCAGCTCCGGGTGGCTCGGAGCCTCCCCCTGGAGACCGAAGTCCTCGCTCGTCTTCACGAGCCCCGTGCCGAAGAACTGCTGCCAGAGGCGGTTGGCCGCCACTCGGGCCGTGAGCGGCTGCCGCGGGGCGAGGATCCACTGGGCGAGGTCGAGCCGGTTGGGCACGTCGCCGGTGGCGACCAGCAGCGGCGGGAGGAATCCGGGGGTGGCCCTCTCCACCTTGGCGCCGGGCTTGTCGTAGGCGCCGCGCTGCATGACGAAGCTCTCGCGCATCGTCGGCAGGTCGTTGAAGACGAACGTCCGTGCCAGCGACTTGTCGATCTCCTCGCGGCGCGTGCGCGCCGCCCGGAGCTCGTTCACCGCCCTGGCCAGCGGTTCCGGCCGCTCCCCCCAGACGCGTGCCAGCCAGTGGCGCCGCACGCGGGCCTGCTCCGCGGCATCGGTGGTCTTTTCGGCCCCCTGTTTGACGAGCCCGCGGAGTTCGCCCGGGACGTCGTCGAGCTTGTCCTTCCCGGTGCGCTCCTTCCACCAGGCGGCGAGCGATCGAGACGGATCGCTCGCGGGGTCGGAGACGGCGGCGATGCCGACCAGATCCCAGCGGGCATGGCCGTCGAACTGCGTGAGCGCGAAGCCCTCGAGCTTCGTGCCCGGGGCGAGGCCGACCTGCTCGGCCTTGACCGCGAGCGTCCGCCATCCGCCCGGCTCGGGGAGCGGCCCGGCGTGGAACCGCGACGGCTTGCCCGCCTCTCCCCAGGCGATCGCCTCGGCATCGCCCCACACGGCGCGGTGGTTCCAGTCGCCGGCGTGGAACTGGAGCATCACCGCCTTCGGCGGATTGGCCGGATCGATCCAGACGCTGGCGAAGATCTCGCCGCCGGCGGGAACGACCAGCGGCTCGGCTCCCGACTGGTAGAAGTCCTGCGCGATGCCGGTGGCGGTGCGGTCGAGGCTCCGTTGGCCGGAGCGCACCTGACCAGGCTCGCCACCGGTGAACCAGGCGAGCGCCGCCCCCGAGCTCTGCACGGCGGCGCCGGCGGGGAAGTCGTCGTCGAGCCAGATCGCCTCGGTGCGCGCCGGCGCCGGGGGTGGATCGAGCGTGGCGGGGTCGGTGTAGGCGACCGTGTCGAGGGCCGCGTCGAGTGCCTGCTGGAGCGTGGGGAGGCGGGCATCGAGGTCGGCGAGCTCCCTCTCCTCCGGTGCGGTCGGCAGGGTGATCGTCGGGGCGGTGGTGAGGATGTTGCCGTCGAAGCCGGGATCGGCGGCGGAGTTGAAGAATGCGTAGAGGGAGTAGAGTTCGCCCTGCGAGAGCGGGTCGAACTTGTGATCGTGGCACACCGCGCACTGCGCCGTGATCCCCATCCAGGCCTGGACCATCGTCGCGGTCCTGTCGACCGCATAGCGGAACAGCAGTTCCTCGTTGATCGACCCTCCCTCGCTCGTCGTGACGTTGCAGCGCGAGAACCCGGTGGCCGTCTGCTGCTGGCGCGTGGCCCCGGGGAGGAGGTCACCGGCGAGTTGCCAGATCGTGAAGGTGTCGAACGGCATGTTCTGGTTGAAGGCCTCGACGACCCAGTCGCGGTAGGCCCACATCTGGCGCTCGTTGTCGAGGTGCAGGCCGTGGGTGTCGGCGTAGCGGGCGACGTCGAGCCAATGGCGCGCCATCTCCTCACCGTGGTGCGGATTGGCGAGGAGGCGGTCGACGGCACGGTCGATGGCGGTGGCGGTGTCGGTCGCCGCGGCGTCGGCGACGAGCGCCTCGACCTCGGCGGGGGTCGGCGGCAGACCGGTGAGGGCGAACGACAGCCGGCGAGCGAGCGTGGGCAGATCGGCCGGCGGGTTCACCGGCAGCCCCTCGGCGGCGAGCCGCTGCTCGAGGAAGCGGTCGATGGGGTTGGTGACCTCCGCCGGCCCGGCGGGCACCGGCGGACGGATCACCGGCCGGAACGACCAGTGCGGTTCGAAACCGGCCCCACCGGCGATCCAGCGCTCGAGCAGGTCCTGCTCCGCCGGCCCGATCACCTTCTTGCTGTGCGGTGGTGGCATCACCAGGTCGGGGTCGGTGGAACGGATCCGGGCGAGGATGCCGCTGTCGGCCGGTTTGCCCGGCACCACCGCCACGCCGCCGCTGGCGAGGGGGGTGGTTGCCGAGTCTCCCTGATCGAGACGCAGTCCCGCTTCCTGCTTCGCCGGACCATGGCAGGCGTAGCAGTTTTCCGAAAGGATCGGGCGGATGTCGCGGTCGAAGCGGAGCGGTTTTTCCGCGGCGCCGGCCGGCAGGGCCACCAGCCCGGACAACACGATCAGCCGCGCGAGCCGGGCCGTGCAAGTGGGGGTGCCACGGGGCGCCGCCATCACCCGCTGGATGGCGGGCCAGACATGCTTTTCAGGGCAATCCATGGCCAATCGCCTCCGGTCCAGGATCACCCGCTTGGTCGTCGAACGAAAGGGGGGGTTCCCCATGGAGGCCTCCGACCTGCGGGGCCGGCGCGACGCTCCGCCGGCATCCCCGGTGAACGTGGGTCGGCGACAGTAAGTCTGGCCCCGGGAAGGGGGTTTGGCAAGGAAAACCGGCTTTCCGGCAGGGTGGCGCTACCCGTCAGGCCACCACCGCCGTGTGGACCTGTCCGGCCACGTCGGTGAGGCGGAAGTCCCGGCCGCCGTGGCGGAACGTGAGCCGCAGGTGGTCGATGCCGAGCAGATGGAGGATCGTGGCGTGGACGTCGTGGATCGACATCCGGCCATCGACGGCATAGTAGCCGTAGTCGTCGGTGGCCCCGTAGCGCGTCCCGCCACGGGCACCGCCCCCCGCGAGCCAGATCGTGAAGCCCTCGGGGTTGTGGTCGCGGCCGTTGGTGCCCTGGGCGACCGGTGTCCGCCCGAACTCCCCTGCCCAGACGACCAGCGTGTCGTCGAGGAGCCCGCGCCGGGCGAGGTCGGTGAGCAGGCCGGCGATCGGCTTGTCCACTTCGGCGGCCTTCTCGGTATGGCCGGCGACGAGGTCGGCGTGCTGGTCCCACTGCACCTTGCCGTCGCTGTGGGTCACCTGGATGAAACGCACCCCTGCCTCGGCGAAGCGCCGCGCCATGAGGCATTGCCTGCCGAAGTTGGCGGTGACCGGATCATCGAGGCCGTACAGCGCCAAGGTGTCGGGGGTTTCACCGGAGAGATCCTCGACGGCGGGCATCGTCCGCTGCATGCGGAAGGCAAGCTCGAACGACTCGAGCCGCGCCTCGAGGAGCGGTTCCGCCGGCGCCGCTCCGTCGAGACCACGCACGAGGTCGAGCTGCTCCCGCTGCACGTCCGCCGACCAGCGCGGATTGGCGATGAATTTCATCCGCGCCTCGGTGGCCGGGCGGCTCGCCACCCCGAGCGGCACCCCCTGGTGGCGGGCGGGGAGGAAGGCGCTGCCCCAGTTGTTGGCCCCGCCGTGGGCGAGCGTCGGGCAGATGGTGATGAAGGCCGGCAGATCGGCGCTGAGCGTGCCCATGCCGTAGCTCACCCAGGCGCCCATCCCGGGCCGGACGAACGTGTCGCTGCCGGTGTGGAGCTTGAGCACGGCGCCGCCGTGGGCGGCGTTCGTGCCGTGCACGCCGTGGAGGAAGCAGATCCGATCGACGTGGCGCGCCACGTGGGGAAACAGCTCGCTGACCGGGCTGCCGCAGGCGCCATGCTGTCGGAACCGCCACGGGCTCTTGAGCAGGTTGCCGGTGGCGGCGAACTGGACGCGCGGCTTGGCCGCCGGGAACGGTTTGCCGTCGTCGGCCGTGAGCTTCGGCTTCGGATCGAAGGTGTCGATGTGCGACGGGCCACCCTTCATGAACATGAAGATCACGCGCCGGGCCCGCGGCCGGATGCCATGGTCGATGCCGGCCGTCGGCCCCTCGGCCAGCAGGTTCCGCGCCGCCAGCCAGCCGAAGCCGACGGCACTGCCGGCCAGCAGCCGGCGGCGATCGGGCAGGGGGAGTCGGGGTGTCGGGTGGCGCATGGGAGGGGTCAGCGGATGAAGAGAAATTCGTTGGCGGCCAGCAGACTCTGGGTGACGGCAGTCCAGGCTTCGCGTTCACACTCGCCCGGCGGTGTGCCGGCGGCGGCGAGCCGGGCCGTGATCCGCGCCACCGACCCCTGGACCAGCGCCTCCTCCGCGGCGGTCGGCGGCCGGGCGAGGACGCGGCGGAAGAGCAGCAGCGGGCGGGCGCGCGCGTCGCCAGGCGTGGCGGCGAGGATGCTCCGGGTGAGGCCGTCGGCGACTTCGAGGACGAGATCGCCGTTCATCATCCACAGGCTCTGCGAGGGCACCGTCGACGTGCCGCGGTCGCCACACGGCACTGCACCGTCGGTGGCATCGAACAGCCAGAGGCAGTCCTGGATGTGGTTGCGGATCACCGGCATGTAGACGCTGCGGCGCGGGGCGTCGTAGCGGGTCTCGTCCTTCGAGGTGTGGTCGAAGAGGAACGCCCGATTGGCGACATGGAGGAGCGACCCACCCATCGTGCGGTCGAGCCGGCCGCCGACGGCGAGGAGCGAGTCGCGGATGCTCTCCGCCTCCAGCCGGCGGATGCTCCCGCGCCAGCGGAGATGGTTATCGGGATCGATGTCGGCGGCGGCCGCGCCTGTGGGGCTGGTCGCCGGATCGCTCGAGCGCTGCCAGGCCGCGGAGAGGATGATCCGCCGGTGGAGCGCCTTGAGCGACCAGCCGGAGTCGATCAATTCGGCCGCCAGCCAGTCGAGCAGCGGCTGGTTGACCGGTGCCTCCCCGAGGCGGCCGAAGTTGTCGCTGCTGGCGACGAGCCCGCGGCCGAAGTGCCAGCGCCAGACCCGATTGACGATCACCCGCGCGGTGAGGGGATGCCGGGGATCGGTGAGCCAGGCGGCCAGCTCGCGGCGGCCGCTGGACGCGGCGGGGATCGCCACGGGGCCGTCGATCTCGAGGACCACCGGCACGCCGCGCGGCACGCGCCGACCGGGGGCGAGGTGGTCGCCGCGGACGGCGATCCGGGCATCGGCCGGGCTCCCCTCGATCACTCCCATCGCGGTGTCGAGGGGCACCACGGCCCGTTCCAGTTCGCCGAGCCGGGCGCGGAGGCCGGCGAGGCGACCGGTCGTCTCCTCCGGGAAACGATCCTCCGCCACGGTCGCGGGATCGGTGCCGGCGGCCGCCAGCGCCGCGCGGGCGGCGGTCACCATGGCAGCGATTTCCCCCTTCGCCGCCTCGACGCGGGCGTTGGCCGCCGCATGGGCCTCCTGCGCGTCGGGGGGCGCGACGATGTTTTCCTGCCAGCGCGCGATCCGGGCGAGTGATTCCATCGAGCGCGTGCTGGTGAACACGCCGGCGAGGGCGGCGTAGTCGTCCTGCGACACGGGATCGAACTTGTGGTGATGGCAGCGGGCACAGCCCAGCGACAGGCCGAGGAAGGCGCGCCCGAAGGTGTCGATCTGCTCGTCGACGATGTCGGCGGCGAGCTTGGCCTGGTCACCCTCGGCGAGCACCTTGGGGCCGAGGACCAGGAAGCCGGTGGCGGTGAGGAGGTCGCGGCGCCGCTCGGGATCGGCGCCGGGCTCGACGAGCAGGTCGCCGGCGATCTGCCGGCGGAGGAACTCGTCGTAGGGCAGGTCGTCGTTGAGGCTCTTGATCACCCAATCGCGGTACCGCCAGGCGTTGCCGTGGGCGACGTTCTCGTCGAGGCCGTTGGAATCGGCGTAGCGGACGACGTCGAGCCAGTGGCGGCCCCAGTGTTCGCCGTGGTGGGGCGAGGCGAGGAGCCGGTCGACCACCCGGGCGAAGGCCCCGGGCGCGCCATCGGCGAGGAAGGCCTCCATCTCGTCGGGCGTGGGCGGCAGTCCGGTGAGATCGAACGTCACGCGCCGCAGCAGGGTCGCGCGATCGGCGGGGGGGGTGGGGACGAGGCCGGCGGCGGCGAGGCGGACGCGCACGAAGGCGTCGATCGGATCAGCCGGGTCACCGTCTGCGGGCACCGGCGGGCGGACCACCGGGCGGAACGACCAGAAGCCGCGCGCTTCCACCGGATCGAAGGGGGGCGCCGGCAGCGGCGGCTCGAGCGACCCCTCCGGGTGCGGCGCGCCCGCTTCCACCCACTCGACCAGCAGCCCCTGCTCGTCGGCCGGGAGCGCTTCACCCGGCGGCATGAGCAGCGCCTCGTCGCCGCGCCCCACGGCCCGCACCAGCAGGCTCTCCGCGCGGCTGCCCGGCACGATCACCGGGCCCGAGTCGCCACCGGCCCGCAGCCCCGCGAAGGTGTCGAGACGGAGGCCCCCTTCCTGCCGTTCGGCACCGTGGCAGTGGCCGCAGCGGCGCTCGAGCACCGGGCCGACCCGGCTGGCAAAGTCGGCGGCCGACAGCGGCGCCGGCTCGGCAGCGCTGCCGGGGCGGCCGGCGGCCAAGAGCAGCAGGGCCGACAGGGCGGTGGTGATGGCACGGGACGGGATCAAGGGAGGCACACCCCCGGGTGGCCGGAAGACAACCGGCCGATTCTACCACCACTTCCCCGCCCCACCGCCGCGTCAGGGCACGCGGGCTATGACGCAGGTGAGGTATTCGCCGTCGAGGCAGCTGGCGCTGACCGGATGATCGGCGGCGGCTCCGCGCACCTCGAGCAACTGGATCGTGCGCCGCGCCTGCTGGGCGACGCCGGAGAGCATCGTGAGGAACTCCTCCCGACCCACCGCCCCGGAGCAGCTGCAGGTGACGAGCGTCCCCCCCGGTTCGAGCAGGTCGACCGCGAGCCGGTTGATCCGGTGGTAGGCGCGGAGGGCATCCGCCACCGTCGCCCGGCTGCGGGCGAATTTCGGCGGGTCGAGGACCACCATCCCATAGCGCGCCGCCGATCCGGCGAGGGTGGCGAGGTGTTCGAAGGCGTCGGCCGTCTCGACCGTCATCGTGGAGAGGCCGTTGAGCTGGGCGTTGGCGGTGGCGAGGGCGGTCGCCCGGGCGCTGGAATCGACCGCCAGCACCGCCTGCGCCCCCGCGGCGGCGGCGCTGAGACCGAAGCCCCCTGAATAACAAAACATGTCGAGCACGCGTCGGCCGCCGGCATGCCGGGCGGCGGCGGTGCGGTTGTCACGCTGGTCGAGGTAGAAGCCGGTCTTCTGCCCCTCGGTGAGATCGATGCCGTAGCGCAGCCCGCCCTCCTCGACGAACACCGGTCCGTCGGGAGCCCGGCCGCGGACGACACGGTCGGGAAGATGGAGCCCCTCGAGACCGGCCAGCCCGCGCTCCGCGCCGCGGAGGAGGATGCCGCGCGTGGGGACGAGCGACGCGAGGATCTCGCAGAGTGATTCCAGCCGCGCCGCCATCGCCAGGGCGGTCACCTGCACACAGAGCCATTCCCCGTAGCGATCGACGACCAGACCGGAGAGGTCGTCCCCTTCGCTGTTGACCAGCCGCGCCGCCCCCGCGGGCTTGTCGAGCGAGAGCCGGTGGCGGAGGGCCACCGCCGATTCGAGCCGCGAGCGCCACAGCGCGTCGTCGAGCGGCACGGCGGGGTCGAACGCATAGAGGCGCACGCGCAGCCGGCTGTGGGGGTTGAACAACCCGCGGCCCACGAAGCGCCCCTCGTGGGTGGCCAGATCGACGACATCGCCGGCCGCCGGCTCCCCGTCGACACGCCCAATGGCAGAATCGAGGACCCAGGGATGGCGTCCGAAGAACGGCCGCGCCCGCTTCGGCTTGAGCACCACCGTGGCGGCCGGCAGGCCGCCGACGAGTGTCGTCGGCTGGGCGTCGTCGGCGGGGAGCGGATCCATGGTCATCTCCGGAGACGCCGCTCCCGCGCGGCCAGGGTGCGATCGGAGCGGGAAGGCGGTTCCCGGCGCCGGTCAGATCAGACGGTCAGATCAGACGGTCAGCCGGCAGGGGCCCGGGGAGAGCGGAGCCGCCCCGGGGCCGGATCAGACGTGCACCACCCGTTCCGCCGGGCCGGGGATCACGTGGGGCACCGGCAGTTGATCACTGCCCGGATCGGTGTGCAATTCACGCCGTCCCTGCCGGCGGGCTTTGGCCCGCTCGATCCGCTCCACGCTCCAGGCGAACACCGCTCCGAGCGGCCCAGAGAGCAGGGCCGGCATGAGGATCAGGTTGCCCACCAGCGCGATCGTGAGCATGGCGAGCATCATGTGGCCGAAGCGCTGCGTCGGCCCGAACGGCGACAGCGAGAACACCGACAGGCCGATGCCGATCACGCCCCAACTCTGGTACATCGCCCGGGCACAGCCCTTGTAGGCGAGCATCACCGCCTCACGCCGCGTCATCCCCTCGGCGATCCCGCGGCGGAACCAGAGCATGAAATGGACGACGTCGTCGACCGTCACACCGAGGGCCACGCTCGGGGCCATCACGGTGCCGATGTCGATGAGCAGTGTGCCGGCGTCGAGCGACTTGAGCAGCGCGTTGCCCCAGCCCATGCCGCCGAAGACGCACACGGCCGGAAAAGCAGCCGGCAGGAGGAGCACGAGACCGGCCGAGGCGGCCCGGCAGAGGATCACCATCACCGCGACGATGATCGCGAAGTCGGTGACGAACCCGATGATCAGGCCGTCGAGGAGGGAGTGCTGGGCCTTGTAGACCAGCGGCACGAGCCCGGTGTAATCGACGGAGATGCCCTTCACCCCCTCGTCGTTGAGGCGCGTGACGATCGGGTCGATCGTCGCCTGGAGGTCGCGTTTGAAGAGGGCGTAGTCGACTTCCTTGATCGCGCTGACGCGGGCGCTGATCCGCCACAGTTCCTCCCCGTGGCCATCCTCGCGGACCGCTTCACGGAGGTAGTCGCCGGCGAGGAAGTCCTCGCGGTGGGCGAGGAGCCGTTTGTTGAGCACGCTGCGGCGTGTCTTTTCGGAGAGCCCGAAGACACGGCCGGCGGCACCGCCCAATCCGCCGCTCCCCGGGGCGAGGTCGCGCCCGAACGTGACCGTCGACAGCGAACTGCCCACCTCGTCGAGCCGGCCGATCTCGCGCTGGATCTCGCCGACCAGTTCCATGCGCTCGAGGAAGGTGAGGTCGCAGTCCTGGTTGTCGATGCGGACGAGGACCTCCATCGGCACCAGCGGCCCGAGCTTCCGCTCCAGCCACCGGTAGTCCTCGCGGATCCGCGCCCGCGGGGAGAAGAGCCGCATCAACTGCACGCTGCTCTCGACCCGTGTCATGCCGTAACCGACACCGGCCATCATCAGGAGGCAGGCGGCGGTCACCAGGCCGTGGTTGCGGGTGATCCACTCACCGGCACGCCACCAGCGGCTCTCCTCGACGGGGCGCCAGCCCGGTTCGGCCTCGTTGAGGGCGCCATCGACCAGCCGGCCGATCCGCAGCTTCGGCGGAAACAGTTCCAGGGCGGCCGGCATGAGCGTGACCAGGATCAGGAAGCTGACGACGACGCCGATCGCGGAAAAAATCCCGAACATCCGGATCGGTACCAATTCGCTCACAGCCAGCGTCGCCAGGCCGACCGCGGTGGTGCCGGTGGCCAGCGTCAGCGGGAGCAGGGCATGGTGCACCGCCCGACCGGCGGCCCCCTCCTGGATGCCGGTCTCCGCCAACTGGTCGCGGTAGTAATTGGCCAGATGGATCGCACCGCTGGTGGTGGCGACGTAGACCAGCGACGGCATCGTCAGGAGGATGGCATCGACCGGGTAGCCGCAGTACCAGACCACCGCGAGGCTGGCGAACATGCTGTAGACGCCGGAGGCGAGGACGAGCCCCACCAGCAGTTTGCTCTTCAGGCTCCACCAACTGACGAAGAACCCAACCACCAGCGACAGGCCGAAGAGCACGGTGACACTCGTCTGGCCGGCCTTGTCGATCGAGACGTTGTCGACCGGTGGACCGCCGAGGTGGAGGTCGTCGGCGGGAATCCCGCACTCCTCGGTGGCGACCTGCTTGAGGAGGTCGATGGCACCGTGGAGATTCAACCGGGCCGCGTCGGACAGGGTGAGCACGAGGCAGGTCTGGCGCAGCTGCGGGTCGTCGGCAGACGACCCGGCATCGAACCCGTCGGGAGGGGGGCCGATCAGGGCGCCTGTCAGGCGGGCGATCGCCGTGTCGGCCTCGAGGTTGAGCGGCTCGCCCGTCATCTGGGTGACGGCCCGCGGACCGGTTTGGGCAGTATTGAAGTAGAGGGGGCGGTCGATCCGCGAGGCTTCCTCGGGCGGCGGGAGGAGTTTTTGGGCCAGCAACTCCAACCGGGGGTCGGCCATCGTGCAGCCTTCCCAGCTTGCCAGGATGAATTCCTCACCCTGGAAGCTCTGGCGGAACCGCCGGTAGACCTGCGTCTCCGGGTATTCCAGGGGCAGCCAGCCCTTCACGTCGTTGCGATTGTTGCCCTTCGCCTTGACCGCCCCGACCACCACCAGCGGCAGCAGGAACACGAGGATCGCCATGATCCCCACGCTCCAACGCTGGTAGAAGTTGCCGCTGCTGGTCGTCATCGATGCCTGTATGGCCTACTGGCGGAGGGCACTGCGGGGCCCCGTGTGGTTCCCGTGGGAGCGACCCTGACAGGTCAGGGAAGGTCGGTCCCGCCGTTTCCGGCTCCAAAACCGTACAGGGGATTCCGGCGCCCGTCCATATCGAAGGGAGGCTGAGCCGCTGATTCGAAACCAAATCGGTATGCCGTAAGTGTATTATGAATAACACTTTCCGTCGTATGCAGGGTTTCTGTACGTCGCGCAATCGGTAGGAACCCCCCCAGCCCGCCACCCTGACGATCCCACGCGTCTTGCCTGGTTGCGGCCCGAGAGGCCAGACGAGGCCTGCCAAAGAAGAGAAGCCCAAAGAAGAGAAGCCCAAAGAAGAGACGCAGAGAAGAGACGCAGAGAAGTGCGGTGTGGCTACCCCGGTGGGGGTGATTCCGGCCAGCCCTTGGCCAAAGCCCATCGATGGCTTCGGACCATGGCGGATTCGGGTCACAGCCGGCGGCCGCCGACAGGATCACGCCCCGTCCGCGAGTCGCTCACCGCCGGCGGTTTCGGCCGCCCGAAAACCGGCCGCGATGTGGGAGCCGTCGCAGAAGGGCCGGTGGCGTGACTGGCCGCAGCGGCAGAGGGCGATACCTGGCTTGCCGTCCGCTGGGGGTTGGAATGGCGTGCTTTCATGGTCGGTGACGAGCACCCGCACCCCCTGCTCCGCCAGATCGGCAGCCAACTCGACCACCAACGGTCCGTCCTGGCGGCAGCGGATCGTCACGGTCCCCGGAGGAAGCACCCTTGTCCGGCGCACGGGGGGGGAGCCGCTGGGGGGATCGCTGGGGTTCACGAGATGGTTCCACCGGGGGAGAACGAGCGGTGTCACGGGCTTTTCTTTTCTTTCACCGGCTTGTCACCCGCGCGGGGGCTGGCGCCAGAGCACGGCCCAGGCCACTGCCGCACAGACGAGCAGGACGACCGACACGAGCTGCGAGATCGACAACGGCGTGCCCAGGGCCGGCGGTTCGTCGATACGGATGATTTCCAGCAGGATCCGCGACACCGGGTGCAGCGTGAGGACGAGGGCGAACACCTCTCCGTCGCGCCTGGCCCACGGGGTGAAGCAGACTGCCAGCCAGGCGAGCAGTCCGGCATCGACTGCCGCATAGAGCTGGGCGGGGTGGACCGGCAGGGACCAGTTCGAGGCCGCGGCGCCACCCGCCGGTGGCAGCAGTCCGCGGGCGACCTGATCGAGCCACGGCGGGCTCTCCGGTGGGAAGCGGATTCCCCAGGGCAGATCGCAGGGCCCACCGAAGCAGCAGCCGTTGAGGAAGCAGCCCACCCGGCCGATCGCCAGGCCGAGCAACATCCCCGGGGCGATGCAATCAGCCAAGCGCGGCAGCGACAGCCCACGGCGCCGGGCGAACCACCAGGTCGCCGCCGCGGCGGTGGGGAGTGAGCCGAAGACGACGAGCCCTCCGGCGGCGAGGTTGAGCACCGCCGGGATCCCCTCGATCCACGGCCGCCCCGGCGGGAAGAACTGGCTGTGGTACTCGATCACGTAGAACAGCCGCGCCCCCACCAGCCCCCAGAGGAACACCTCCACCGCCAGGGCCAGGATCGTGTCGGCGTCGAACCCCATCCGTCGGCCGCGGATCACCGCCAGCCAGGTGCCGGCCGCCGCCGCCGCCAGCAGCATCGCGCCGTAGCCCCGCACCGGCACCCCCGCCCCGTCGTCGAGGGCGGGCAATGCCCAGAGGATGAAGGCGCCCGAGCCGGCCAGCAGCGGCCCGAGTTGGGCGAGGGCCCGCGCCACACCGTGGCGGCGGACCGCGACCGCAAACACCACCACCGCCACCAGCGCCCACGCGGCGAGGAGCAGGCCAAAGCCGAACAGCGGCAGCGTGCCGATCCTTCCGGGGATGTGAAAGAGGATGGAACGCATGTCGCGCCTCGGGCCAGCCGGGCAGTCGCGGTCAGGTGGTGCCGGGCGGCCGGCGTGTGGCGAGGAGCCGGTTGTCGATCAGTCGGGTGCGCCCGAGGCGACCCGCCACGAGGGCGATGGCGCCGGACTCCGCCGGACCGTCGCAGCCCGCGCCCGGGGAACCGGTGTCCGGCCCGGCGGGCTGGAGCGGCGCCAGCGACTCCGGATCGACGATCGACGCGTAGTCGACGGCGATCCCGTGGGCCTCGATCATGCGCCGCATCCGTGCCTCGAGGGTCTCCACCGGCGTGCCGGCCGACCACCCGGAGTCCGCCTCGACGAGTGCCGCATGGAGCCCGACCGCCCGCCGCCGCTCGTCGGCGGAGAGGTAGGCGTTGCGCGAGCTCAGCGCCAGGCCGTCCGCTTCGCGGACGGTCGGCAGCACCACGATCGTCACCGGCAGCCCGAGGTCGGCGACCATCCGACGCACGACCACCGTCTGTTGCCAGTCCTTGGCGCCGAAGTAGGCGCGGTCGGCCGGGACCAACCGGAAGAGCCGGTGCACCACGGTGGCCACACCGGAGAAGTGCCCGGGGCGCAGCGCCCCTTCGAACGGCAGTGCCGGGCCTTCGACGACGATCCGGGTGGCGTTGCCGGGGGGATACATCGCCGCGACCGTCGGGGCGAACACCCAGCGCACGCCGCGTGCCGCCAGCAGGCGGCAGTCGGCTTCGAGCGACCGCGGGTAGCGCTGGAAGTCCTCGTGCGGCCCGAACTGCGTCGGATTGACGAAGATCGACACGGCGACGTCGTCGCACGCTTCGACCGCGGCGGCGGCGAGGCTGGCATGGCCCTCGTGCAGCGCCCCCATCGTCGGCACGAAGCCGACACGCCGGCCACGGTCGCGGGCCGCGCCGACCAGCGCCGCGATCGCCGCGGGTTCCGTGACGAGCATTGGCGCGGCGGGACTCATGTCACTGCCTCGACCGCGGCGATGCCCTCGTCGACGGCGCGGCCGAGATCGTCGGCCCGGACGACCACCACCGCCGGCGGCCGGAGCGGGGCCAGTGGGTCGTCGCACCCCTGATCGCGTGGCTGGAGTCGGTCGAGGAGGCGCTCCTGGAGGGTGACCAGCGCCGTCGCGGTCGCGCCGGGGTCGCGCGTCTCGAGCGCGATGCCCGCGTCACGGAAGACGTCGCTGTGCCCCCCGGCGCGCGCCTGGAAGGCGAGCCGTTCGGCGAGTGCCTCGGCCGTGGCCACGGCGACCACCGCCACGTGCGGGGCCGTGGTGGTCGGCGCGAAGCGCGTGAAGCGGCGGCGGAAGTCGGCCAGTGCGGCCGCCGGGAGCGCGGTCTCGGCGGCCAGCAGGAGCATGCCGAGCCAGCAATCGGCGACGGTCTCCACGGGAACGGCGACCGCTTCGTCGACGACCGGGGGCGGCGTCTCGAGCGCGTGCGCCCAGGCGGCGAGTGCCTCCTGCCACGGCCCGGGATCGGCGCCTGTCGGCAGCGGCAGCGGATGGCGCACGAGCCGTGCCATGGTCGCATCGGCGATCGCCGCCGCCACTTCGGCCGCCCCGCTGCCGGGCACGCCGACCACCGCGACGTGGAGATGCGGCGAGGAAATGTTGTCGAGCAGTTCCCGCACGGTGCAGCCGGAGAGCGGATGCACCGCCTCGGGGGCGATCTCGGCGCAGGGTTCGAGGACGAACCGCCGCGTCGCCATCCGCGGATGGGGCACCGTCAACGCCGCGCGCCGGCGCCCGTGGGCGCTCTCCGCCTGCTCCGGCTCGTCGATCACCAGATCGCCGTAGAGGAGGAGATCGAGGTCGATCGTCCGCGGCCCCCAGCGCACGCTGCGGTCGCGATGGAGCGTGTTCTCCACCGCTGCCAGCAGATCGAGCAGTTCGTGCGGCCCCAACTCGGTGTCGATCAGGCAGGCACCGTTGAGGAACGGCGGCTGTCCCGCTGGCCCCCCCACCGCCACGGTCTGCCGCGGCCGGCTCACCGCCAGCAGGTTGATCCCGGGCATGAAGCGGAGCAATTCGAGCGCCCGCTCGAGTTGCTCGCGGGGCTCGCCGGCGTTGGCGCCGCATCCGATCAGGCAACGCGCCATGGTCGTTCCTTGCCGCCGGCCTGACGCTTCCCGCAGTCGTTCACCGCGGGAATCGCACCGGTGCGGCGTTCACCCGACGGGTGCCCGAGATTCTATCCGACGGGCTCGGGTGGTTGCCGTCCCGACCAGGGGACGCAGAAAAGGATCGTCGCGCGTGCGATCAGGATTCCGTGGTGGGCAGATGATCGGCTGGCCGTTGATCGAGCGAAAGTCGATCGATCGACACGTGATCGATCGCACCCATCCTCCAGCCACCCCTCCGGTGGGGTTTGGGGGTTGCTGAATCACCGCCGGAC
>SXWA01000113.1 GCA_005791575.1 Planctomycetaceae bacterium
CCGACTGCTTGTAGTCGCCGCGGAGGAGGTCGGCGACCGACCAGATGAAGCTCGAGAGGTTCGGGTCGGGCATGGCGGCGTCTTCGGCAGAGGGAATGGCTGGCACCGGCCGCGGGGCCGGCGGGAACGCCAGAGCATGCCAGACGGCAGGGACAACCTTGGTCCGCGCCGGATCAAGCAATCGGGCATGGCCCAGGAATCATCCACCGCCACCCCCGCGGCGCCGAGGGATGGCGGCATCCCCGTCGCGGTGGGGCGATCGCGCCGACCGCGGCAAGCAGGGTGAGCGAGCCGATGCGGGGCGGCGGTGGGCCAGCCACATCGGCCGCGGCTCGCTCACTTCCGCTCGCCCACCGGCACGACCACTTCCTCGAGGAGCCTCACGCTCGCGGGCATTTTCAGCTCCACATACGCTTTTTCCAACTGCATGCCGAGTTGGTCCGTCACCCGCTGCGAACGCTCCACCTCCTCGCGGCGGATGGCGAGATCGACCGCCGACTTCCTCAACTCGCGGAGCTTGCCGCGCACGGCCTCCATCTCCGCGACGAGCGCCACCGCCTGTTCGCCGAGGACTTTCCTCCGGGCGTCGAGCTTGATGTCGGCAGGCTCTCCGGCGGCTGCGGCGACGGCGATGTCCGCCTCGACGGCACGCAGGGCGGCACGCACGCTCGCCACCTCGCTCCGTAGCCCGACGAGGTCCCCCTCCAACCAGCCGGTTTCCAACTCGTCGCGATGGGCGGCCGTGCGCTCGATCGCCAAGAGCTCTTCCTTCTGCTTCCGCAGGTCGGCCTGGAGCTCTTTGTACTTCTTCTCGAGCGCGTCTTGGCGCGATTGGCGTGTGGCCCGGTCAAGCCGGACGACGTCGTCGAGATACGCTGTCGTGACCGCGTTGAGGATCTTGGCGATCTCCCCAGGGTCGTCGCCCCGCAGCCGGACCTGAATCACCTCCGAGTTCTCCGGTGTCACGACGTCGAGCGCTCCGGAGAGCCACTCCATCGAGTTCTCCTGCTTGCGGACGGTCTTCAAGTCGGCGATGCCCGGCCGGCGCAGAGCCGCCATGAGGACGATGGGAGACTTGAGCAGGCCGACCTGCGTCTTCCGCAGGGCCGCCGCGGCAGCGCCGTCGTCTCCCGGCGCGGAACGGAACTGGAGAAAGGCGACCGCCTCGTGTGTGGCAGGGGCAGAGGGGCTGTCGGCTGCAACCAGCAGCCCGCCGGCGGCGACGGCCCCCACGAGCAGGCAGAAGCCGAGGCCGAACCGATTGGTGATCATGGTGTGGTCTCGCGCCAGAGGTGATCGGGCCGTGATCCTCCACGGGGGTATTCCTCGGGGGCAGCGGCAGATGGCCCCCGCGTTGTCCCCGCGATGAGGGAGATGATAACCCACCCGATCGCCCCGCCCCAGGCGGAGCAGGGCCGGCCGCGCGCGGTGCTTCCCCGGCGTGTCACCGCGGGGGCGAAGGCCTTGGCCACGGGCTGCTAGCAGGCTGTGGACAAACAGCCTGCTGCACCTCATGGATGAGGTGCCGGGAGCGCAGCTCCCGTGAAAACCGCAGGTTTTCGAGTGGCCAAAGGCCCAGGATGGACTTTGGCCACGGGCTGCTAGCGCCGCGCCGGCTCCTTGAACTGGAGCTTGTAGCGCTCCTCGAGACCGGTCATCCAGCCACGGTAGGTCTTGAAGAGCTGCTCCTGGGCCACCATCGCGATCGCCCGCTGGTCGTCACGCCCCTTCACGAACGACTCGCGCAGGGCGGTCTCGTCGGGGGTGAACGACACCAGCCGGATCACGTAGCAGACCGTCTTCGGCTCGTTGAATGCCACGGCGACCCCGCCCGGGGCGAGGCCGTGGACCGCCGCCATGAAGGCCTCGCCCGGCATCGAGATGCCGTCGGGCTGCGCGATCTCCGGCTGACCCTGGGAAAACGTGTCTTGCAGCCAGGTGAACGGAGCCGGCGAGGCGACCGTGACCGCTGTGTCGCCCGCGAACGTCTCCGCCAGCGGCTTGCCGGAGGTGCGCGCCTTCTCGGCGAGTGCCTCCGCCTTCTTCTGCGCGAGCCCACGCCCCTCGATGATCCGCCACGCCCGCTCCACCTCGGGGCGGACCGCGTCGAAGTCGGGGGCATAGTCGGCCTCGTCGGCCGTCTTCCAGGAGACGTAGCGGTTGCCGTCGATGTCGCGGCTGGTCACCGGCCGCCAGAGCATCTGATCGGGACCATACATCATGTTGAGCCAGGCGATGTCGCGGCCGAACCGGTTCTCAGGATCGGGCACGATCTCGAAACTCCGCGCGGGGCCACCCGCCTCCACCGCCTCGTTGGCGGTCACGGCCTGCGGCGACCGCCCGGCCTCGAGCCCCTGCTTCTCCGCGATCAGGTCGATGTTGGGCGCCAGCGGGGCGAGCTTCGGATCGGCCCCCTGCGCCCGCCAGAGGACGAGCGACTCGGAGTAGCCGGCGAGATCGCCGACGAACGACTTGAAGATCGCGTCCACCCGTTCCCCGGCCTTCTGCCGGGCGAGGGTCTCCACGATCCGCTCACGCACCTTCTCGAGCGGCTCGAATTGGGCCGCCTCCGCGGTGGCGTCGGTGGGCGCGGCCGGAGTGGCTTCCGGCGATGATGCGGCTGCCTCACCGGCCGGGGCGGCAGCCGCCGGCTCCGCGGGCGTTGCTGCGGCAGGCTCGGCCACGGCGGCAGCGGCGGGCTTGGCAGCCTCCTCAGCAGCAGCCAGTGCGGCAGCGGCGGGCTTCGCTTGAACCGGGGTGGCGGGCTCCGCTTGAACCGGGGTGGCGGGCTCCGCTTGAACCGGGGTGGCGGGCTCCGCTTGAACCGGGGTGGCGGGCTCCGCTTGAACCGGGGTGGCGGGCTCCGCGGCTGGCTTTTCAGCGGGCTCCGCGGCTGGTGCCGCCGGCTCGCTCTCCTGCTGGAACGCGACGGTCAGTGCGCGGACGCGCCCCCGACGCGACTCCAATGCAGCACCACTCGGCGCACCGTCGGCGGGCTTCTCGGCCGGTGCCGGCTCGGTAGCAGGCGGTGCCGGGTCGGTAGCAGGCGGTGCCGGCTCGGCAGCAGGCGGGGCCGGCTCGGCAGCCGGAGCCGGATCAACAGCGGGTGAGGCTGGCTTTTCAGCGGGCTCCGCGGCTGGCTTTTCAGCGGGCTCCGCGGCTGGCTTTTCAGCGGGCTCCGCGGCTGGCTTTTCAGCGGGCTCCGCGGGGGGCTCCGCGGCTGGCGGCGTCGCGGCAGCGGGTTGGCCCTCGGCCGGGGCGGCAGGCACTTCCGTGGCCGGGGTGCCGGACGCCGGCGGCGCGGGCTCGGCCGGCCGCGCACGAAACAGCGCCGTCTTGTTCTTCTCGTAGTAGGCGGCGATCTCCTCCTCGGTGACCGTGCCCTTGGCGGCGGTCTCGAAGGCTTCGCGCTTGGCGACGAGGTATTCGTATTTCACGCGCCGCGGCTGACGGAACCCGGGGTTCTCGCTGCGGGGCCGGGGGGGTTCTTCACGGTACTTGGTGAAGAAGGTGCGGAGCGTCGCCTCGGACGGCAGCGGCACCTCGCCCGACACGGTCTCCACCGGCACGGCGACCAATTCCACGTTCGCCTCCTGGCGGAGACGGCGGAAAAAATCCCACCGCCAGCCGGGCGGGTCGCTCGTCAGGCTCCGCTGGAAGAGACCGAGCTGGGTCTTGGCGACCAGCTCGCGGCGGATGGTGTCGAACAGGTCGCGCTCGTTGACCGACATGTCGCCGATCCGGAGCCGGGAGATCATCTGGGCGAACTGCTCGGGGCGCACCCGGTCGCCGGTCCACTCGGCGAGAAAGCGGTTCACGGCGGCGTCGCTGTAGTCGATGCCGTTCTTCTTCGCCTCCTCCACCAGGAGCATCCGCCGCACCACTTCGCGCTCGTCGGTGGGGGCGAAATCGGGCATCTGCCGGGGGTCGCGGCCCGCCGCCAGCGCCGACTCGGCGAGGAAGCGGTTGGTGACGATGTTCATCCCCACGGCGCGCTGCAAGTCGCCGGCGTGGATCGTGCCCCCCGACCATGTGGCGGCGACGGCATCCGCCCTCGGCCCACCCCCCGTGCCATACTGCAGGAACGGCGGGAGGACGAAGAAGGCGAGCATGGCGAGGACCGCCAGGCAGACCAGCATCCATCGCTGGTTTTTACGGAAGCTCTTGAACGGCAAGGCCATACGGCGAGGGTTCCGGCGCGGCAGCAAGGCTGCCGAGGCTTGACAAGGGAAGAGAGGGCAGGGTAACGCTTTCGGAGCCCTCGACACCGGATGCCGATTGTAGGAAGGCTCCCGGAAGCGCCAATCCCGACCGTTCCCACCCGCCTGCCCATCGACTGCCAATCGACCCCGGTCCGCCGGCGAACCGACCGCAGCCAGGCGATGGGCGGCCGGCGGAAAGCGGTTCGGCGACCGGTCGGCACCAGGATCCTCTGCCCCTTCACAGCCACCTCTGCCCCTTCACAGCCAGCCCGGTGCCGTGCATCCGACTCCCGGCCGGTTCCTGGCAACATCCCTCCTTCCCCACCTGCCCGCAGACGCCGACCGAGTGCCCGTCGCCCCGAACTGTCCACCTGGCTTCGGCCCGCGATCAGCCCTGTCGGTTTTCCCATCCAGCCCCGGGTTATCCTCCCGCCCCTCCACCCCCCGCGTCAGCACCCATGGCGAAAAAGTCCTCTCCAAAGCCGCGGCAGCCGGGCGGCAAACCGCTGGTGATCGTCGAGTCGCCGGCCAAGGCGAAGACCATCCGCGGCTTCCTCGGCGGCGACTACAACGTCGAGGCGAGCGTCGGCCACATCCGCGACCTGCCCCACGGTGCGGAGGAGATCCCCAAGGAGGTCAAGAAGGAGGCCTGGTCGAAGCTCGGGGTGAACATCGAAAACGACTTCGAACCGCTGTACGTCGTCTCGCCGGAGAAGAAGAAGCAGGTCTCGAAGCTCAAGGAACTGCTCTCCGACGCCAGCGCCCTCTACCTCGCGACCGACGAAGACCGTGAGGGGGAGGCGATCAGCTGGCACCTCACCGAGGTCCTCAAGCCCAAGGTCGAAGTCCACCGGCTCGTGTTCCACGAGATCACGCGCAAGGCGATCCTCGAGTCGCTCGCCCATCCACGGAGCATCAACACGGCGCTGGTCAACGCCCAGGAGACGCGGCGGATCGTCGATCGCCTCTACGGCTACGAGGTTTCGCCGCTGCTCTGGAAGAAGGTCGGCCCGCGGCTCTCCGCCGGGCGCGTGCAGAGCGTGGCGGTGCGCCTGCTCGTCGACCGGGAGCGGCAGCGGATGGCGTTCCGCTCCGGCACCTGGTGGGATCTCCAGGGGCAGTTCGCCGGCACGGCCGGCGGCGCGGGCTTCGAGGCCCGGCTCGTGCAGGTCGACGGCCGGGCGCTGGCGCGCGGCACCGATTTCGATCCCGCCACCGGCCGGCTGCGCAACGACCGCGCGGCGCTGCTCGGCGAGGCCGAGGCGCGGAGCCTGGTGGAGCGGCTCGCCGGCCAGCCGTTCGCCGTCGCGTCGCGCGAGGACCGGCCGTTCACGCAGCGGCCCGCAGCCCCGTTCACCACGAGCACCCTCCAGCAGGAGGCGAACCGCAAATACGGCTTCACCGCCCGGCGGACGATGCAGGTCGCCCAGGGGCTCTACGAGAACGGCCACATCACCTACATGCGCACCGATTCGACGTCGCTCGCTGGCGAGGCGGTGGAGGCGGTGCGGCGCACCGTGGCCCGCCTTTATGGCGCCGACCATCTGCCCGCCGCCCCGCGCACCTACCAGACGAAGGTCGCCAACGCCCAGGAGGCCCACGAGGCGATCCGCCCGGCGGGGAGCGACATGCCGACCCCCGACCAGCTGCGCGGCACCCTCGATGGCGACGGCCTCCGCCTCTACGAGCTGATCTGGAAGCGGACGATCGCCTGCCAGATGGCCGACGCGCGCGGCCAACAGACCACGCTCACCGTCGCCAACCGCGCGGCCCCCGAGGGGGTGTTCCAGGCGAGCGGGAAGACGATCGAGTTTCCCGGCTTCCTCCGCGCCTATGTCGAGGGCTCCGACGACCCCGCCGCCGACCTCGCCGACAAGGAGACCCTCCTCCCGCCGCTCGCCGTCGGTGCGGCGGTGGCGGTGCAGGCCCTCGAAGCGGTCTCGCACACCACCCAGCCCCCGGCGCGCTACACCGAGGCGACCCTCACCAAGGCGCTCGAGGAGAAGGGGATCGGGCGGCCGAGCACCTACGCCGCCACGATCGACACGATCCTGCGGCGCGAATACTGCCGCAAGCGCGGCAACGCCCTGGTGCCCACCTGGGTGGGCTTCGCCGTCTCGCAGCTCCTCGTCGATCACCTGCCGGAGCTGATCGACTACCAGTTCACCGCGCAGATGGAGGAGGATCTCGACGCGATCAGCCGCGGCGAGGCGGAGAAGACGGCCTATCTGAAGAAGTTCTACTTCGGCAACGGCCGGGCGGGCCTCAAGGAGATGCTCGCCGATTCCGGGTCGGCGATCGATCCGCGCAAGGCGAGCTCGATCGAGATCCCGGCCACGCAGCCGGGCCGCCCCGGGGTGGTCGTGCGCGTCGGCCGCTTCGGCCCCTACATCGAGCGCGACGGCCAGCGCGCCTCACTGCCGAGCGAAGACAAGCTCGCCCCGGACGAACTGTCGTTCGAGCGCTGTGAGGAACTGCTCGCGCAGTCGGCCCGCGCCGAGGCGCCGCTGGGCACCGACCCGGAGACCGGCAAGCCGGTCTTCGCGCGCAACGGCCGCTTCGGGCCCTACGTCCAGCTCGGCACCGCCAGCGACGCGGAGAAGCCGAAGTCGTCGTCGCTGCTCAAGGGGATGTCGCTCGACACGCTCGATTTCGCGACCGCGCTCAAGCTCCTCTCGCTCCCGCGGTCGCTCGGCTCCCACCCCGACAGCGGCGCCGAGGTGCGGGCCCTGAACGGGAAGTTCGGCCCCTACGTCACCTGCGACGGCGAGTCGCGGAGCCTGCCGGCCGACCTCTCGCCGCTCGACGTCTCGTTCGAGCAGGCGCTCGAATTGCTCCGCCAGCCGAAGCTGCGCGGCAAACGGAGCTTCGGCCAGGCGGCCGCCCTGCGGTCGCTCGGCGCGTCGCCCGTGACCGGGAAGCCGGTCGAGCTGCGCAGCGGCCGCTACGGGCCCTACGTCGCCGACGGGGTCACCAACGCGTCGCTTCCCAAGGATGCCGACCCGCAGGCCTTCACGCTCGAGCAGGCGCTCGAGATCCTCGCCGCCCGGGCCGCCCTCGGCCCGCCGGCGAAGGGGCGCCGCGGTGGTTTCGGCCGGCGCGGCGCTGCGGCCGGGTCGGGTGATGGCGAGACCCAGGCGAAGAAGCCGGCGGCCAAGAAGCCGGCCGTGAAAAAGACCGCGGCGAAGAAGCCCGCCGCCAAGAAGACGGCCGCCAAGAAGGCCGCACCGAAGCGGCGCGGCGCCGACGACTGATCCCCGCCGGGCGCGGTCCGGCGGCCCCGCTCGGCAGCCCGTGGCCAAAGTCCATCCTTGGCCTTTGGCCACCCGAACAGCCGCGCTTTTCACGGGAGCTGCGCTCCCGGCACCTCATCCATGAGGTGCAGCAGGCTGTTTGCCACAGCCTGTCAGGGGAGGAAGCCCTCGGCGAACGTGTCGGGGACCTCGTCGAGCGCCACGGCGAAGGCGGTGGCGTGGCTGCGGCAGTGGGAGATGCTCACGAGCACGGCGCGGATCCCGATCCGCTCCGCCACGTCGCCGGCGCCCCCGGAGAGCGACGCCTGCGGCCGACCGCCTGGTCCGCTGATCACCTCGATGTCGCGCCAACTGATGCCGCGGCGCCAGCCGGTGCCGAGCGCCTTGAGAACCGCCTCCTTGGCGGCCCAGCGGCCGGCGAAATGCTGCGTGGCGAGCTTGCGGCTCCGGCAGTATTCGATCTCGGCCGGAGTGAAGACCCGCCCCACGAAGAGCTCACCGTGCCGTTCGATCATCTGCGCGATCCGCAGGCACTCGGTGATGTCGGTGCCGATCCCGAGGACGTTCATCGGGTCGCTCCCGGCCCGGTTCGGCCCGGCTGAGCCGCTGCGTGCCCGCGGGGCGCGGTCGGCGGTGCCGTGCTGGCGCCGCGGGCGAGCCCACACGCCCGCCGTGCCCGGTCGAGCACCGCCCCCGCCTGGGCCCGCGCCCGGGCCGCTCCCGCCGCGAGGATCGCCTCGATCCGGGCCGGATCACGCTCCAACTCGGCACGCCGCGCACGGGCGCCGGCGAAGAACCGTGCCGCCGCCTCCACCAGCGCCTTCTTCACCTCGCCGTAGCCGAACCCGCCGCGGCGGTAGAGATCCGCCATCGCCTCGCGTTCCTCGTCGGTGGCGACCAGCGCGAAGAGGTCGAAGAGATGGTCGCCGAGCGGATCCTTCGGCTGGTCCATCGGCCGCGAATCGGTGGTGATCCGCATGATCTTCTTCTTCTGGGCGGCCGGATCCTCGAAGACGTCGAGGGTGTTGTCGTAGCTCTTGCTCATCTTCTGGCCGTCGGTGCCCGGCACCCGCGCCCCGGCCTCCACCAGCCGCGGCCGCGGGAGGATGAAGACGTCGCCGTAGAGGTGGTTGAAGGTGCCGGCGAGGTCGCGGCAGACCTCGATGTGCTGCACCTGGTCCTCCCCCACCGGCACCACCGTGGCGTCGTAGGCGAGGATGTCGGCGCTCATCAGCACCGGATAGGTGAACAGGCCGGCGTCGGCGGCCACGCCGCGCGTCTTCTTGTCCTTGTAGGCATGGCAGCGCTCGAGGAGCCCCATCGGCGTGACCGTCATCAGCAGCCAGGTGAGTTCGGTGACCTCGGGGACGTCCGACTGGACGAAGAGCGTGGCCCGGTCGGGGTCGAGCCCGAGCGCGACGAGATCGACCGCCGCATCGTGGACGAGGGCGCGGAGCCGCGCCGGCTCGCGGACGGTGGTCAGGGCGTGGAGGTCGGCGATGAAGTAGTAGGCGTCGCCGGCCGACTGCAACTCGATGTACTGGCGGATGGCACCGAAATAGTTGCCCCAGTGGAACCGGCCGGTGGGCTGGATGCC
This sequence comes from Planctomycetaceae bacterium, assembly GCA_005791575.1. Taxonomy (GTDB): domain Bacteria; phylum Planctomycetota; class Planctomycetia; order Pirellulales; family UBA1268; genus F1-20-MAGs016. Next base: position 9,054 of record SXWA01000113.1, read on the forward strand.
GGAGAGCACGCGCAGCGGCGCGGACGATTCAGTGGCCATCGGGGCGATCCTCGGAAGCGGGCGGGGGGCTGGGACGTGCCGCGGCCGGCAGTTCGAGCGCGCCGACCACCGCGGCGACCCGGTCGGCGCCCAGTTCGGCGAGCGCCGCGGGCAGGGCGTCGAGGAGGCGGATCGAGGCGGTCGGATCGGCGAAGCTGGCGGTGCCCACCTGCACGGCCGTCGCTCCGGCGACGAGAAACTCCATCACGTCGTCGATCGTCATGATCCCGCCGACCCCGATGATCGGCAGGCCGACGGCGCGGTGCACCTGGTGCACGCAGCGCAGCGCCACCGGCTTGATCGCCGGCCCGCTGAGACCGCCGACGACGTTGCCCAGGAGCGGCCGGCGCCGCCGCCAATCGACCGCCATCCCCTGGAGGGTGTTGATGAGGCTGACGCCGTCGGCGCCGCCGTCGCGCGCCGCGCGGGCGATCGCCACGATGTCGGTGACGTTGGGGGTGAGCTTGGCGAGGAGGGGAAACCGCGTGGCCGACCGCACCCCCGCCACGACGGCGCGGCAGGCGGCGGGATCGGTGCCCATGTCGACGCCGTGGCTCACGTTGGGACAGGAGATGTTGAGCTCGACGGCGGCGATCCCCGCGAGGCCGTCGAGCCGGGCCGCGAGGGCGACGAACTCGGCCACCGAGGCCCCGGCGAGGCTCACCACCACCGGCGCGCCGCACGCGGTCAGCCAGGGCAACTGGTGGGCGATGAACGCCTCCACCCCGTCGTTGTCGAGGCCGATCGAATTGAGCAGCCCGGCAGCGGTTTCCACCGTCCGCCAGGGAGCGTTGCCGCGCCGCGGATGCGGGGTGATGGTCTTGGGGATCACCCCCCCGAGCCGCCGCAGATCGACCAGCCCCGTCATCTCCCGGCCGTAGCCGAAGGTTCCCGAGGCGACGAGGATCGGGTTGGGGAGGCGGAGCCGCCCCAGGTGCACCGTGAGGTCGACTGCCGGTGGGGTCTGCGGTTGCCCGGCGGCAGGAACCATTGGTGCAGTGAGGGCCGGAAGGGCAGCGCGGAATGGAGGAATGAGTCCGGAGTGTAGTCGTTGCGTGCTGCGCCGGCACCCCGCCCCAGCCGTACTGCATGGTTGGGGTCAGGGGCCGCATGCCCGGGGCTGACGGTTTTGCGGATCGGTTCAAGTTTGCCGGTTGTATGACCGATCCTTGTCCTGAAGCAGGTCAGCCCCAGAGGACTGGTGCAGGCCTGCCAATGATTGACAAAAGTCGTTACCAGGACTAGGCTTCGGACGATTTTCAACGGGCTTCACCACCCCCTTTCCGGCCCCGGAATGGCCGGTCGATGGCGGTGGCTGACACTGGTTGGAGCGCCGCAGCCGTGACCAAGAAAGACATCGTCCGGAGCATCGCGGAACAGATCGATCTCCCCCAGCTCCGCACCAAGGAGTTGGTCCAGAAGACGTTCGATGCCCTCATCGAGACGCTGGTCAGGGAGAGGCGGATCGAACTGCGGAACTTCGGAGTGTTCCAGATCAAGCAGCGGAAGGCCCGGATGGCCCGGAATCCCCGCACGGGTGCCCGGGTGCCTGTTCAGGCCAAACATGTGGTGACGTTCAAGCCGGGCAAGGAGATGGAGGACCGGGTCAGACAGTTGGATGCCCTCGCCGAAGTCGATCCGCCGCCGGCCCCCGTGGCCGGTTCCCCGGCGGTTGGACCGCCCGAGGGACCTGGCACGACGTGAGATCCGCCCCTGGCTGGCCGGAACGGTGCCGGCAGGGTAGGTCGATCGGGGAAGCCGCGGCCGGGAAGCAGTGGGCGACGACCGGGGAGGACGACGACGGTCGCGACGGACAGGCAGGGCAGGAGGCCCACCATCGTCGGGACAGACGGTCGGGCCAGACGGCTGGAACAGAGCAACGACACGTTCGGCACGAATCGCTGGGGTGGCGGCGGAGGCATGGCTTCCGCTACACACCGCCGCGACACGGGTCATGGAGGACAGGACGATGAACCGATCCGAAGGCTGCCAGGGAACCGTCCCGAGCGGGTCCCTCCGGGAATCGCGGCGGAGTGTCAGGCCGACGGCCCGCCCGGGTGTGATGGGCCTCCTCCTCGTGGCCGCGGTGATTCTGACCACCGGCACCGGCTGCCTGATCCCGATCTATTCGGGCGATCCGATCCGCCGGGCACAGCAACTCATCTTCACCTCCGAGGATCTCCGCGCCATCGCCGACGAGTGGGAGCGGATCTGGTTCCTCGACCAACCTTCACACATGACCCCCTTCCGGACTCACGGCGGGATTCTGTGAGTGGGATCTGCGGTGGCGACAAGCCTCTGCCCCGCAATCACTGCTGCGGTCGGCTCCACAGCAGCGACTCCACGGGGAGCGCCCGGGTGCTGATCCGTACCTCGTCGATGTCGGCGCGGGCATCGCGACCGATCTTCCCTTCGTGGAAGCCGCGGCCGACGGTCCAGGTGCCGAAGCCGGGCACGATCCCCCCGCGGATCGGACTCTCACCGGCGAGGGTGTAGGCCGAGCCGTCGCCGACATACAGCCGCAGGCGGCTGCCGTCGCCGACCACGGCGAGATGCCGCCATTGGCCGACGGGGAGCGGCGTCGAGCCGACGAGGCTGCGGATCGCACCGGACGAATCGACCAACTCGACCACGGGCCGGCCAGCGCCGTTGATGAACACCTGCAGCGGTGCCGCCGGCGCTCCGGTCGGCCGGCCATCCTTGCCGACGATCGTCTGCTCCGGGCCGATCTCCGCGGGCCGCACCGAGACCTCGATCGTCAGGCCGGTGAAGGGGAAGGAATCGACGGCGTCCATGTGGGTCCGCGACCGACCGGGATCGGTGTAGAGGTCGCGGGTCACCCCCGGCTCGAGCGGGGCGGAATCGTCGAGCGCGTGGCGATTGGCCACACCGGGCTGCGGCACCTGGTCGGCCGGCACCGCGGTGCCGGTGCGCGGCGCGTTGCCCGGGCCGTAGGCGTAGAGGTGATTGCGGTGGCCGCTGGAGTCGCGGACCGCGAGCCCGTCGCGCGCCTCGCGATCGTGGGGCAGCACCTGGCCAGGTTCCCCCTCCTCGAAACGCCACCAGGCGATCACCGCGGCATCGACCCGTTCCCGGGGGGTGAGCGGCCGTGCCGCGGCCGCCAGCCCGCGGTGGGCGGCGGCGAGGCGGTCGGCGTCGAATTTCAGCACCTCGCGGTCGTAGGTCATCAGGCCGTTGACCTCGATCTCCACGTCGCTGGTCTGCGTGTAGACCGCCGCGGCGAGATGCGACTCGACCATCGGGCGCAGCGCGTCGATGTATTTCAGGTAGGTCTCCTCGAGCGAGGCCCGGTCGGCGAACTGCCGGTAGCCCCAGTTCTTCTCCCCCTGCCAGGTATGGCCGGGAAGCGGCAGCCCGAGCCCGCCATACTCGCCGAGGACGCTCGCACGGTGATCCTCGGCGGGAGGGAACTCCGGCTGCGGGTAGAAGTGGATGTCGCGGATGTCGCCGACGCCGAAATCGTTGCCGCCGCTGGCGCTGATCACCAGCCGGCCCGGGTCGCGTTCCGCGACGTATTTCGTCCAGCGCACCGTCTCGGCCTGGCCCCAGCCCTCGTTGAACGGCACCCAGGCGACGATGCAGGTGTCGCCACCGCGCGCGTCGAGGAGCGCGGCCAGCTCACGGCCGAAGATCGCCGTCGACTCGGCGCTGCGGGTGCCCTCGGTGCCGTCGCGCGGCCAGGGCATGTTGGCATCGCCGCTGGGCATGTCCTGCCAGACGAGCAACCCGAGCCGGTCGCAGTGGTGGTACCAGCGTGCCGGCTCGACCTTGACGTGCTTGCGGACCATGTTGAATCCGAGCCGTTTGGTCACCTCGAGGTCGGACACGAGCGCCGCGTCGGTGGGGGCGGTGTAGAGGCCGTCGGGCCACCAGCCCTGGTCGAGCGGGCCGAACATGAAGGTCGGCTTGCCGTTGAGGAGGATCCGCAGCATGCCGTTGGGATCACGCCCGAGGGCCACGCTCCGCATCCCGAACCAACTCGTCACCCGGTCCACCACCCGATCGCCATCGACCAGCTCCACGGCGAGGTCATAGAGCTCGGGCGAATCCGGTGACCACGGCGCGAAGCCGGGGACAGGCAGGTCGAGCGGCGCCCCGGCCGGGCCCTCCCCCTTCCAGCGCCCGCCGGCGGCCACCGCGCGGATCCGCAGGCCGTCGCGCACCGGCGCGGCGACCTCCGCGGCAGTCCTCACGGCGACCGTGATGCGGGCCCGGCTCGCGGCCATGTCGGGCTCGATGCGCACGCGGTCGATCGACTCGGCGGCGACACCCTCCAACCAGACCGTCTGCCAGATGCCGGTGACCGGCGTGTACCAGATCCCCTCGGGCTTGGCGACCTGCTTGCCGCGCGGCTGCGGCCCTTCGTCGGTCGGATCCCAGACGATCACGGTCAGTTCGTGCGGCTGCGCCCGCACGCGGCGATCGAGCGCGGACGTGATGTCGAAGGTGAACGGGTCGTAGCCCCCCCGGTGGGTTCCCACCGCGGCACCATCGACGAACACGCGCGCTTCCCAGTCGACCGCCCCGAAATGGAGGAGCACGCGGCGATCGCCCCAGTCGGCAGGCAGGGTGAAACTCCGCCGGTAGACCACCTCCCGGGCCCCCCCCACGGTGCGCCGCACGCCGCCGAGGGCCGACTCCACCGGAAACGGCACGAGGATCGTCCCCTCGGCGACGAACTCCGGGGCCGAATCAGCCACCCGCGGCCGGATGCAGTAGTCCCAGCGGCCGTTGAGGCTCTGCCAGGTGGGCCGCTCCAGTTGCGGGCGGGGATGGTCAGGGAGCACGGCCGCGGGATCGACGTCGGCGGCGAAACGGGTGAGGAGATGCCCACCGAGGGGCCGCGGTGGCTCCTCGTCGGCACGCACCGCCACGGCCACCAGCACCATCACGACCGTGGCGGACCACAGTCGCAGCCCATCGCACCGGGCACGCATGGCGTTGCTCCCCTCGCTGAATGAACGTGGCACCGGCGCCGTGGACCGGCCGGCCAAGCGGATCAGAGGCGGATCTTCGCCGCCTGCTCGCGGATCGTCTCCAGCGGCACGAGCTGCCCGTGGTTGCAGCCCGGGCAGGCCGCGGCCGCCTCGGCCCAGTCGTCCGGCGTGCGGAGGTTGGAATCCCAGAACGGCCAGGTGCGGCACTGGCGCGGCCGATCCTCGTAGGCGGTGCATTTACGGGTCGTGGGATCGAGGAGGACACAGTCGCCCCCCGGCCGTTCCTTGAGCGAGCGCCGGATCCCCACGCGGTAGACGAACCGGGCCTCGAACTCCGCGGCCGGCAGGTTGAGCCGCCGGGCCATGGAGTCGATCTCCTCCTGGTTCACCCAGACGTAGCCTTCGGCACCGGTGCAGCAGTCGCCGCACTGCGTGCAGGAGAACCGCAGGCCGTCGGCGTACCAGACCGTGTCGGATCCGCGCGTCTCGGCTCTGCGACCGTCGTTCACGTCTGCCATGCTGGCCTCGGCTGCGGTGACATTGGATCGAACCGGAGTCTGCCGGGCGGAGCGCCCACCAGCGTCGCCACCGCCGCCACGACCGCCTCGGCGTCGGCGGGGCCGTTGAACGGACCGAAACTCGCGCGCACCGTCCCGCCGGGCGTGGTTCCCAGATGCCGGTGCACCAGGGCGGCACAGTGGAAGCCGGCCCGCACTTCCGCCCCCGCGATCTGCTCGAGGAGGGGGGCGACCTCGGCGGGATCATAGCCCTCGACGGTGAAGCTCACAATCGGCGCCGCGCCGTCCGCCGCGGCCAGCACGCGCACGCCGGGCAGCTCCGCCAGCGCCCTTCCGCAGGCGCCGGCGAGACTGCGCGCATGGGCAGCCACCGCGTCGCGGCCATGGCGTTCGAGCCAGGCGATCCCCGCCGCCAAGCCGGCCAGCGCCGGCACGTCGGGGCTGCCGGCCTCGAGGCGCTCGACGAGCGTCGCCGGCATGTCGAGGCAGTCGCTCGCCGATCCGGTGCCCCCCTGCACGAGCGGCTCCGGCTCCAACCCGTCGCGCAGCCACAGCCACCCGGTGCCCGCGGGCCCCTGGAGCCACTTGTGCCCGGCCCCCGCCACCACGTCGGCCAGCGTCGCCACGGGATCGAGCGGCTCGAGACCGGCAGCCTGTGCGGCGTCGAGCATGAGCAACCCATCCTGCGCGCGCACGACGTCGGCGAGCGCCGCGATCTCCTGCCGCGCACCGGTGACGTTCGACACCAGGGCGCAGACCAGCATCCGCGTCGCCGGCCGCCAGGCGAGCCGGACCGCCCGCGGATCGACCCGCCCCACGCCGTCGCAGGGCACGATGGTGAGATCGATCACGCCACGGCGGCGCAACCATTCGAGGGGACGGAGCGTCGCGTTGTGATCGGCGGCGGTGGCGATCACGTGGTCACCGGGCTGCAGCAGCCCATGGAGGGCGATGTTGACGGCGAGCGTGGCCCCCGACGTGAGCACGACCCGCTCGGGCAGGCTGCCGAGCAGGCCGGCCACCGCCCTCCGGGCGCGGTCACGGATCGCCGCCGCGTCGAGCGCCGAACGGTAGGCGGCGCGGCCGGCGGTCGCGCCCCCCTCGACCGCGGCGTGGCGCGATGCCTCGATCACCTCCGCCGGCTTGGGCCAGCCGGTGGCGGCGTTGTCGAGGTAGCGGCGGACCGGCACCGGCATCTCAGCCCCCGATCTGGTACATCGCCCGTGCCGGCCGCGTAAAATCGGCGGTGCCGATCCCGTGCGCCGCGTGCTTCGCCGCCACGCACCCGCGCAGCAGCGCCGCCAGACGCTCGTCGAGACCGGCCCCGGCGTCTCCCGCCGCCGCGCGGAGCACGGCCCGGGCGTCCCATTCCGACGTCGAGAACAGGCAATTGCGGAACTGGCCCTCGGCCGTCAGCCGCAGCCGGTCGCAGCTCGCGCAGAACGGCGCCGTGACCGGGTCGATGAACCCGACGATCCCGCCGCCCGGCAGCTGGAAGTCGACAGCCGGCTGCCCGGGATCGACGCGGGCCACGGGCTCGAGCGGGCCGAGATCGCGTTCCAGCAGCCCGCGGACCTCCGTGCCCGAGAGCACCTGCCCCCCCGACCAGGCACTCTCCGCGTCGAGCGGCATGAACTCGATGAACCGGAGATGGAAGCCTTCCCGGAGGCAGAACCGTGCCAGCGGCACCACCTCCCCCTCGGTCAGGCCGCGGATCGAGACGGCGTTGATGCGGATCTCGCGGAAGCCGGCCCGCCGCGCCGCGGCCAGACCGGCCAGCACCTTCTCCAGCCCGGCCCGGCGTGCCACCGCGGCGAACACGCCTGGATCGAGCGCGTCGAGGCTGACATTGAGCCGGTGGAGCCCGGCTGCTGCCAGCGGCGCGGCCAGGCCGTCGAGGAGCAGCCCATTGGTGGTGAGGGCGACGTCGTCGATCCCCGGGATGTCCACCAAACGCCGCACGAGCGTCGGCAACCCCGGCCGGAGCAGCGGCTCCCCGCCGGTGAGCCGCAGGCTGCGGATCCCCAACCCGGCGGCGACGCGGACCACGCGCTCGATCTCGGCGAACGCCAACAGCTCCGCGGTCGGCCGGAACACCGCATCGAGCGGCATGCAGTAGGTGCAGCGCAGGTTGCAGCGGTCGGTGACGCTGACGCGCAGGTCGGTGTGGACCCGGCCGAACCCGTCGACCAGCACCGTCGCCGCGGCTGCGGAACGCGGCGTGGTCATCCGCGGCCCCCCTGCTCCGGTGCGGCGTGGAGCGTGCCGGGATGGATCCAGGTCCGCGTGCCGTCGGGGGCCTCGTCACACTTCCAGATCGGCACGCGGCGCTTCACCTCGTCGACGATCCATTCAGCAGCGGCGAACGCCTGGCGCCGGTGGGCCGCAGCGGTGGCGACGACGATGCTCGCCACGCCGACCGGGACCCGGCCGAGGCGGTGCTCGACCGCCGCTCCCACCAACCCGTGATCGGCCGCCGCCGCCGCGACGATGGCGGAGAGCACCCGTTCGGCGAGCGCCCCGTGGGCCTCGTAGTCGAGTGCCACCGTCTCGACACCGTCGCTGACGGCCCGGGTGGTGCCGACCATCACCACACTCGCACCCACGGTCGTGTCGGCCACCCGCCGGCGGACTTCCTCCGGGTCGAGCGGATCGGTCGTGAGGCGCACGTGCAGCCGGAGCGCCGCAACAGGCGCGTCATTCCCCGTCTCCGCAACCGGCACACGCTCCATCGCTAGCCTCCGCTCACTGGCGGGATCACCGCCACGACGTGGCCCACGTCCACCGTCTGGTCTTCGGCGGCGTAGCGATCCCCGATCGCCACGGCGCTGCGCTCGAGGAGGGGGGCGGCGGCCGGGCAGGCCCGCGCCAAAGCCCCGCGCAGCGCCGCAACGTCGCCTCCACCCCACGCGAGGCTCACCCGACGGCAGCCGACGAGTTCCGCCATGCCGGCAAACAGTTCAACGACCACCGTCCCCGGCGGCACATCCTCCGTGGCAGCGGCAGCGGCGAGCGGTTCAGCGGGCTGGATGGATCGGTCCATGCGCGGGAAGGAAAAGGAAGCCGGAGTCAGGCTCCGGCCGGCGACCCGGCCAGGACCGGTCCGGCCGTCGGCCTGCGCTCGGGGAGGAGGCCGCAGGCCCGGGCGAGGAGTTTCACCGGATGGACCGTCGGCTTGTCGGTCCCCTGCTCCATTTGTATCCGGCAGGCGCTGCAGTCGGTAGCACCGTAATCGATCCCGGAGGAGCGCACCGCCGCCATCAGCCCCAGACCGATCCGCAGGCTCGCTCGGTAGTGGCGGCGGGCGAGCCCGAACGTGCCCGCCATTCCCGAGCAGCCGCGGTCGGTGGCATCGACCGCCATGCCCGGGATGAGACGGAGGAGTTGTTCCGCGGGGCTCGCCCCCCCCGCCACCCGCACATGGCACGGCGTGTGGTAGAGCACCCGGTCGCGGATCGGCTGCACCGGCGTCGGCAACCGCCCGTCACGGTGGAGCTCCCAGAGGAACGTCGCGGCATCGCAGGTGGCATCGACGACCCGGCCCATGTCTTCGTCGTCGACGAGCCGCGGGTAGTCGTGCCGGATGCAGGTCACCGCGGCCGGCTCCGTGCAGACGATCCGGTAGCCGAGGCGGACCGCCTCGGCGAGGATCCGCACGTTCCTGGTGGCCAGGCGCCGCGCGGCGGCCACGTCGCCGGCCGACACCAGCGGCATCCCCGCCGACACCTGCCGCGGGTCGATGAACACCCCCACGCCGCTGCGTTCGAGCAGCGTGACGAACGCCTCGGCCAACTCGGGATCGTGGCGGCGTGCGACGGTGTCGAGAAAGTAGAGCACGCGCGGTCCGCCGCGCTGCGACGGCCGTGTCAGCCCCCGGCGCGCGGCCCAGCGGAAGGTGCGGTTGCCGGTGAACCGCGGCAGCTTCCGCCCCTGGGCGAGCCCGAAGACCTTCTCCAGCACCCACCGCGCCCGCTGGCTCTCCAGCAGCGCGTTGGTCACGCGCGGAAGGCGGCTGCCGAGCGCCGACAACCCGTCGACGCGCGACAGCAGCCAGTCGGTGGCCCCGAGCCCATTGGCCGCGACGTGGGCGGCCCTGATCTCGGTGACGAGTGCCGGGATGTCGACACCCGCCGCACATTCGAGCCGGCACTGGTGGCAGTTGAAGCAGGTGTCGGCCACCGCGGCCACCGCCTCCCCCGCCACCTCCCGACCGTCGATCCGCCCCGTGGCGATCGCCGCGAGGAGGTTGGCCTTCGCGCGCGGCGACGATTCCTCGCCGGGATTCTCCCGGTAGCGCGGGCACATGCGCACCAGCGCCGATTGGCTGCGGCAGCCGCCGCAGCCGTTGCAGGCATCGACCTCGGCGAGATACCCGCCGGCGGGCCAGGCGAGGACCGGCAACGGGGTCTCGGTGGCGGTCGGCGCGGGGCGCGGCGCTGCCGGGCCGGGTTCGCCCGGTGGCGTCAGCAGGGAGGGGAGGATGCGGAACGGGAAGGTGTCTTCGGCGGGACCGCTGATCCGGCCCGGATTCATGATCCCCTGCGGGTCGAACAGGGTCCGCACCTGATCGAACACCGCGCTCAATTCGGGGAACCCGCGCCGGAAGAATGCCGTCCGCGACAGGCCGAGCCCCTGCTCACCGCCGAGGGTGCCGCCGAGGGCGAAGACCTCGGCGTAGACCGCCTCCGCCAGCGGCACGAGGCGTTGCGGATCGGTGGGATCGACATACGGGCGCACGTGCAACTGCCCGTGCCCAGCATGGCCGAAGATCATCGCCGTGGCAGCCTGCTGCTTGAGCACCGCCTGGAGCCGGCGGAGAAACTCCGGCAACGCCTCCGGCGGCACGACGATGTCCTCGATGAACGGAACCGGCCGCTCCGCGCCGCGGACGCCGTGGAGCGTCGACACCACCTGCCGCGACAGTTCCCAGAACAGCGCGACGTCGGCGGCATCCTCCGCCCGGCGCACGTCGATGCACAACCGGCGTGATCCGCTCACCAGCCGGATGGCCTCCTCGAGCCGGTTGCTCGCCGCGGTCGGATCCCCGGCGACGAACTCCACGAGCAGGCCGGCATCGGCGACCGGTGGGATGAGCAGTTCGAAGGCCACACGGGCGTCGCGGGCAAGCGCCAGATGCCGCTTGTCGAACAGGTCGCACGCGCTCGGGCCGAGGGGCCCCAGCCGGAGGGCCGCCCGGGCCGCGGCATCGAGCGAATCGAAGAGCAACAGGGTCACCGCGGTGGCGGCATCGGCCGGCACGGTCGCGAGGGTCGCTTCGGTGACGATCCCCAGCGTGCCCTCAGCCCCGCAAAGGAGCCGGGGCAGGTCGATCACGCCGTCGTGGCGGAGGTCCGCCAGGCGGTAGCCACCGTGCGACCGGCGCCCCGCCGGCTGATCGCGTCGGATCACCCCCTCGCCCACCGCGAGGAGCGAAGCCAGTCCGGCCGCGAGCGAGGCGGCCCGGTCCCCGGGACTGTCGGCCGGCGGCGTCGGCACGGTCGCCCCCTCGGGAACCGCCGTCAGCTCGACGACGGTGCCGTCGGCGAGCACCACCTCCGCGGCACGGATCCGCCCGCGCACCGAGCCGTGGCGGAGCAACCGGCTGCCGGAGATGTCGCGGCCGATCATCCCCCCCACCGTCGTCACCCAGGGATTGGGGGGATCGGGACCGAAGCAGCGCCCGACGCGACCGAGATGCTCCTCCAACTGTCCGGCGACGACGCCTGCCTGGACCCGGACGGTGTCGGCGCCGGTCGCCACGATCCGGCGCAGGTGGCTCGAACAGTCGATCACCACGCCCGGGCCGAGGGCATCACCGCAGAGACTCGAGCCGGCCCCCCGGGGGTGGACCGGCACGCCGTTCTCGGCGGCCCAGTGCACCGTGGCGGCGACGTCAGCCGTGGACCGGGGACGGACCACCGCCAACGGCCAGACTTCGAACAGGCTGGCGTCGGTGGCATAGAGACCGCGGCTGGCGGTGTCGCACAGCACCTCGCCATCGACGACGCCCCGGAGATCTTCCGCGATCCGTTGCCGCTGGAGGTCCATGGGATGCCGTGCCTGCGGACGAGGGGATCAGGACGGCGATCGGTTACCGGAGGCTGGCCGACGCTCCATCTCCCGCAACCGGGCCACGGACTGGCGGTGCCGTTCGTGGGTTTCCAGGTCGAAACCGCCGAACCGACCGCCGCCATCCGCCCCCCGGTAGCGGGCCCCGCAGCGGTAGCAGGCCAGGCAGTCGGGCACGACAAGATAGAGCACGACATCCACCAGCGCGGTGCCGAAGAGGATCGCAAAGGTGAGGAACAGGTCGCGCCACGCCCAGGCGACACAACTCGCCGCCAGCCCCAGCGCCACGATCCCCACGCCGAGCCGCTGCGGGAAGTCCTTGCGGGTGAACAGTTCGGTGCTTGGGCAGACCAGGCAGCGGGCGAGCCGTGGCGAGCCTTCCGGCCCTGCCGCGAGGGCGTCGACGGGGAGCGTGAGCTGGCTCCCGCAGGCTCCGCAGGTCAGCGCGGCCACCGGCATCACCACGTCGGCGGTGATGTCGGCATGGCATCCGGGACATGTGTAGCTGATCCGCATGACACCGATCGTAGCAGTGACGGAGCCAAAATGGGCCCGGCACCTCATTCATGAGGTGCCGCAGGCTACTTGTCCACAGCCTGCTGGCCCCGGCTGTTTGTTGACAGCCTGCTACCCCCCGACCGCGAGGAGCTGTGCCGCGAGGTCGCCGGTGATCGCGGCCAGACAAGCCACGTAGAGGATGCCGGTGGCGCTTTGCGTGTTGGGAATCGCGAGGGTCTGCCGGCTCATCACCAGGAGCACCGGCAGACCGGCGAGGCCCCCGATCCAGCGAAGGGCAATGAGCGCGAGGGTGGCCCGGTCCGGGCCCTGGGATGCCGCGGCGGACTGGATCATCTCCAACCCCGCCGGCAGCGCCAGGAGGCACTCGATGCCCCAGGCCAGCAGCGCGATGTCGATCATCCGACGGAGGACATCGACACGCATCCCCGGGGCGTTGAGGTACCAGTGGCCGAGAAGCATCGCGTGGAGCGTGAGGCCGACGACCGCGCCGGAGACCAACCCCGCCAGTCCGCCGCCGATCCCCCCGCCGACACCGCCGCGCAGCACGGTGGCGGTCGCCAGCAGCTTGGCGCACAGCATGCAGGCCACGATGCCCCCCCGCGTGCGCCCCGCGAGCCAGAGGATGCCCCCCACCCAGGCGACCAGCGCCGCTGCGGCCGGCAGGGTCCACAGCCAGCCGTCACCCGCAAGCGCCAGCACGGCAAACGTCGCCGCCCCCATCACCACCAGCAGGTTGGCGCGGAAAAAACCCGCCGGCACCGCAGCGGCCGGGGTGAGGACCAAGCCGAGCGCCATCCCCCAACCGATCCGGCAGAGAAAATCGACCAGCAGGTTCATGCGGCCGGCAGCCGGATCATGTGTGTCGGTGTCCGTGGATCAGGGAGAGCACCTCGGCACGGCTCGACACGTTGGCGCGGAACACTCCCTTCATCGCCGAGGTCACGCACAGGCTCCCCGGCTTGCGCACCCCGCGGATCGTCATGCAGGTGTGGGTCGCCTCGACGACCACGGCCACCCCCTTGGCACCGAGCTCCTGCTCGAGGAGATCGGCGATCGTCTCGGTGAGCCGCTCCTGGACCTGCGGCCGGCGGGCCACCACCTCGACCAACCGGGCCAGCTTGCTCAACCCCACCACGCGACCGTCGGGAATGTAGCCGACGTGCGCTCGGCCCATGAAGGGCAGGAGATGGTGCTCACAGACACTGTGGAAATCGATGTCGCGGACGAGAACGAGCTCGTCGTACTTCTCGGTGAACGCGGTGCGGAGGTGGATCCGCGGATCCTGTGTCAGCCCACCGAACAATTCGGCATACATCCGCGCCACACGGGCGGGCGTCTGCAGCAGCCCCTCGCGGTCGGGATCCTCACCGACGGCGAGGAGGATCTCCCGCACGGCGCGCTCGATCCGTGGGTGATCGACCCCCGCTTGGCTCAGCCCCCCCGGTGAACCGTGGTGATCGGACGTGGACGATTCGATTGGTGCCATGGTCGACCGAGTCTACCAAGCCGCACGGGGGCGCCGCGGGACCCACCCTGTTCACGGAGCCCCCGACCGCCCCTGCTCCCCATGCCCCCTACTCCCCGTGCCCCCTTGCTCCCCGCGCCCCACGCGGAGACCGAGCGCGGGGATCGGCAAACGCTCGACGAGCGTGAGGCCGCCCCGGCCTCAGCGAGGAGACTTTTGCCGGCCCCGCGCGCTGCACCGCCGGACGCCCGGGCGGCGCCGGTTCGGCGGTGCATCCGCCCGTGATGGCAGCAGTTCCTGCTCGCGGCAGGATAGCCGACTCGCGACGAACTGCCGCCAATCCCGGGCTCCGTTGAGGCCAGGACAGATGCAGGTTCCCCTGCTCCCCGCGCCCCACGCGGAGACCGCCTGCTCCCCGCGCCCCACGCGGAGACCGAGCGTGGGGATCGGCAAACGCTCGACGAGCGTGAGGCCGCCCCGGCCTCAGCGAGGAGACTTTTGCCGGCCCCGCGCGCTGCACCGCCGGACGCCCGGGCGGCGCCGGTTCGGCGGTGCATCCGCGCGCCGGTGCCCCGCCACCAATCCCTTCCGATTCAGTTGACGCTGAAGGGGGGCGGAAACACCTTCTCGTTCCGCCCCCGGGCCGCCATCGCCTCGAGGAGGAGATCGGTGCGCCGGAGGATGTCGGTTTCCGCCAGGAGACGGAGCTTCCACGGCATGTCGATGTCGATCGTGTAGGCGACGATGTCGGTGAGCATGCCGAGGGTGATCTGGCTGCCGAGCAACTGATCGAGTTGCTCCTGGGCGTCGGGCAGCTTGGGCATCGCGCGCTTGAATGCGGTGAGCAGCCGCCGCTGCATCTCGGCGGCGAGGTCGGCGTCGCCGATCGCGGGCTCTCCATCCTCGAGGATGTCGGCCTCGACCACGCGGAACGGTTTGCCGGCGGGGATTTCCTCCCGCAGGCGCAGCCGGCGTACGCCGAGCAGGAGCACGTTGTAGGTGCCCTGTGGGGTGCGTTGGTGGGTGGCGATCCGGCACAGGCACGCCATCGGATGGAGCGGGGGCCGCCCCTCGTACGATTTCTCCCATCCCGGAGCGAGGACACCCAGCGCCATCAGCCGATCGTCCTCGAGCGATTCCTCGAGCAGGGCGCGGTACCGGGGCTCGAAGATGTGCAACGCCTGCATGACATGGGGAAACATCACCAGATTCGGCAGCGGAAACATCCGTGCCTGACCGGAGAACTGATCGGGGGAAAACGCGAGCGGTTCGTCGGACATGGCATCACCTGCAAGGCGGGGATCCACCGTTGCCAAACGGGGAGCGATCGCCCGGTTGCTGGCCGGCGGCGCCGCGGATCAGGACTGCGGCGGTGGGGAGAGATGGATCTCCGGCAGGAGTTCGGGGTCGAGTTCGATCACCTGATCATCGCTCGTGCTGGCCACGACAACCGCCAGGCACTCTTCGAACGAGCGGATGAATCCGGCGACGTCGAGGCCGAGATGGTGGGGGGCGTAGGGCTCGAGGTACGCGCGGGCACTGGCGTGCAGTTTCCGGGCACCGCGGATGTTGCCGTTGCCGAAATGGTAGAGGGCCACCGCCGCCTGGATCAGACCCTGGTAGAACTTCCGCGACGGACCGCGGTATTCCGTCCAGAGTTCCTCCCAGAGCTCGTGGCTCTCGTAGTAGTCGCACTCGTTGAACTTCTCGATCCCCGCCAGGTAGAGCGGATCGTAGCCCTCCGTCGAGTCGGTGGTGCTCATATGGGAAAGTCCCGGCGGAGCGGTCAAAACCCCCTGTATCGTAGCAGGCCCGACGCGGTCGCCGAGTCGCGTGGCCGCCCATCCGGCCGGGAGCCGGCGCGGGTTCGCGCCGAGCGGGCCGAGGCGATCTGCCGGCGGCTGGCCGACCTCTACCCCGACTCCCGCTGCTCCCTCGACTTCCGGTCGCCGTTCGAATTGTTGATCGCCACGATCCTGTCGGCCCAGTGCACGGACAAGCGGGTGAATCTCGTCACTCCGGTCCTGTTCGCCCGCTGGCCCGACCCGGTGCGCATGGCCGCGGCGGACGGCGACCAACTGGAAGAGGTGATTCACAGTACCGGATTCTTCCGCTCCAAGGCCCGGAACATCCGCGGCTGCTGCCAGCGGCTCGTGGACCGTCATGGCGGGCAGGTGCCCGAAACGCTCGCCGCATTGGTGGCCTTGCCGGGAGTGGGGCGCAAGACCGCCAACGTCGTCCTCGGCAGCGGCATGGGCCGGGCCGAAGGGGTCGTGGTCGACACCCATGTCGGGCGGCTGTCGCGCCGCCTCGGTCTCACGCGAAACACCGATGCGGTGCGGGCGGAGCGCGATTTGATGGCGGTGGTGCCGCGACCGCACTGGGTCGATCTGTCGCATCGGCTCATCGAGCATGGCCGCGGGGTCTGTGCCGCCCGCAAGCCCCGCTGCGGTGCCTGCCCGATCGAGGATCTCTGTCCGCGGGTCGGCCTGCCGCGCACGCCGGGGAAAAACGGCGGTCGCTGACAGGTGGCCCCGGCCGGCGTACAATCCGCGTCGCGGTTTGGGGGGCAGGCCGTTTCCCGCCGCCGGCTCGATCCGTCCCCGCACGGAGTCCGCTCCATGATCCTCTCCGGTCACGAGATCCGGCAGCAGCTCGGGGGCAACATCGTCATCGAGCCGTTCGACGAGGCGAAGATCAACCCCAATAGCTACAACCTCTCGCTCCACGACGAACTGCTCGTCTACGAGGAGGTGGTGCTCGACATGCGGAAGAGCAACCGCGTGCAGCGGGTGCGGATCCCAGCCGATGGCCTCGTGCTCACCCCCAATCAGCTCTACCTGGGGCGCACGGTCGAGCGGACCGAGACACACAACCTCGTGCCGATGATCGAGGGCCGCAGTTCGATCGGCCGCCTCGGACTGTTCGTCCACGTCACGGCCGGCTTCGGCGACGTGGGTTTCTGCGGCTACTGGACGCTCGAGATGTTCGCCGTGCAGCCGGTGAAGATCTACCCCGGGGTGTCGATCTGCCAGTTGTTCTTCCACCAGATCCACGGGGCGATCACCGAGTACGCCAGCGAGAAGTATCAGCACAACCGCGACATCCAGCCGAGCCTGCTGTTCCGCGAATTGGGCGACGAGCCACGAACCGATCCGCAGCTCGAACTGGAATTCAACCCCGAACGGCACGCCGGCCGCGGCCCGGTGCCCGCACGGGTGGCGAGGTAGGACGACATGCTCCCGAAGCTGCTGGCATGGGTGGCGCTCGCGCTGGCGATCATCGGCACCGGGCTGGGATTGACGGCGGTGTTCGCCGGCTCCGCCCTCGGCACGGGGATGGCCGGGATGCTCGTGCTCTGGGGAGTGGTGCCGCTGGCGATCATCGCCGTCTTGCTGGCGGTGGTGCTCCTCGTGCTCGGCTCGCTCCAGTCCTGACAGACGCACGGCCGGCGGCGCGGGCGTTTCGCCTCACCGGCCCGGCGGCGCGCGATGCCCGGCCGCTGCTCTTCCCCTGCCCTTCCCCGGCCGTCACACTTCCCCATTCCGATCGATCCGGCCCGGCAGCAGAAAGGACACCCTGTGCTCCGTACGCACTCCTGCGGTGAACTCCGTCCCTCCCACCTTGGCCGCGAGGTCTGCCTCTGCGGCTGGGTGGATCGGGTCCGCGATCACAAGGGGGTGATCTTCATCGACCTGCGCGACCGCTGGGGGCGGACGCAGGTGGTGGTCGGTCCGGAGAGTCCGGCGGCCACGCTGGCGGCCGCGAAGGCGGTGCGGCCCGAGTGGGTGCTGCGGGCCCATGGCGTGGTCGGGGCCCGGCCCGAGGGCACGGTGAACCCGAAGCTCGACACCGGGGCGATCGAGCTGGCCTGCAGTTCGCTCACGGTGCTCAACGAGGCGGTGACCCCCGTGTTCCAACCGTCGGCGACGGACCTGCCCGGCGAGGAGCTGCGGCTCGAGAACCGTTGGCTCGACCTGCGTCGGCCGACGATGCAGCGCAATCTCTTCCTCCGGCACCGGATGGTGAAGATCATGCGCGACCACTTCGACGAACTCGGGTTCATCGACGTGGAGACGCCGATGCTCGGCAAGAGCACGCCGGAGGGCGCCCGCGACTACCTCGTTCCGGCCCGGCTCGAGCACGGCGCGTTCTTCGCCCTGC
>SXWA01000114.1 GCA_005791575.1 Planctomycetaceae bacterium
GCTGCACCGCCGTCTGCCACGCCGTTTCCATGTCGCCTGCTCCCCGGGGTTTCACCCTCTTCGACCCGCTCTCTGCTCCCCGCGCCGGGCAGCGCTGCACACGAGAGTCACTCTCCCGGTGCCTCATGCCCGCCATCGAGCCGGCCATTGTCCACGGCCAACCGGGCGACAGTGTAGTGGCCGACAGGGCCCGCGCCGCACCGGGCCGTTCCCCCCCGCGGCGTCCAAAAGGGCCTACGATGGTGGGCGCTGGGCGGGTGAGCCTGCCCGCAGCCCACCACTGGAGTCCACCATGACACCGATCCGCGTGGGCGACCCCGCCCCCGACCTCACGCTCACCACGGCCGACGGCGCCACGATCCGACTTGCCGACCTGCGCGGCCACAAGGCCGTGGTGCTGTTCTTCTATCCGAAGGACGGCACGCCGGTGTGCACGCAGGAGGCCTGTGCCTTCCGCGACTCCTACGAGGCGTTCCGCGAGGCGGGAGCCGAGGTGATCGGCATCAGCGCCGACTCCGAATCGCGCCATCGCGCGTTCGCCGCCAAGCACTCCCTCCCCTTCCCGCTCGTGGCCGACACCGACGGCAGCGTGCGCCGGGCTCTCGGGGCCCCGAGCATTTTCGGCTTCGTGCCCGGGCGCACCACCTACGTGATCGACAAGGAGGGGATCGTGCGCATGGTCTTCACCGCCAACTTCGTCTCCGACGCCCACGTCCGCGAGGCCCTCGCGGCGCTCTCGTGAACCGCCATGGCAGCCACCCGCGCCGTGATCCATGTCGAACCGCGGATCGCCTGGCAGGCGGCCTTCGCCCCCCTCGTCGCCGCGGGCCTGCGGGCGATCGGCGTGCCTTATGCCGTCACCCGGTCGCGCGAACGGCTCGGCAGCGGCCTGCCGATCCTCCTCGGCACCTCCTGCTTTCGCGCGATCGAGGCCGAGGGGCCGTTCCTCCTGCTCGACCGCTGCAGCTTCGGCGATCCGGGCGCGTGGGTGTCGATCGTGCTCGATGGCCATGGGCGGCGTGGCGATCACCGTGTGCCCGAGACGCGCGATGGCTCGCGCTGGGAGCGCTACGGAGTGGATGTGCTCCCCTGGAGGACCGCGGGCACCCGGACGATCCTCTGCGGGCAGACCGAAACCTATTCGCCGCACCACGACACCGTCGCCGCCTGGTACGGCACCGTGGCCGGGGACTGCAGCCACTTCCGCCCCCATCCCGCCGCCCCGGGGCCGCCTCCCGCCGCGTGCCCGACGGCGCGGCTCCCCCGGACCGAATCGTGGGATGACTGCCGGCTCGCCGTGACGCTCAATTCCAGTGTCGCCGTCGCGACGGTGCTGGCGGGGATCCCCACCGCCACGCTCGACGAGGGGGCGATGGCCTGGGAGGTGACCAGCCACACGCCCGACACGATCGCCACCCCCGACCGCACCGAGTGGCTGCACTGGCTGGCATGGACGCAGTGGACGCACGACGAGATCCGGGAGGGCCTGCCGTGGCGACGCTTCCTCTGACCGGCCCCGCTGCCGCCCCCCTCGACATCCTCACGATCTGCAAGGCCGACCACTGGGTGGACGACGTCCTCCCCCGGTTCGCCACCCTCGTCGATGCCGCCTGCTCCGGCACCGTGCGCCGCCATCTCCGCCTCGTCACCGATCCGGCCGCGCCACCGGAGACCGAGGGGCGCATGGTGGGCACGCTCCTCGAGCGCGGCTGGCACACCGTGGTCTGCCGACCGTTCGACGACCCGTTGCCCGGCCGCAGGCTCCTCGCCTTCGATGCCCTGCGCGCGGGGCTGCTCGGCGAGTTCGGCCTCCGCGAAGGGCTCTACCTCGATCCCGACACCGACGTCGTCGCCGACCTGCAGGGGATCCAGCGGATCGCCCCGGAGGCCGATCTCCTCTGGGTCGCCAACCCCCTGGTGCTGGCGCCGGTGCACGCCGATCTCGAGCGCCATGGATTCGGCCTCCCCGCCGGCACCGGCGGCCCGGTGCTGATGGAGCCCGGGTTCTTTTACCTGCGGCGCGACCTCGATCGGGAGTTCGCCGCCGCCTGCGCCCGCTTCCCGGAGGTCAACGACTTCGTCCCCGGCTCGACCTACTGGAACATCGTCATGCGCTCCCTCGGGGCGAAGGCGGTGCGTCTCCCCGACGAGTTCAACCGCACGTTCTGGGACATCCCCGCCGCCGTCACCGGTGCGCGGTCGGTGCACTTCACCGGCCAGTGGAAACACCTGCAGCCATTCCTCGAATACGACCGCCCGGGCCGCTCGATCGCGATCCGACCGGAGCCGGTGATCCGCCGGCGGCCCCCCGCGGCACGGCGCCCGGCGGCGCTCGCGGTGGTGGCGCTGTTCCGCGACAACGCCTCCTACCTGCCCCATGCCTTCTCGCGCTTCGAGGCCTGGGAGCGTGCCGGGCTGCCGATCCGCTACTTCTTCCTCGAGAACGACTCCACCGACGACACCGCCGGCCTGCTCGCCAGCTTCATGCAGGGCCGCCGCGGGCGGCTCGAGAGCCGGCGCCTCGCGATCCGCTACCGCCACGGCACCGGCAGCGAGCACCATGATCGCATCATGCCGCTGGCCCGGATGCGCTCGTTCATCGTCGGAGAGGCGATGGCCGGGGCCCCCGCGGCCGACGACGAGTGGACCCTCCTGCTCGACAGCGACATCTTCTTCCCGGACGACATCCTCGAGCGGATGTTCGCCGCCCGGGCGCGCGATCCGCGCCCCGAATCGATCGGGATGCTCACCTGCTACACGCAGCAGTTGTTCGACGCCGCCCGGATCCCGGGAATCGCCGCCCCCTGCCCGCTGCTGCCCGGTCGGGCGATCGCCGACCACTACGTCGACACCTTCGCCTTCCAGGATGCCGACCACCGCCATCACCATCCGTCCTGCGCGTTCGCCCGCTGCCGCCGCTGCCGCGCGGGGGCGACCGCACCGCATCCGCTGCCGTTGATCCCGGCCGACCGACCGATCGTCGACGTGGCGGCGGCGTTCGGCGGGCTGGCGCTGGTGCCGACGGCGCTCCTCCGCGATCCGCGGATCCGCTGGACCACCTACGGCTGCGGCCACGACCAGACGCAGGTCCTCGCGGAGCACGTCGTCTTCTGCGACCGTCTGCGGACGATCACCGGCACACGGGTCGTCGTCCTCCAGGACGTCGATTGCGTCTACCGGAACTGACTGTCCGCTTCCCGATCGGGACCATCGCATGGCATCCGCACTCGTCCTCGAAACCTGCCGGGCCGCCACCGCGCGGATCGCCGCCGGTGATCCATGGGGGGGCGAGGCCCTGCTCGCCGGGGCGCTTGCGCGCGCACCACGCGATCCGAACCTGCTCTACGTCGCCGGCAACTGCGCGCTGGCCCGTGGCGACCACAGCCTCGCACTCGAGCGCTATCAGCGGAGCGTGGCGGCCGCACCCACGTTCGTGGCGGCACTGGTCAACCTCGGCTTCGTCCTGCGGACGGCCCAGCGGCTCGCCGAGGCGCGCGACGTGCTCGCCCACGCCGTGACGCTCGAGCCGGGCCACCGGCTCGCCTGGACCAATCTCGTCTCGACCTACGTCAACGAAGGGGAGCCCGCCGCCGGCGAGGTGGTCGCCCGCGCGGCGCTCTCCCTCCATCCCGCTGATCCGGTGCTGCGCTGGAATCTCTCCCTCCTGCTCCTCGAGCAGGGGCGGTGGCGCGAGGGCTGGAGCGAGTACCGACACCGCTTCGACACGCCCGTCGTCGCCCGTCCGCCCGGGGTGGAGGGGATCGCGCGATTGGAGCACCCCGAGCAGATCACGGCCGGCGACATGGTGCTCTGCCACGGTGAACAGGGACTCGGCGACGAGATCCTCTTCGCCAGCGTCCTCGCGGAGTTCGTCGATGCGGCCCGGTCGCGCGGTGGAGAGGTGATGCTCGCGGCCAATCCCCGCCTCGCCGGCCTGTTCTCGCGCACGTTCGGGCTGCCGACCCGGGGCGCCGCGCAGCCCGCGTGGGTCGTGCCGATCGGCGACCTCCCCCGCTTCTTCCGCACCACCGCCGACGACTTCCCCCAACGCGGCGCGTATCTCTCCGTCGATCCCGCAGCGGTCGCCGAGATGCGCGCCACGCTCCGCGCCCGCGCCGCCGGACGGCCGCTCGTCGGCATCGCCTGGCGCGGGGGGTCGGCCTACACCCACTCCGTCCATCGCACGATCCCAGTCGGGCAGTGGCTGCCGATCCTCCGCCACGACGCGCTGTTCGTGTCGCTCGCCTACCACGACGCCACGCCCGAAATCGCCGCGGTGGCGGCGGAAGGTATCACGATCGTCGATCTGCCCGGAGTCACCACTGCCGACGACTACCAACGGACGTGCGAACTGGTCGCCGCGCTCGATCTGGTGATCACCGTGCCGACGTCCGTCGTCCATGCTGCCGGAGGGGTCGGCACACCCTGCTGGGTGGTGATGGACCAGCGCGCCGCGTGGCGCGAATGTTCCTGCGACTCGTCGATCCCCTGGTATCCGCTCACCCACCGGCGCTTCATCCGACCGAAAACCGCCCGCGTGTGGGCCGACACGATGGGCGATGTCGCCACCGCGTTGCAAACATGGCGCACCTCCCATTCCGCGTCCCCTTCGAAATACTGACCGCTCGGTAGCCGTTCAATAGAACCGCCGCGTGCTGAAAAGGGCTTTTCGAGGGTCTTTCCTGGCTTCGGAGACGCAGGCCATGGCCGATACGAAGCGTTCGCAACGGGGCTCGCGGGGCATGGGGTGGCCGGCACGGAAGCTGGGCACACCGGGCAGGGCATTCGCGCCGCGGCGCGACCGCGGCACCACCCGATCGCTCGGCATCCAGCAGCTCGAGTCGAGGATCGCGTTCGCGATCGCGCCGTCGCTCGTCGCCGATCTCAACACGATTCCCAATTCCAGCTACCCGACGTTCGGCTACCAGGAGTCGACGGTCGGCGCCACCCCTTCCGGGCTCCTCTTCCTCGCCGACGACCATGTCCACGGCAATGAGTTGTGGATCAGCAACGGCACCGCCGCCGGCACCTCGCTCCTCAAGGACGCCAACCCCGGCCGCGGGGGAGTCGGTCTGACGGCGACGAGCCCGCTGTTCAACGGGGCCTCCTACGCCATCGTCAATCAGCAGGCGAGCGACCCGTGGAGCCCGAACGCCACGCAGTTGTGGAAGACCGACGGCACCGCCGCCGGCACGGTGTTCGTCAAGGAGCTGTCGCAGTCGTCCGCCTCCGGGGGCACTTTCGTCACGTTCTCGAATGCCCTCTATTTCGATCTCGAGGGTCAGGTCTGGAAGACCGACGGCACGGCGGCCGGCACCGTTCCCGTCGGCGAGGTGAGTTCCTCCACCAACGGCCGCTTCGGGTTCACCTCCTTCGGCGGCGCCGTGATCTTCTGCGCCGACACGGCCAACGGTCGCGGTATCTACCGCACAGACGGCACCGACGCCGGCACCGTGCTCGTGGCCGACGGCTTCGACACCGAGGAGTTCACCGTCTGGAACGGGAAGCTCTATTTCTCCGCCTACGATAATGGTGGCACGCGGATCTACGGGATGGCGACCCCGGCTTCGACTCCCGTCCGTGCGGCATTCGATGACGGGTCGGTCTTCGCCGAGGGATATGGACTGGCGGCGGTGGGCAACCGGCTGTTCATCGAGGGGGCCCTCGTCGCCGGGGAATACGAATCGCACGTGTTCGTCACCGATGGCACCGCCAGCGGGACGAGGAGCGTGACCACCGCAGGGGGTGTGCTCCCGGGCATCTACGGCTCCCCGCGCTTCACGCCGGCGGCGGGCACGCTCTTCTTCACGGCATCGACGCCCGAGACCGGCACGGAGTTGTGGCGCACGCAGACCGTGGCCGGGGTCGAGACGGCCGTGCTCGTCAAGGACATCACGCCCGGCACCGATGACAGCATCATCGACAGCCTCGTCGCCGACGGCACGCGGGCCTCCTTTCTGGTGAAGGGCACCTATGATGCCCCCACCGCCCCGGTGCTCTGGGAGACCGACGGCACGACGGCGGGCACGAAGCCGGCGACGATCGTCGGGGGTCAGCAGCCCACGGTGCTCGGCCTCTCGCCAGTGGCGGGTGGGCGGATCTTCGCCGTGGCTGCCGATCAGACGCACGGCACGGAACTATGGGCGCTCGACATCGTCGCTCCCCCGGGTGCGCCGACCGCTCTCGTGGCCGTACCCGGCGCCGCCAGCGTCGCGCTCTCGTGGACGGCGCCGGCCACCGGTGGCCGGCCGATCACCGACTACGTGATCCAGTACCGCCGGGCGAGCGTCGCCACCTGGTCGACGTTCGCCGACGGTGTTTCCCCGGCGACGACCGCCACGGTCATCGGCCTCATCGGCGGCGCCAACTATCTCTTCCGTGTCGTCGCCCGCAACGCCGTCGGTGACGGTGCCCCCTCCGGGCAACGCTCGCTCACGATCGGGTGATCACACCGTCCCGCAACCCGTTCAGCAGCAGCCGCTCCCGTCCACACCGCACTTCTCCGGCGCGAGGCAGGCGGTGTGGCGGCTGCCGAGGGACAAGAGCAGGCCGGCGGGGGTGACCTCGGCCGCGCCGAGCGGATACTGCGACACGCGTCCCTCCTCGTATTCGACCTCCACGGGGAGATCGTCCGAACCGAGGATCGGCGCCGCGACCTCCATGATCCGCGCGAGCTTCGTCGTCTCGAGCCGGTGGTCGGTGTCGTTTGCCACCCAGATCTGCAGCAGACACGACGCCTGCGACCGGACGGTGCCCCCGCAGTCGATGAAATCCTTCTGCACGCGCCCCACCTCGGTGATGTGGTAGTGGACCGGCACGAACGACCGGTCGGGCAGCATCCAGTGCATCGCCACCCCGGGATGGGCCCCGAGCAGATCGCGTAATTGCTTGATTGTCATCGTCGTCTCCCCTTCCTCGTCACTCGCTGGCGCAGCCCTTGATCGACCATGTCCGCATGGTCTCGAGCGTCTCTTCATACGAGACGATGCCGGCGTCGGATCCCAGGCCGGTGGCCACGAGCCCGGCCGCCGCCTGGGCGAAACGTAGGGCGGTTTCGGGATCGAAGCCGTGATGCAGCGCGGTGATGAAGCCGGCATCGAAAGCGTCGCCGCAACCGGTCGTGTCGACAACGGCCACGTCGTACGCCGGAGAGGTGAGCCGCGTGCCGTCGCGGTGGGCGTAGTAGGCGCCCTCCGGTCCGAGCGTGAACACGCAGCAGGTGGTGCCGCGATCGAGGTAGAAGCGCGCGCAATCCTCGGGGGTCTTCTGCCCCGACATGTCCCGCGCCTCCTCGATCGACGGCAGAAAATAGTCGATGAAGGGGAGGAGCGGGGCTACGATCCCGAGCGTCCCGGCATGGGCGGCGATCAGGTCGAACGTCACGATCCGGCCCCGTGCCTTGGCTTTCCGCAGGAGCGCGACGCTGGCGGCACCGTCGAGGGCCTGGAGGAGGCCGGTGCCGCCGAGGTGGACGATCGGCGCGTCGAAGACGAGGTCCTCCATCGCCTCGGGAACGGTGAAGTGATCGGAGGCGCCGCGGACGTGCAGGGCGGGTCGGTCGCCATTGGGCCTGACGTTCAGGATCGTGGCCGACGTGGGCACCCCCTCGAGGCGCTGCATGGCAGAGGTGTCGACGCCATGCTTGCCGAGCGTGTGCAGCACCCAATCGGCTTTCTCGTCGTCGCCGACGGCCCCGACCGCCAGGCTGCGGAGTCCGAGCTTGGCGGTGTCGACCACCGTGCCGCCGGCGGTGCCGGCGACCGTCAGCCGGATTTCCTCGATGAACTCGACGTTTCCCCGGTCGGGAATCCGGGTCACGGGCCGACCGAGGACATCGAGGATGTAGAGGCCGATGACCGAGACATCGAAACGCATGGTCGACTTTCCCGTGGATGAGCGGGCAGCAACGTCCCGCCAGCACGACGGCTGTGTCGGTCCTAC
>SXWA01000115.1 GCA_005791575.1 Planctomycetaceae bacterium
GGCAACATGAACAGCATGCTCGCCACCGTCACCGAGCGGACCCGCGAGATCGGCATCCGCCGGGCGCTGGGGGCGACGCGCAGCGAGATCGTCCAGCAGTTCCTCTGGGAGACGGTCGTGCTCTCGGGGACCGGAGGTCTCCTCGGCGTACTCTTCGGTTTCCTCTGCGGGCCGACCGTCGCCGCGCTGCGGCAGGGGATCGAGACCCTGCTCCCGGAGGTCTGGAGGGCCCTGCCCCCGAACATCAAGAACCTCGAGCCGCGGCTCGCCCCCTGGTCGGTGATCGCCGCCTTCGGCATCTCCGTGGGGGTGGGGATCATCTTCGGGATCTACCCGGCGCGCCGCGCGGCCGCGATGGATCCGATCGAGGCGCTGCGCCATGAGTGATCCGCTGCGCGGCGAGATCGTCGCCCGTGTCGAGAACGTGACGAAGGTCTACCGGCTCGGCGGCCACGACGTGCGCGCCCTCGACGGCGTGTCGATCGATTTCCACCAGGGCGACTTCGTCGCCATCATGGGCTCGTCCGGGTCGGGGAAGAGCACGCTCCTCAATCTGCTCGGCTGCCTCGACCGGCCGACCACCGGCCGCTACATCCTCGCCGGTCAGGATGTCGCCAGCATGGACGACGAGACCCTGTCGCGGCTGCGCGGCCGCTACCTGGGCTTCATCTTCCAGTCGTACAACCTCATCCAGCAACTCTCGGTGGTGGAGAACATCGAGGTGCCGCTCTCCTACCAGAGGCCGCCGCTGCCGGGGGGACGCGAGCGCTGCCTGAAGCTGGCGGCCCTGGTCGGTCTCGCCGGGCGGCTCGACCATCGCCCCACGGAGTTGTCGGGCGGACAGCAGCAGCGCGGGGCGATCGCCCGGGCGCTGGTCAACAACCCGCACGTGATCCTCGCCGACGAACCCACCGGCAACCTCGACACCGTCACCAGCCACGAGATCATGAATCTCCTCGACGCGCTCAACCACGCCGGCCGGACGATCGTGATGGTGACGCACGAGGACGACATCGCCGCGCGCGCCCGCCGCGTGATCCGCCTCCGCGACGGCAAGATCGACACGGTGGCCGAAAACCGCCCCCCGCTGCGGATTCCGGCAACGACCTGACACGGCCCGCGCCCTCTGAAACGTCCCGCGCTCTGCGGTCGCGATGGAGTGTTGCACGCTGCCCCACCCTGGAGTAGGGTATTCGGGCTTTTGACGCTGGTCCTCTCGGTCCGTGGCGGAACCCCGGAGGTGGCGATGGGGAGCGGGGCGTTCGACCACCGCGGATCGTTTCAGGTCCGCGCCGTGATGATGCCGCACCCCTGCCGCGGCCTGGTCGCGCTGCTGCTGGCCGCGATGGCAGTTGCGCCCGCCGGCGAGCCGGTGGCGCCGCCGGCCGATCTGGCGACCGCCGTCGACGCGATCGTCGAGCGCGAGGCGGTCGGGCCGGTGGCCGCCCCCTGCGGCGACTCCGACTTCATCCGCCGGGTCCATCTCGATCTCGTCGGCACGATCCCGGCGGCGGAACAGGTGCGCGGCTTCCTCGCCGATACCGCCACCGACAAACGCAGCCGCCTGGTGGACGAGCTGCTCGCATCGCCGGCGTTCGCCCGGCAGATGGCCCTCGTGCTCGACGCCCTGCTCCTCGAGCGGAAGGGGGCCGGCGCCGAGGCGGCAACGTGGCGCGAAGCCCTCGCCACGGCGCTCGCCGCCGACCGGCCGCTCGACGAGCTCTGCGCCGAGGTGATCGGCAGTGACGGCGCCGACGCCGCCACCCGGCCCGCCGTCGCCTTCCATCTCACGCGCGAGGTCGATCCGCTCCGGCTGACGCGCTCGATCGGCCGCGTGTTCCTCGGTCGCGATCTCGAGTGCTGCCAGTGCCACGACCACCCCGACAACGCCGACCTCCGGCAGGCCGACTACCACGGCCTCCGCGCCTTCCTCCAGCGCAGCAGCCTCTTCAAGCCCCCCAAGGATCAGCCGGCGCTCGTCGGCGAGACCGCCGACGGCGAGGTGGACTACACATCGGTGTTCACCAAGGAGTCGGCCAAGGGGGTGCGGCCGCGCGTCCCCGCCGGGCTGACACTCCTCGACGAGCCGCTCCCGGAGCCGGGCGACGCCTACGTCACGGCGCCGGCCAAGGAGGTCCGCGCTGTGCCGGTGCACAGCCGGAGGAAGGCGCTTGCGCGGATGCTGGTCGAGTCGGGGGAGTTTCCCCGGGTGCTCGCCAACCGCCTCTGGGCACTGGTCTTCGGCCGGGGCCTCGTCCACCCCCTCGATGGCCACGATCCCGACAATCCCCCGGTCCATCCCGACCTGCTCGATCTCCTCGCCGGTCACCTGCGCGACGGCGGGTTCCGCATCCGTCCGCTGCTCCGTGGCCTCGTCCTCTCGCGCACCTACGGCCGCGCCATCGAGCCGCCGCCGCTCACCGCCGCCGTGCGTGCCGAATTGCCGTCGCTCGTCGAACGGCTCGTCGGCGAGCGCGCCGCCGCCGATGCGGCCGTGGCACCGCTGGCGGCACAGCGTGATGCGGCTGCCGCGCGCTGGCAGGCGCTCCTCGATGCCGACACCGCGGCGCTGGCGGCCGTGACCCCCCTGGTCGAGCCGCGCGACAAGGCCCGCATCGCGGCCGATGCGGCAGCGGCGGCGACACGGGCCGCGACCGACGACGTGGCGAAGAAGGCCGGTCAGGGGGAGGCCCTCGGGCAGGCGGCCACGCAGGCCGCCGCGGCCGCCGCGCTCCTGCCCGACGACAAGGTGCTGGCGGGTGCCACGGCGATCATCACGGCGCGGGCGGCGGAGTTCGCCCCGGTGATCGAGGCTGCCAAGGCGACGCTCGCCACGCGCACCAAGGAGGAGGAGACGGCCCGCGGTGCCTTGACGGCGGCGCGGGAGGCGGTCGCGGTGGCGGCGGCCAAGCGGCCTGCCATGTCCGATCTCGCCGCCGCGGACCGGGAAGCGGTGACGGCCCGTGAGGCGTGGCAGGCGGCCGTCGCCGCGGTGGCGCGGATCGACTCCCGGCTCCGGCTGGCGCGAGACATCCTCCATCACGGGCAGCTCCCGCCAGGCGATCCGGCCACCCGGTTGCTCGAGGAGAGCATCGACCAGCAGCGCACCACACTCGGGCAGGTGGCGCGGCTGCGGCCGTTGTCTCCCGAGCAATTCGCCCTGTCGCTGGTGACGGCCACCGGCGGCATGGCGGCGGCGCGGACGGCGGCCGCGGCGAAGATCGACAAGGAGCCCCCCGCGCGCCTTTCCGCCGCGCCGCCCGAAGCGGCTGCCGCGGTCCGCGCGCTGCTTGTCGAGCTCGGTGCCGTGGAGCAGAAAGCCGGGTTGCTCGGCACCGTCGCCGGGCTCTACGGCGACCCGCTGGCGGGGGAGTTCCAGGCATCGGTGAACCAGGCGCTGTGGCTGGGCAACGGACCCGATCTGACGGCCCAGCTCCAGGCGACGGGTGGCACCCTCGTCGAGCGCCTCGCGGCGCTGACCGACGATGCCGCCGTGGCCGACGAATTGTTCATCGGCGTCCTCTCCCGGCCACCCGACGCCGCCGAGGCGGCCGATGTCGTCGGGCTGCTCGCCGGCCGGGCCACCGATCGGGCCGCCGCGGTCGCCGAGGTGGCGTGGGCGCTTCTGGCCAGCGCCGAGTTTCGATTCAATCACTGAGGTTTCCTTCAAACCCCGATAGTCGGGTGTGTGGCGGGGGGTGGACGCACCCCGCCGCATGCTCCGTGGAGACGACGGCCATGGCCCGTTTCGCCAGACCCTGTGGATCGGCCGAGCACGGGCTTTCACGCCGGGCGCTCTTCGGGGGGATGGCCGCCGCGGCGGCCGGTTCGCTCGCCGCGCGGCCGGCCCTCGCCCGCGCGGTGGCGGGCACCAACAAGCGGGTGCTGCAGATCTTCCTCCACGGGGGAGTCAGCCAACTCGAGAGCTGGGACCCGAAGCCGGGCACCGCCACCGGCGGGCCATTCCGCGCGATCCCGACGAGCGTGCCGGGAATCCATGTCAGCGAACTGCTGCCCTGCACCGCCCGGCAGATGCACCACCTCGGCCTCGTCCGCGGCATGACGGGCGGCTCCGACGACCATGGGCGCGGGCAACGGGAGATGTTCAGCGGGCGCGACCAGCCCGTTCCCCTCGACGTGCCCGATCTCGGCGCGGTCGTCGCCAGGGCCTGCCTCACCGACGACTTCCCCCTCCCGGGGCACGTGCTCATCCGCGGCGCGGGCGGCGGACCCGGCAACGCCTCCTACCTCGGCCCGCGCTACGCCGGCGTGATCATGGAGGATGCCAAGCCGCCGGCCTTCACCGACCGCCCCGCGGGGCTGGCGGTCGAGGCCGACAGGCGCCGTGCGGCATTGCGGGCCCGCCTCGACGACCGGTTCAGCGGCCGCCGGCGCACGGCCGACACCGACGCCTACACGTTTTCCCACGGCCAGGCGCTCGAGCTGCTCGACCAGCGGAGCGTGTTCGACGTCGACCGCGAACCGGAGCGCGACCACGACCGCTACGGCCGCAGCGAGTTCGGCCGCCACTGCCTCATGGCCCGGCGCCTGCTCGAGCACGGCGTGCCCTTCGTGCAGGTCAACCACTCCAACTACGACACCCACTTCGAGAACTTCGACTTCCACATCGAGCAGCTCGGTGAGTTCGACCGGCCGTTCGCCACGCTGGTCGAGGACCTCGCCGTGCGCGGTCTCCTCGACGACACGGTGGTGTGCGTGATGAGCGAGTTCGGGCGCACGCCGCGGATCAACGCCGGCTACGGCCGCGACCACTGGGGGAAGAGCTGGAGCATCCTCCTCGGCGGGGCGGGCATCCAGCGCGGCGCCGTGGTCGGCCGCACGAATGCCGACGGCACCGAGGTGGTCGACCGACCGGTGGATCACGGGCATGTCTTCCACACGGTGCTGCGGGCGATCGGCGTCGATTCCTCCGCGACGTTCGCCGTCGGCGGCCGCGAGGTCACGATCGCCGACCCGGCCAAGGGCCCGATCACCGAACTGCTCTCCTGACCCTCCACACCGCTGGGCCCACCATGGCCGACGCCCCCCCGATCGATCCCGCCCAGGCCCATGAGCTGGTCAGCCACAAGCACGACCGGGCGCTGGTCTCGTGCGACTGGGAACCGACCGGCCGGTGGATCGTCTTCGGTGCCGAGGACAGCGCCGTGCACCGGCTCGCCGCCGACGCCTCCGCGGCGCTGGTCCTCCCCGGGGTCGGCCCTGCCGTCCACGACAGCTGGGTCTGGGCGCTCGGTCACGCCCCCGACGGCAGTCGCGCGTTCACCGGCGGCTACGACGGGCGCCTCGGCGCCTGGCCGCTGGGGGAGCCCGGGCCGGCGGCATGGCTGATCGAGGCGCATGCCGGCTGGATCCGCGGGGTGGCGATCAGCCCCGACGGGGCCACGATCGCCACCTGCGGCAACGACCGCCTCGTGAAGCTCTGGCGCGCCGCCGACGGCGCGGCGCTCGCCACCTGCCCCGGCCACGAATCGCATGTCTACGCGGTGGCATGGCGGCCCGACGGCCAGGGGCTGGTGTCGTGCGATCTCAAGGGGTTCGTCAAGGAATGGAACGCCGCCGGCGGACCGGTCCGCGACGTCGGGCGCGCCGAAGCGCTCTGGAAATACGACACCCAATTCCGTGCCGACATCGGTGGCGCGCGGACCATCGCCTTCCGGGCCGACGGCGGTCAGCTCGCCGTCGGCGGCATCACCGCGGTGAGCAACGCCTTCGCCGGTGTCGGCCATCCGGCCGTCTGCCTCCTCGACTTCGCCGATGGCAAGCAGGCCCTCGTCCAGGAGCCGAAGGAGAAGCAGCAGGGGGTCTGCTGGGGGATCGCCTGGCACCCGCAGGGCTACTGGGTGAGTGTCGCCGGCGGTGGCGGTGGCGGCTGGCTGCGGTTCTTCAAGCCGGGTGAGGCCGCCGAGTTCCACGCGCTCAAGCTCCCCGCCAACGGCCGCGGCCTCTCCCTGGCGCCCGATGGCCGGCGGGTGGCCGTGGCGCTCGCCGACGGCACGCTGCGTCTCTACGGACTGTTCGCCAAGCAGGCCTGACGAACGGTCCGTGTGCCCGTGTCGGCGATCGGCCGCTGCCGTCCCATCACCAGATTCCATTTCCTCCGGAGCCCGAACCATGCCCAGCGCGCAGGAATCCCCCCTGTTCCTCCCCGCTCCTTCGCCCCGGCGCGCATGGCTCCGGGCTGCTGCACTCGGGGCCGCGAGCATGCCGTTCGGCGCGGCGCGCGCCGCCGAGCCGCCGCGCACCCTGCGCGTCGGGATCGTCGGGCTCGGCCGCGGCGCCGCCTACATCAAGACCCTCCTCGGCCTGCCCGGCGTGGAGATCGCCTGGCTGGCGGAGGTCGATCCGCGGCGCCTGGCGGTGGCGATGAAGGGGGTGGAGGGGAGCCAGAAGGCCCCCTGCCGCGCGCTTCCCGACTTCCGCGCCGGTCTCGACGATCCGCACGTCGACTGCGTGTTCGTCGCACTCCCCAACTTCTGGCACACACCCGCCTCCCTCCTCTGCCTCGCGGCGGGCAAGCACGTCTACGTCGAGAAGCCGGGCAGCCACGACATCCGCGAGGGGGAGTGGCTCGTCGCCGCCGCTGCCCGCTCCGGCAGGCAGGTGCAGATGGGGAACCAGCGCCGCACCTGGATGAAAGACGCCATCGCCGCGCTCCATGGCGGGGCGATCGGTCCGGTGCGGTTCGGGCGCGGTTTCTATTACGCGGCGCGCGGGGCGGTGGGGGCGGCAGCGCGCGCCTCCGTCGCCGATCTCGACATCAACCTCTGGCAGGGACCGGTGCCCGACGACCCGCGCCACGATCCGCGGCAACTGGCCCACTACGACTGGCACTGGTTCTGGCACTGGGGCAACGGCGAACTGGGCAACAACGGCATCCACTTCCTCGACATCCTCCGCTGGGGACTACAGGCCGAGCATCCGCTGCGCACCAGCTACACCGGCGGCCGGTATGCCTTCGCCGACGCGCAGGAGACCCCCGACACCGGCACGGCCGCCTACGATTTCGGCCACGCCGGGTGCGAGTGGGTGCAGAGTTCCTCCCATCCGCGCGCCGCGGAGAAGCCGCTGGCGGAGATCGTCTTCTACGGCGATGCCGGCACGATGGCGATCCACCGCGACACCTGGACGGTCTACGACCCCAAGGGGGTGGAGGTGTCGCAGGGCACCAGTTCCGTGGCCGGCACCGGCGATGCCTCGCACATCGGCAACTTCCTCGACGCCGTCCGCGGCACCGCGGAACTCAACAGCCCGATCGACGTCGGGCAGCGGAGCACGCGCCTCTGCCACCTCGGCAATCTCGCCTACCGCACCGGCACGGTCGTGCGCTGCGATCCCGTCAGCGGTGCGATCCTCGACAATCCCGCGGCGCTGGAGCTGATCGGCCGGCCGCGCTACCGCGACGGCTGGGAGGTGAGGGCGTAGCCGGGACGGTCGCACTCACGGCCGGCAGCTGCGAACCGCGCAGGCCGGCGGGCAGAAATCGTCGATCACCGGCTCGGCGCCGCCGTCGCCGACGGTCGTCGAGCGGTAGCCGCTGCCGGTCCAGGCCCACGAGTTTCCCCCGGTGTTGACGACCGGGACGGGGCGGCCGAGCTGCCACTCGTAGCGCTCCCCGGTGGCGAGGTCGAAGATCCGCCCGGAGTTGGTCGCCTGGTCGATCCGCCAGCGGCCGTTGTCGTCCATCCGCAGCGACGGCCGCGCACCTTGCGTCGCCAGCCGGCGGGCCAGCTCTGGGGCGCGCTTTTCGAGCGCCTTGCGGCGCGTCTCCTGGTCGGCGACCGGATCGAAGAGGCGCACCGGAAACGACGAGCCGGGGCCGAGCTCGTAGCGGAACTGTCCGGCCCCGTCGAACTGGCTCCAGACGTGCCTGCCCCCCGTGGCCGCGGGGCGGAAGTAGACGTTGTCGGCCTTGAGGTCCTTCCGGGCGACGGGCGCGAGCATCTCGGTGAGCGGGTCATAGCGGTAGATCACCGCCGGGTCGAGCCGGTCGTCGAGGGCGAGCTCCTTGGCCGGAGTGGGGGCCGGTTCGGCGGCGTGGGCGGCGACCGGGACCAGCGCGAGGGCGGCAAGCAGGAAGGCGCGGAGGTGGGGGAAGGTCATCGGATGAGCCTGCCAGGTGCGACGACATGCTGGAAGAGCCGCCAAGGGAGCGTACCTCGCGATTTGCGGTCAGGTCGGCAGGCTTTCACTCGGCCGGTGGAGCCTCGGAGCGTGCCGGGCGAGACGGATGCACCCCTGCTTTTCAGCCGCGGTGGCCGAGCCGGTGCGTGCGCCCGTGACCGCAGTCATTTTTCTGGTCAACCCGCGGCCGCGGTCCTCGCCAGGGCCGTGATCGCGTCCCAGTCACTTGCGCGGATCCGGTCGGCCGGTGCGACCCACGAGCCGCCGACCACCGGGCAGTTGGCCAGCTTCCGGTAGGCGGCGACATCCTCGCGGCGGATGCCGCCGGTCGGGCAGTAGACGACGTCGGGAAGGACCGGTGCCACCGCCTGGAGAAAGGCGATGCCCGCCGCGCCGTGGGCCGGAAACAGCTTCTGCTCGAGAAACCCGTGGCTCCGCGCGGCCAGCGCCTCGCTCGGTGTCGCCACGCCGGGGAGGAAGGGAAGGCCACAGGCTCGTGCCGCGGCGGCGATCTCCGGCGTCAGGCCCGGGGAGACGCCGAACGTCGCCCCGGCCGCGACGGCGCGATCGACGTCGGCCGGCGACAGCAGCGTGCCCAGGCCGATGTCGGCCTCGGGGACCGCGGCGCGCATCGCGCGCACCGCCGCGCAGGCCGCCGGGGTCCGCAGCACGACTTCGATGACGTGGATCCCGCCGGCGACCAGCGCCCGCGCGAGTGAAGCGGCGACGGCTTCGTCGTCGATCGTCACGATCGGGATCACGGGGCCGCGGGCGAGGATCGCGCGCATCGGACGGACTTCCCGGGCCGATCCTCCTTCCATCGCCGTGTCTCCCGCGGGTGTGCCCTGGCCATCGTCCGTCGCCGCCGGGGTAGCGCTGCCGGCGGAATATACTCTGCCGCTGCCGAGCGCGTCCCGATGCGCGGCGGCGCCCCGGGGGGAGTGATGAAGTCGAACTCCGTGCAGCGGCTCGTCGAGGCCCGACACCCGCTGATCGCCATCGAAACCGCCGACGAGCCGCGCGCCCTCCGCCTCATCCGGGCGGCGATCGGGGAGCACTGCGCGCTGGTCACCTGGTCGGTGACCGAGGGACTCGTGGACACGCCGCCGTCACCGGCCCAGACGCACGTCGAGCCCGGAAAGGCGGCCGCGGCACTGCGGCACGTGCAGGCGACGACGTTCCGCGCCGTGTACGTTTTCCGCGACCTCGCGCCGCACTGCCGCGACCCGCAGGTCGTGCGCCAGCTGCGCGAGTTGTGCTTCACGCCGAGTGACCGGCCCTGGACGCTGATCCTCGTCGATGCCGCCCCCCTTCCGCCCGAGGTCCGGCGTCTCGCCGCCCCGGCGCCGCTCGGCTGGCCCGACGAGGAAGAGCTCGAAGGGATCGTCAAACGGACCTTCCAACAGGTGCGCAGCACGGCCCTGCGCGATGTCGCCGCCCGGCTCACGGCGCGCGAGCTCGAACAGATCGTGCTGCTCCTCCGCGGGCTGACGACGACCGAAGCGGAGCGGGTCGTGATGGAGGCGATCGTCGACGACGACGTTCTCGACGGCAGGGACCTGCCGCGGATCATGGAGGCGAAACGCAACCTGCTCGCGGCCTCCGGCTGCCTCGAGGCGCGCATTGCCGACGTCGGCCCGGACGACGTCGGCGGGCTCGCTGCACTGAAGCGCTGGCTCGAGGTGCGCCGCGGTGGCTTCGCGCCGCGGGCACGGGCCTTCGGGCTCGACCCGCCGCGCGGGATCCTCCTCCTCGGCGTCCAGGGGTGCGGCAAGAGCCTGTCCGCCAAGGTCGTGGCAGCGTCGTGGCAGATGCCGCTGCTGCGGATGGATCCCGGCGTCTTCTACCAGAAGTTCATCGGTGAGAGCGAGGCGCGGATGCGCGAGGCGCTTGCTCAGGCCGAGTCGATGGCCCCGGTGGTGCTGTGGATCGACGAGATCGAGAAGGCATTCGCGTCGTCGGGAGCCGCCTCGGCCGACGGGGGCCTGTCGCAACGGATGTTCGGCACGCTGCTGACGTGGCTCCAAGACCACCGCCACCCGATCTTCGTCGTCGCCACGGCCAACGACATCACCCAGCTCCCGCCGGAGCTGATGCGCAAGGGACGGTTCGACGAGATCTTCTTCGTCGACCTTCCCGGTGCGGCGGAGCGGCGCGCGATCTTCGCGATCCATCTCCGCCGCCGGAAGCGCGACGTGGCCGCCCACGACCTCGAGCGCCTCGCCGCCGCGGCCGCGGGCTTGTCTGGCGCCGAGATCGAGCAGGCGGTGGTGACGGGGATGTACGCTGCCTTTTCGGGCGGGGTCGAGCTGACCACCGAGCATGTCCTCGCGGCGATCGCCGCGACGCGACCGCTGTCGGTGGTGCTGCGGGAGCGGGTGGAGGCACTGCGTGCCTGGGCCCGCGGCCGCTGCATCCCGGCCGACTGAAGCGGCCGCGACAGGCAGAGCCGGTGCCGCGGCATCCGCGGGGCCGGTCACCCATTCCGCCTCGGGGGCCGTACCGTCGATGCCCCGTTGCCGGGGGGCTGCCGCTTGGGGCGGCATGCGAGTGGTGAGCACACCCGGAGGGATTCGAACCCCCGACGCCCGGCTTCGAAGGCCGGCGCTCTGTCCGCTGAGCTACGGGTGCAGGGACTGTCCGCGGCAGGAGTCGAACCTGCGGCCTGCTCCTTCGGAGGGAGCCGCTCTGTCCAGCTGAGCTACGCGGACCGATGGCGAGTCACAGTGCACCCGGCAGGGATCGAACCTGCGGCCTCCGGCTTCGATTCGTGGCGACCTTGGGGTGAGCTTGGGCGTGGCGATCGCCGAGTACCTCCTCCAGATGCCCGCCGACCGGATCGGCGACACGACGATGGGCCTCGGGCAGCTCGAGATCCTGCACGATGTGGTCGCGTGTTCGAATCACACCGCGCCTCGTTGTTTTTTTGCTGGTTGGCGCGGTCGCTGTCGTGCGAAGTTCTGGCGATCGGTGGAGCGACACCCCCATCGCGATAGAATCATGGGCGGGCAACCGGCCACAGGCGTGGATTCCCAAGGAGCTCAAAATGGCGACCGTTTCCTACCCGCATATCGAATTGAGCGCCGACGGTGTGCCTTATCTCGAAGGCATGCGTACCAAAGTCGTTGAGATTGCCCTTGACAGTCTCGCCCATCACTGGGACGCCGAGGAGATCCAGCGTCAGCATCCGCACCTGACGATGGGGCAGATTCACGCCGCGTTGGCGTACTACCACGATCATCGCGAGGCCCTCGACGCCGTCATCGCCCAGCAACTGGCCGAGGCTGATCGCGTTGCAGGCCAACAGCCCCCGTCTCTGCTGCGCGAGATACTGAAGCGCGGGGGGCGCGCGTGAGCCTCCGGCTGTATTTCGACCACCACGTGCCACGGGCGATCGTGGTCGGCGTGCGGCAGCAGGGCATCGACGTGCTGACAACGGAAGCGGACGGCACGGCCGATCATGACGACGTGCTTCTCCTGCAACGCGCAACTGATCTCGGGCGCGTCATATTCACGCAAGACAGCGACTTCTTGGTGTTGGCGGCGGCGTGGCAGCAGACCGGACGGGAGTTCACCGGCATGGTGTACGCCCATCAGTTGCGGATCACCATCGGCGCGGCGATCCGCGATCTCGTGCTGATCGCCTCGCTCATGAATCCCGACGACATCCGCAATCGGGTCGAGTTTCTGCCGTGGTGAGCCGTGTCGCCCTGCGGCTGGCATTGGATCGCGCGCGAGGCTGCCATCAAGAAGCTGCCCCGGGCGGCCAAGTTGAAGCTGATGCGGCCGGTACCTCGACGACGCCTTTCAACCTGACCACCGAGAGCGACCAGCTTCCCATGGGCTTCCTCGTCGACGGCCGGTGCCAGTGCGGCTACGAGTCCCGTGGCCTGACCGTCGGCGTCGGCAACTCCGTTTCCTGACGCTCGTCGTCCCGGCCCAGCCCGGCTCACGCGGCTCGCCTGCGGCGCCTCTCGAGGAGCCCCAAAAGAGCCCGTGACGAGGGGGAGCACCGAGCCGATGCCAGTAGGGTCGCTCTCGGGGACGGGGGCGACGCTCCGGGCGGTCGTCACCTGCATGCCCCGGGTGTACCGACGGGGAAACCGCTGTACAACAACCACGCGGGCCCGTAGCTCAGCGGTGAGAGCAGGGGACTCATACTCCCTTGGTCGTAGGTTCGAATCCTACCGGGCCTAGTCGCGAGTGTCCCTGTTTTCCTGCGGCGAACGCTCCTCACCGGGGGTCTCCTCGACACCCCCATCCGGGGCACTGTTAGACGATTTGTTAGGCGCTGGCTCCGGAAACGCCTTCCGGTGGGCATCAAAGGCTGCCCATGATCCCCTCCCCAAATCCTGAGCCAGTTCTTGTGAGAGAATCCTCGTGCCCCGCTTGGGGCTGGAAAGGGCTCTCGGATGAAGAAGCGACACAGCGCAGAGCAGATCGCGAGCCTGCTTCGACAGGCTGACGTAGACCTTGGGAAGGGCGTGACGGTGCCCGATGTCTGCCGTCGGCTTGGTATCAGCCAGCAGACGTACTACCGCTGGCGGACGAAGTATGGGGGGATGGATCCGAAGATGGCCAAGCA
>SXWA01000116.1 GCA_005791575.1 Planctomycetaceae bacterium
CCGCGCAGGCGGCGGCCCTCGAAGCGATCCGGGCGCCGCTGGCGGAGGCGCGGCACGAGACGATCGTTCTCTTCGGTGTCACCGGCAGCGGCAAGACAGAGGTCTATCTCCGGGCGGTCGAGGAGACCATCTCCCACGGTCGCCAGGCGATCGTGCTCGTGCCCGAGATCAGCCTCACCCCGCAGACCTGCGATCGCTTCCGGGCGCGCTTCGGGCGCGTCGCGGTGCTCCACAGCCACCTCACCCCGGCGGAGCGGCATGCCCAGTGGCGGCTGATCGCTGCCGGTGGCGCCAACGTGATCGTCGGGGCCCGCAGCGCCGTCTTCGCCCCCGCCCCGCGCCTCGGCCTGATCGTCATCGACGAGGAACACGAGTCGAGTTTCAAGCAATCGACCGCTCCGCGCTACCACGCCCGCGACGTGGCCGAATGGATCGCGTGCGAGGCGGGGGTCCCCCTCGTGCTCGGCTCGGCCACGCCGGCGCTCGAGACCTTCGCCCGCTGCCGGGCGGGAGCCTGGCGGATGTGCCGGCTGCCCGAACGCGTCGGCGCCGGGCGGCTGCCGCCGGTGATCACCGTCGACCTGCGGACCCCGGAGAACCGCCGTGGCGGCCCCGTCAGCCCGCGGCTCGCGGCCGGCATCCGTTGGGCCCTCGGCGCCGGTGGGCAGGTGATGCTGCTCCTCAACCGCCGCGGCTTCGCCACCCACGTTCAGTGCCGCGCCTGCGGTGCCGCGGTCCGCTGCCCGCAGTGCGATCTGGCGGTCACGCTCCACCAGCCGGGCAATCGGGGGGTGTGCCATGGGTGCGGCCTCGTCACCCGCCTCGCGGCCGACTGCCCCGCCTGCCGGGCCCCGCACCTGGTCCAGCGCGGCACCGGCACGCAGCGCCTCGAGGAATACTGCCGCAGCGCTTTCCCCGGCGCCCGCGTGGCCCGGATGGATACCGACACGATGCGCTCCCGCGGGAGCCACGAGCGCACCCTCGACGCCTTCCGCGCCCACGAGATCGACCTGCTGGTCGGCACGCAGATGATCGCCAAGGGGCTCGACTTCCCCGCCGTGATGCTCGTCGGCGTGCTCTCCGGCGACACCGCGCTCCATATCCCCGATTTCCGCGCCGCCGAACGGACCTGCCAACTGGTCACGCAGGTCGCCGGCCGCAGCGGACGGGGGGAGCGCGGCGGGCGCGTGGTGGTCCAGACGAGCACCCCCGACCACCCGGCGATCGTCGCCGCGGTGCACCACGACTACGAGTCGTTCGTCAATCAGGAGTTGCCGGTCCGCGGGGCGCTCGGGTATCCGCCGGTCGGCAGCCTCGTGCGGATCGTCTTCCGGGGCCCGGCCGAAGAGACCGTCGCCGCCTGGGCCGGCCACGTGGCGACCCGGCTGCGC
The DNA here is from genome assembly GCA_005791575.1 of Planctomycetaceae bacterium. GTDB lineage: Bacteria > Planctomycetota > Planctomycetia > Pirellulales > UBA1268 > F1-20-MAGs016. The sequence goes on from SXWA01000116.1 coordinate 1,392, forward strand.
GAGGAGGTTGCCGGCGGCGGCGCCCCCATGGCGACGATCCGCGTGCTCGGCCCCGCGCCCGCTCCGATCGCCCGGCTCCGCGACCGCTACCGCTGGCACCTCCAGGTGCATGGCAGCGACGGAGCGCTGCTGCGGGCGCTCGTCCACCGGGTGTCGGCCGCGCTGCAGACGCCGGCGGGAGTCGCCTGGATCGTCGATGTCGATCCGGTGGAGATGCTCTGACGGGGTGCCCCGTCGGGTTCCGGGTTTCTCCACCGCGGGGGCGGCGGGTACGATTCGAGCGTCAGCCGGCTGTGGACAAACGGCCTGCGGCCCCTCATGGATGAGCAAGCGGGAGGGCAGCTCCCGGACAACGCGCGGCTTTTCGAGTGGCCAAAGGCCCGGGAGGCTTTTTTTGGCCACGGGCTGCCAGGGAACCGAGCGGCCATGGCCTCCACCAAACTGGGCGAGATTCTCGGCGAGACGAGCCTGGAGCGGAAATGCCGCTTCCTGTTCGGGCTCTGCCTGCTCGTGCTCATCACCGGCAGTTTCTGGTGGTACGGCCGCCGCACCGAGGCCCTCGTCTACGAGAGCACGCGCACCACCGGCCGGCATCTCGTCGACGCGATCATGCTCCAGCGGCACTGGGTGACGCTCGATGCCAACCGACAGAAATACGAGCCGCTCATCGAGAAACTCGGCCGCGACCTCCAACGCGAACCCTACGAGTGGGTGCTCCTCGATCCGGCCGCCCCCGACGAGGAGGCCGCCGGTTACAAGCGGCTCGACATCGCGGTTCTCGATTATTTCCGCTCCCGCCCCGCACCCGAGGCCACGGTCGACGAGCCCGGTCCGGGCGACACCGCCACCGAGGAACGCGAGTTCCGCACCCCGGACCGGACGGAGTACCACTACTACCAGCCGATCCGCGCCCAGCAGAAGTGCCTGGTCTGCCACGTGTACCGCGGTCCGACGGCCCAACCGGTACCCCCGCTGCCCGATGCCCCACCGCCAGAGACACTCGCCGCCGGCGACCTGATGGCCGTGGTCAAGGTGGTGATGCCCGACGCCGCCACGCGCACCGCGATCAACTGGAACCGGGCCACGCTGCTGGCGGCGGCGATCATGACCTGGTTCCTCTCGATGCTCGCCGCCTGGGCGATCGTCCGCTACGTGATCGTCAAGCCGCTCGAGCACCTCCGCGACGTCAGCGACGAGATCCGCCGTGGCAACCTCGCGGCCCGCGCCGAGGTCCACACCACCGACGAGTTCGAGGAACTCGGGGTGGCGTTCAACCGCATGCTCCGCGGCCTCGTCGACACGCAGGAGGAATTGCGGAAGACCAACGGCACCCTCGACGTCAAGGTCGACGAACTCGCCCAGGCCAATCTCCACCTCTACGAGATGAACCGGCTGAAGAGCGACTTCCTCGCCACCATGAGCCACGAACTCCGCACGCCCCTCAACAGCATCATCGGCTTCTCCGACGTGCTGGGGTCGATCCAGTCGCTCGACGACAAGCAGCGGCGCTACGTGCAGAACATCCGCTCCTCCGGCCGCATGCTTCTGGAGATGATCAACGAC
>SXWA01000117.1 GCA_005791575.1 Planctomycetaceae bacterium
ACACCATGCCGGCTGGCAACACCATGCCGGCTGGCAACACCGTCTCGCCAGGCACCACAGTCCCCCCGCTCGTCTCACCCTTGGCCGCAGCGGTCGGCGACAGGGCAGGCGCGGCTGCCGGCGCGCCCTCCGGCGGCGCGGTGCCATCGGCCGTCGCCCGCAGACGCACCCACACCCCGCCGTCGCCGAGCCGCACCTGATGGGCTCGCGTGGGGCGCACGGCGGGCATCGTCAGGGCCGCCCCGGTCCGCACGTCGAAGGTGGCGCCGTGCCGCGGACAGGCGACGGCATGGCCGGTCAGCGGGCCGTCGGCGAGCGTGCCGCCGTCGTGGGTGCAGACGTCGTCGATGCAGTAATACGCCCCGTCAACGTGGAACAAGGCGACCACCTCACCGTCGACTTCGACGATGGTTTGCCCGGGATCGGGGAGCGATCCGACCGCGGCGACACGTACGAAACCGTCCATCGATCCCTCCCCGGTGGCCATCGCGTTCCCCCCGCTGCGGTCTCAGGACAACCGCCGGATCCGGCTGCCGATCGCCCGGGCGAGCGCCTCGCGGACAGGCGGGATCGTGATCCGGTCGAAAACCTGCTGGAAGAATCCGGCCACCACGAGCCGGGCCGCCTCGTCAGCGGTCAGCCCGCGGGCCTGGGCGTAGAAGATCTGGTCGGTGTCCACCCGTCCGCTGGTCGCACCGTGGGTGCAGCGGACGTCGTCGGCCTCGATCTCCAGACCGGGGATCGAGTCCGCGCGGGCATGGGCGGAGAGCATGAGGTTGTCGTTGCGTTGGTAGCCGTCGGTCTTCTGCGCGGCCTTGTCGACCTTGATCATTCCGCGCCACACGAGCCGTGAACGATCCTGCAGCGCTCCCTTGTAGAGCAGGTCGCTGCGGCACGACGGCGCTTGGTGATGCTGCAGGGTGTTGTAGACGAGCTGCTGCCGGCCCTCGGTGAACATCACACCGTTGACCTGCGCCCCCGCCTGCCGGCCGACGAGCGCGACGTCCTGCGCCACCTGCGACAACCGGCTGCCGAGGGCGCCGAGCGTCCACTGGAGCCGTCCATTCTCATGGACGACGGCACGCTGCCGGGCGAAGTGCCAGACACCGGTGTTCCAGTTCTGGAGGTTCACCATGCGGAGAAACGCACCGCGGCCGACGACGATCTCCGTCGCCCCGCAGTGGAAGCCGCCCACCGCGCCCGCCGCACCACCGCCCGCCGTCTCGGTGAGCAGCGTGGCCTCGGCACCCGCGCCGAGCACCACGAGCACATGGGAGGTGTCGATCCCGCCCGCGCTGATGGTGGCGAGCACGTGGAGCGGCTCGGCGACCGTCACCCCGTCGGGCACGTAGAGGATGGCGCTGCCCCGATGGAAGGCGGAGTGGAGGGCGGCGAAATGGTCGGCTGCCGGATCGATGACGGTGCACCAGTGCGGTCGCAGCCGGTCACCGATCTCGGGCAGCAACTGCTCCGCGGTTCCGAACCGCACCCCGCGCCGGACGAGGTCGGGATCGAGCTCCGCGCGGACAGCATGGCCGTCGAGCGTCACGATCCGGCCGGCGAGGCGGCCGGCGGCGGCCGGCGCGACGGGGGCCGCGTGATCTCCGGCCAGCCACTCGTCGCCGCTGGTCCCGGTCGCGATCGCTTCCGCGAGGAGCCCGGCGGGCACGGCCGCCCCGGGTGCGGGGGGCGTCCCCAGCCGCCACGCCTGCGGTTTGAAGAGGCGCAGGTCGGTGCGCATCCAGTTTTCGCTCCGCCGGTCGGGCAGGCCGGTCGCAGCGAGGACGGCAAACGCCTCACGGCGGCGCTGCGTCACCCAATCGGGGAGCGCATGCGCGGCGATCACCTGCTCGAGGGCGTCGCCGTCGAAGGCCGGGGCGGTGGGCTCGGGGCTCGTGGCTGCCGTCGTCATGCCTCACCCCACCGAGCCTTCCATCTGCAGCTGGATCAGCTTGTTCATTTCCACGGCATATTCCATCGGCAGCTCCTTGACGAGCGGTTCGATGAACCCGGCGACGATCATCGTGCTCGCCTCCGCCTCGGTGAGGCCGCGGCTGGTGAGGTAGAAGAGCTGCTCCTCGCCGATCTTCGAGACGCTCGCCTCGTGGCCGATCGAGACATCCTGCTCCTCGACCTCGATGTAGGGGTAGGTGTCGCTGCGGCTGCGGTCGTCGAGGATGAGCGCGTCGCAGACGACGCTCGAGCGGCTCTTCTTCGCCCCGGGCTCGATCCGCACCAGCCCACGGTAGCTCGCCCGGCCGCCGTTCTTGGAGATGCTCTTGGAGACGATCCGGCCGCTGGTGTGCGGGGCGGCGTGGACGAGTTTGGCACCGGCGTCCTGGTGCTGACCGGCCGACGCGAACGCGATCGAGAGGATCTCCCCGCGTGCCCCCGGCTCCATCATGTAGACGGCCGGGTACTTCATCGTCAGCCGGCTGCCGAGATTGCCGTCGATCCATTCCATCAGCGCCCCCTCGTAGGCCATCGCCCGCTTGGTCACGAGGTTGTAGATGTTGTTGGCCCAGTTTTGGATCGTCGTGTAG
>SXWA01000118.1 GCA_005791575.1 Planctomycetaceae bacterium
CCGAAGCCCATCAGGCGGAAGCCCGAGTCCTTCTTCTTCGCGAGGTCGACGTATTTCTTGACGTCGCCCCCTTCCGCGACGATCCGCTCGAGCATCTCCACGCAGGCCTGATTGGCACCGCCGTGGAGCGGGCCCCAGAGGGCGCAGATTCCGGCCGAGATGCTCGCAAACAGGTTGGCATCGCTCGACCCGACCATCCGCACCGTGGACGTGGAGCAATTCTGCTCGTGGTCGGCGTGGACGATCAGCAGGGTGTCGAGGGCGTCGGCGAAGTCGGGGTCGACGTGGTATTCCTCGCACGGCACCGCGAACATCATCTGGAGGAAGTTCTCACAGTAGGTGAGGTCGTTCCGTGGATAGATGAGCGGCTGCCCGATCGACTTCTTGTGGCTGTAGGCGGCGATCGTCGGGAGTTTCGCGAGCAGACGGTGGACGCTGACTTCGACCTGACGGGGATCGTGGACGTCGAGCGAGTCCTGGTAGAACGTCGAGAGGGCACCGACGACGCTCCCCAGCGTGGCCATCGGATGGGCATCGCGGGGAAAGCCCCCGTAGAAGCTCCGCATGTCCTCGTGGATCATCGTGTGGTGGGAGAGCGAGCGGCGGAAGCCCTCGAGCTCGGCGGCGGTGGGCAGCTTGCCGTAGATGAGCAGGTAACTCACCTCGACGAAGTCGCACTTGTCCGCCAGCACCTCGATGGGATAGCCCCGGTAGCGGAGGATCCCCTGCTCGCCGTCGAGGAAGGTGATCGCGCTTGTGGTCGAGCCGGTGTTGACGAACCCCTCGTCGAGGGTGATCGCGCCGGTCTGGGCGCGGAGCTTCGCGATGTCGAGCCCCTGCTCCCCCTCGGTGCCCACGACCACGGAGAGATCGACCGAGCGGCCTCCGATCTCCAGCCGGGCAACCCCGTCCGACCGTGTTCCCGGCCAGGGTGGGGAGGGGGCGGCCGAAGCCTTCGGCGTGGTCACGCTCATCGTGGCGAACCTCCGGATACGGCCCCGCGGTGCTGGCCCGCTGGCCCCCGCAGAGGTCTGGAGCGGAGTCTAGCCCGCGCCCGACCGGTGGGCAATCGACCGGGGATCTGCCCGGGATCCCCCGCTCCGTCCCGGCGCACCGGGGTCGCGCCGACGGCGACGCCACCCTCCCCGCGCGGCAGCGCGGCCCCGGCTCACCGCCGCGGCGGCGTGGCCCGTCCGGCGGTCGCCGTGGCGTTTTCTCCCTCCTCGGCGTCGAACATCGTCCACACGGGGGTCCGCTCGCGGACTTTCGTGAGGTAGTCACTCATCGCCCGCTCCCGCCGTTCGGCGAGGAGCCGTTCGCGGATCTCCACCTGGGCCTCGATGAACGGCGTCCGTCCGGCCTCCGTCCGCTCGACGACCCGGATGATGTGCAGGCCGGCGGAGTCCTCGAGGATCGTGCTCAATTGGCCGACCGGGAGGGTGAAAATCGCGTCGTCGAGCACCCTGGAGACAAGGCTGCCCCGCGTGGTCCAATCGCTCTGGCCACCCTGCCGGGCCAGCGGTCCCTCCGACCCGGCCCGTGCCACCTCGGCGAACGAACGTCCCTCGAGGATGTCGTTGCCCAGGGCCGCCAACCGGTTCCAGGCTTCCTCACGGGGCCGACCGGGCTGGAGCCGGACGGTGCACTGCTCGAACCGCGCGCGGGCAGGGAAGTCGTAGTCGGCGAGATGGTTTTGATACCAGGCGATCATGTCGGCGTGGGGCACGTCCTCGTCGGTTTGCACACGCTGCTGCACCCACTGCTGCGCCAGGGCCCGCTCGAAGAAGGTCTTCCGGAGGCGGTCGAGCGAGAGACCGCGGCGACGGAGTTGCTGCTCGTACTCCTGCACCGTCGCCAGACCGGCATCCTTCACCAGGCGGGGGAGCTGCTGCTGATCGAACGCCTCGTTGACCTTCTCCTCGATCTCGGGGAGACGATCGACGGGGATGGTCCGCAGGGCGTCGACGTAGACGATCAGCGATTCGATGTGCTGGGGGAGCACCTGGCGGCAGATCTGCTGCTTCAACTGGCGGACCTGTTCGGGCTGCAGGCCAGGTGACACCTTCTCCAGCCAGGCCATGGCGCTGGGGGTGAGCAGATCGGCCTCGAGCACCACTTCCGACCCCACCCGGGCGACGACCGCCGCCGCATCGAGCGACTCGCCCGCCTGGTCGGCTGCGGCCGACTGGTACTGCGCCGGCACGACCCCGTCGTCGGCCGGTGCCGGCGACCGCGAGGCGGCCTCGACCACGGCTGCAATCGGCTCGAGCGGGCTGCCGGGGCGGGCACGGATACTCGACAGGACATGCTGCTCTGCGGGGGTGCCACCCGGCCAGTCAGCCGGCCGTGACACCGCTTGGGGGACCGTCGGCATCAGCGGTGCCGGCCGGTCGGCAGGGGTGACGCCCGGATCGATGCGGCTGGAGCCGGTTGTCGGCCCGTCCGCCACTGCCAGCCCCCCGGCTTCCCCTCCCCACCCCGGAAAGACCGCCGCCAACAGCGCGAAAAGCAGGTTCCGGGCTGCAATCGGCAGGCGGGTCATGGGGCTGGATCCTTGCGCGTTCGAACCCTGCTGGACAGGGGCGACCGGCGGGCCGCGGTGGGGCCGTGGCCGGCGGAAGGGGACGGACTATAGGGAGCGGCCCGATCGGTCCGCAAGGCCGCCCGCACCGCCGCCAGGAGGAGGTCGGGGGAACGCATCACTTCGGGGTCGAGCGGGAGATAGGCGGTTCGGCCATCCACCACCCGGAGCCGCCGCGCGGCCCCCCGCCCGGAGGCGCGCAGCCGCTCGATCGCCGGACGGTCGTGGTGGCGCAGCACCACCATTCCCGACTCGATCCCGACACCATCGATGCCGTGGACCGCCGCCTCGATCCGCAGGCGGGCGAAGTCGAGGAGCCGCCGTGCGGCTTCGGGCACGGGGCCGAACCGGTCACCCAGTTCCGCCGCGAGATCGTCCACCTCAGCGGCCGCCGCCGCCCGCGACAGGCGACGGTAGACGTCGAGCTTCGACCGGTAGTCGGGTATGTAGTCGCGGGGCAGCCAGGCCTCCCCCGGAAGATCGACCGCCACGGAAGGCGGCTCCGCCGACGGCATCCCCTTGAGCCGGCGCACCGCCTGCTCGAGCAGGCGGCAGTAGAGTTCGTAGCCGACCGTGGCGATGTGGCCGCTCTGCTGCGTGCCGAGCAGATTGCCGGCACCCCGGATCTCCAGATCGCGCATCGCGAGGGAGAAGCCCGCCCCCATGCTGGAGAACTCCTGGATCGCGCGCAGGCGGCGGGTGGCGGTCGTCGTCAGCCGCCCGGTCTCGTCGACGAGCAGGTAGCAGTAGGCGCGGTGATGCGATCGGCCGACGCGCCCCCGGAGCTGGTGGAGATCGGCGAGGCCGTAGGTGTCGGCCTCGTCGATGAAGATCGTGTTGGCGCTGGGGATGTCGAGCCCGCTCTCGATGATCGTGGTGGCGAGAAGGATGTCGGTGCGGTGGGCGACGAAATCGAGCATCACCCCCTCGAGCTCCGTCTCGGAGAGCCGGCCGTGGCCGATGCCGATCCGGGCGTCGGGCACGATCCGCGCGAGGCGGTGCGCCACCTCGTGGATGTCGTGGATCCGGTTGTGGACGAAGAACACCTGTCCGCCCCGTGCCAACTCGCGATCGATGGCGTGGCGGATGAGGGTTTCGTCCCAACGGCTGGCCCGCGTCTCGACGGCGATCCGGTTGGCCGGGGGGGTGGCGAGGCTGGAGATGTCGCGGATCCCGAGCATCGACATGTGGAGGGTGCGCGGGATCG
>SXWA01000119.1 GCA_005791575.1 Planctomycetaceae bacterium
ACGCCAGGCCTGGCGCCTCCTGGCCGACGAGGCGGAAGCCCGCGGCGACACCGCTGCGGCGCGCCGTCATGGCGAGAATCTCGAGGCGATGATCCGTCTCGTGAGGATGGACCCCGAGGAACTCCAGGGTCTGCCGATCCCGAGCCAGTGCCGCTCCTGCAAGGGTGGCCAGTGCCGTTCCTGCAAGGGCCGCAACCCGTCAAAGTCGAAGTCGCCGTCACGCTCCCGCCCCGATGCCCGCGGCGCCGGCAGCGGCCCCCCTCCGGACGACTCGGGATCGTGACCGGCCTCCCCCGTCCGGTGATGCGCACCGGACGCTCGCTCGTTCCTCAGCACGCGGAGTCGATTGGATGGGGAAACCGACGCCGATGAGCTGGTGGACGATGACTTCCCTTCGACTGCCGCCGCAGGCTTGGTGCACGCCCGTCCGCGTGGGCAGCCTCACGGCGCTGTTCCTGGCCTCGCCGTGGTTCCTGGCCTCACCGTGCGTCGCTCTCGCGCAGCAGGCGGTGCCGCTCACCCGCGCGCTGCCCCTCGCGCCGACGGCCACGGCACCTGCCACGGGCGATTCCACCGTGCCTGCCACGGGCGTCTCCACCGTGCCTGCCACGGGCGTCTCCACCGTGCCTGCCACGGGCGTCTCCACCGTGCCTGCCACGGGCGTTGCCGGAGCGGCTCCCGCGCCGGGTTCCGGCCCGGCGCCGGACGAGCAGTCGCAACAGCGGATCGGCAAGCTCCAGGCGTTGTCCTTCGATCGTCAGCCGGCGGTGGTCCTGCTCGGGGTACCGGCCGACACACTCGACGAAGCCCTCGGCGCCGCCACGGCAGCCCGGCAAGCGCGGCAGCCCGCCGACTCGAGCCCTCCGGCGACCGGCCCAGCCACCCCCGACCCCTTCGACCGGCAACTCGAGTCGCTCGCGGGGGACGTCGCTGCCGGGCGCTGGGAGGCGGTGGGGCTGTTCCTCCGCTCGTTGCCGGAGGCCGAGGCGAAGGCGGGCTACGACCGGATCCTCGACCAGTTCACGACGCTGCCCACCCCCCAGCCGGGACCAACGGGGCAGCCGACCGAGCCGACGCTGCCGGCGATCATGATCGACGACGTCACCGGCCTGATCCGTGCCGCGCCGCTGCCGCTGGCCGCAGACGACGGGAAGCGTGTCGAGTCGCTCGGCCGCATCGGGGCGATCATCCTCCAGACGGGTGCGGAGGCGGGCGATCTCCTCGCAGCGGTCACGGCGCTGACCGACGGGCCGGCGCCGCCGCTTTCGCTTCGGCAAGCGGCCGCCTTGGTGGCGCAGGCCGGCCGCGCCGATCTGATCGCACCACTCCTCCCCCCCCTGCCCGACTGTGTCCGCGATCGTGACGCCGACGGCGTCGACCTCTGGGTGCGGAGCCTCCAGGCGGCCCGCGCACGCGATCCGCAGGCCGTCACGCTCGAGACCCTCTGGGACGCCGTCCAGTTCGGTCTCGACGTGGAGGGAATCGACGCCGATCAGCGCCGCCGTGCCGTCGGCCGCGCCGCGGCGCTGCTGCCGCGTCTGCCCCGCGCGACCGCCCTCGAGTGGATCGCCGGGGTCACATCCACGCGCCCGGCGGCCGCCGCCGATCTGCTCGCCTTCGTGGCCGCGCAGGTGGTCACCGGCCCGACCCGGTCCCCCCGTGAGATCGATCCGCGGAAAGAGTGGCTCGCGCTCCAGCGGGCGGTGGTCGACGGCGTGCTCGCGGGGAGTGGTGCCGACGAGGCCCGCTGGCGCGGACCGCTGGCGATCGCGGCGCGGGGCTGGTCGGCGGAGGCTCGGCTGGCGGCGTCGCTCGACGACAACGACTCCGGCTTCCGCCGCGATCCCTACGGCAACATGTACTACTGGGAGCAGCAGGAGATCGAGCAGCGCCGGCAGATGATGCCGCAGTGGCCGGTGAAACTCGCCGATGTGCTCGATGCGGCCCCCACACCGGAGTGGCTGGAGCGCATCGCCCCGGCCGAGCGGCCGGGGGTCGAGAAGGCACTGGTGGCGGCCCTCGGCAAAGCCGGCCGCGCCGATGCGGCGCTTTCGGCCCTCGAACGGCTCGCCGCCGATCACCGCGACGCGGCACGCGGGCTCGTGCCCGGGCTCCTCGATGCCTGGAAGCTCGACCATGACCCCAACGACGAACGCCGGCGGCGGATGCCGTTCTTCTGGTACTTCGGCATGGACGAGCAGCTCACCGGCATCCCCCTGTCGCGGTCGCTGCAGGAACGGAACCTGGGCGAGCTGGCCGCCTTCACCGCGCGCCTGCGGGCCCTCGACCTCGGGCCGCTCGACGAACTGAAGCTGGTCGAGTGCTTCACCACCTCCCACAGCGTGGCGGAGGTCTACCGCCCCGAATCGATCGCCCGGGTGTTCGGTCCCGCGGAGCAGGTCGCCCCGCGGACGGCGGCGGCCCTCGCGGAGAAGATGCGGACCAACCTCGCCGGCACGTGGCGGAAGCCGAGCGTGCAGGAGCAGGCGAAGACGAAGCGGCGTGAGGCCGACATCAAGGCGGAGGTCCTCGCCGGCTACGGCACGGCGCGGGACTTCGTGGCGGGAGCCCGCGCACGTGACGACCACTGGTCGCTGCAGACGGCAGCGGCGGCGCTGGCCCACGACGAGAACGACTTCCGCCGCACGCTCGCCGATTCCCCGGAGTTCACCACCCGGCGGCGCGAGGCGCTCGACGCCTTCGCCACCGCCGCAGCGGCCTACGCCGCCGCCACGGCCACCCTGCCCCGCGACCAGTGGACGACCGCTCCGTTCGAGACCTGGTTCCTTGCCGCCTCCGGTGCCTGCGACGCCGATCGGATCGACGAAACCACCCAGGCTGTCGAAGGGGAGCCGGAACGGATCCGCGCAGCGGTCGACAGGCTCGCCGCCGAACCGCGCCAATGGCACGCCGAGCGGCTCGCCACCGGGATCGTGAGCCGGCTCTCCAAGCTCGGCCCCGCGGTCAAGCACCGGGTCACGCGCGCCGGGCTCGTGGTCGCCGGCGACCATCCACAGGCGCGCGAGGCCCGGCAGGTGATCGACTACTACGGCGACCTTGTCCGCGAGATCGAACTCCGCGCCGAGATCGACGGGCCCGACAGGGTGGGCCACGGGCGCCCCTTCGGGGTGCTGGTGAGCCTGCGGCACACGCGCGAGATCGAACGCGAGGCGGGGGGCTTCGGCCGCTACCTGCAGAACCAGAAGGCGTCGTCGATGTTCGCCTTCAATTTCGGCCGTCCGCTCCAGGATTACCGCGATGTCTTCGAGCAGACCGTGCGCCGGACCCTCGGCGAGTCGTTCGAGGTGAAGAGCGTGACGTTCGAATCGGAGAAGGTGGCCAGCCGCGCCGATGCCGAGTACGGCTGGCGGCGCACGCCCTATGCCTACCTCCTCCTGGCTGCCAAAGATCCGAAAGTGGACCGCCTCCCGGCGCTGCGGCTCGACCTCGACTTTCTCGACACCGCCGGCTACGTCGTCCTCCCGATCGAGAGCCGGCCGACGGTGCTCGACGCGCGCGACACCGCCCCTCCGGCCCGCCCCTGGGAGCGGCTCGCCCTTACCCAGATCCTCGACGACCGCCGTGCCGCCGAGGGCCGACTCGCGCTCGAGGTGCGGGCGACGGCCCGGGGCCTCGTGCCCGACCTGGAGGCGATCCTCGACCCGCGCGTGGCGGGCTTCACGGTGACCGGGATCAACGACACGGGGGTGGTGGTCTCACGGTTCGACCCCGACACCACGGCGGCGACCGTCGTCACGGAGCGCACCTGGACGGTGGCTCTCGAGCGCCCGACCGGCGCCGCCGGCGCCTTCGTCTTCCCGACGCCGCGGGTCGAGACGGCCGAACTGCTCCGCCAGCGCTATGCCGACGCCGACCTCGTCGCCGCCGACGAGACGGTCGATCTCCGCGGCCCCGTGGCCCGGGCCGGCGGCTCGCTGCGCCGCTCGGTCCTCCCGGCGGCCGGGGCGCTCGGCGCCGTGGGTGCCCTGGCGATCGGCTGGCGGTTGTGGCGGTCGCGGCGGCGCCCCCGGCCGCGCGGCTTCACGGTGCCCGATCCCGCCACGCCGTTCGCCGTGCTCGAACT
>SXWA01000120.1 GCA_005791575.1 Planctomycetaceae bacterium
CACCCACGACACCTCCGGCGGTGCCCTCGCCACGCTCCTCGAGGCGGCCCACGCCGGCGCGAGCGTCGTCGATGCCGCCTTCGCGCCCTTGGCCGGGCTGACGAGCCAGCCGAGCCTCAACGCCCTCGTCGAGGCGGTCCGGCACACGCCGCGCGACACCGGACTCGATCCGGAACCGCTACGGCGGCTGGCGCGGAGCTGGGGGGCGATCCGCGAGCACTACACGCCGTTCGAATGCGGCATGAAGGCCCCCGATGCCGACCTCTACCTCCACGAGATGCCCGGCGGCCAGTTCACCAATCTCCTCGAGCAGGCCCGCGCGCTCGGTCTCGCCGACCGCTGGGATGACGTCTGCCGGGCCTATGCCGACGTCAATCAACTGCTCGGTGACATCGTCAAGGTGACCCCCACGAGCAAGGCCGTCGGCGATCTCGCCCTGATGCTCGTCACCAACGGGCTCCAAGCCTCCGATCTGCTCGCTCCGGGCCGCGAGCTGGCGTTTCCGGAGTCGGTGCTCGATCTCCTCTCCGGACGGATGGGCCAGCCGCCCGGTGGGTTCCCCGCCGATGTCGTCCGCCGCGTGGTGCGCCCCGGCGATCTCGTGACGGGGCGCCCCGGGGAATCGCTGCCGCCGGCCGACTTCGCGGCGGCGGGCCGGCGCGCCACCGAGATCCTCGGCCACGAGGCCTCGCCACGCGACGTGCTCTCCTGGCTGCTCTATCCGCGGGTCTTCGAGGACTACGCGCGACACGTCACCCGCTACGGCGACGTCAGCGTGCTCCCCACCCCCGCCTTCCTCGAGGGACCGAAGCCGGGGGAGGAGTTGACGGTCGACATCGAGCCGGGAAAGACGCTCGTCATCCGTCTGCTGACCGTCGGCGAACCGCATGCCGACGGCACGCGGACGGTGTTCTTCGAGCTCAATGGCCAGCCGCGGAGCGTGTCGGTGGCCGACCGGAGCCTCGAGGCGAAGGTGCAGCGGCGTCCCAAGGCAGTGGCCGGGGACGTGCGCGAGGTGGGGGCGCCGATGCCGGGCTTGGTGGTCACGGTGGCGGTCCAGCCGGGCGACGCGATCACCCGCGGCCAAAAGCTGCTCTCCCTCGAAGCGATGAAGATGGAGACCACCGTCTACTCGGAGCGTGACGGGACGATCGCCGAGCTCCTCGTCGCCCCCGGCACACCGGTCGAGGCGGGGGAACTGCTCCTCCGGTTCGGCGACAGCTGACGATCCGGCCGAATCTCCACAGCCTGCCGGCAGCCCGTGGCCAAAGTCCATCCCTGGCCTCTGGCCACGGGCTGTCAGCGCCCCCCGACCGCGGCCGCCGCCTCACGCCATACCCGGGCCAGGTCGGGGCGTCCGAGCGCGTCGGCCAACTCGGCGAGCCGGAGGCGGACAGCGGCGTCGCCCGGGGCATCCCACGCCTTCTGGTGCAGTTCCGCGAACTCGGCGCGCAGCGTGCGGATCGTCTCCCCCTCCGCCTGCTCACGACGGGCATCCTCGTCGCGGCCGACCGTCGCCAGGGCCCGCGCCAGGGTGATCCGTGCCTGGTAGTCGCGGGGCTGGAGGCGCACCGCCGCGGTGAGCGCTTCGACCGCACCGGCGGCGTCGCCGTCCTCGAGGCGGATCGTGCCGCGGAGCACGAGGGCGGTGGCGTCGTCGGGCCTGTCCGCGAGCACCCCTTCGACCACGGCGCGGGCCCGGTCGGTCTGGCCGAGGGCAAGACGGCACTCCGCCTCGAGGAGCCGTTGCCCCGGCGCGCCGGCCGCACGCGCGAGGGTCGCCAGGGCGTCGTCGTAGCGCCGCACCTTCACCTGGCAGGAGGCCATCTCCGTGAGCAGGTCCTCGCGGTCGGGCTGGTCGGGGTCACGCGCGAGCGACTCCTCGTAGAACGGGACCGCCTCGGCATACAGCTCGTAGTCGGAGTGGATCAGCGCCATCAACCGCACCGGTCGCGGATCCAGCGGCGCGAGGCGGCGGACCTTGTCGAGATGCCCGAGGGCCTCGGGGATCGCGCCGGTGTCGTAGGCCAACGTCGCCAGCAGGCGGTGTGCGGCGACTGACGCGGGATCGGCCTCGACGACCCCACCGAGGATCCCCCGGGCGGCCGAAAACTGCCCGCTGCGGAAGGCTGCCTCCCCTTCGACCAGACGCCGGAGCACGTCGAGATCGGGACGGCCCCCGAGGCCGGCCACGGCGTCGATGGCCGGCTGGGCGAACCCCTTGGCGAGGAGGAGCCGTGCCTGCACCGCCGTCGCCTCCGCGTCGGCTCCCGAGCGCCGCAGCCGACGGACGATCTCCCGGGCCGCCGCCGCATCACCGCGATCGACCGCCTCGATGCCGGCAGCGACCAGCCGCGTGGGGGGCAGGCGCCCACGCCGCGCGAGGATCAAGGCGCTGCCGATCACCCCGGCGATGAGCGCGGCAAGGAGCGCCACGCGGCCGAGACGGCGCGTGCCACCGGCGGAGCCCGTGCCACCACCAGGGACGGTGCGGTTCATGGCGGCACGCTCCCCGGAGGATCGTTCCGTGCCACACGCGTGCCATCGGTCGGCTGCTCCACCACCCGCACGAGATCCGTCGTCGCGTCGATGGCGAGCTCCTGCCGTCCCCCGGCCGGCCAGTCGATTTTCAGTCGCAGCGGCCCCGCACCGGCCGGGCACGTGAGGCGCAGCCGGCGATCGGAGTGCGAGAGGTAGCTGCCTCCCCCGACCACCTGACCGACCACCGAGCCGGTGCCGGACTCGAGCGTCACCCGTGCGCCGACGGCGTCGCGGTTGCTCACCGTGCCGACGAGCTCGACGGCCACCGACCGTCCACCGGCCGGGAAGCGGTTCTCGAGCACGGCCAACGGCTCGTTCAGATGGGAGATGGCCAGATCCCCATCGCCATCGCCATCGAAGTCGCCGACCGCCAGGCCACGCCCCTCGTGGACGGCCGCGAAGTAGGTCCCCGGGGCCGCGGCAGCACGCCGGAAACGGTCGCCGTCGAAGCGCAACAGCAGGGGCTGCTGCTTGCGCGGGGAGGCATCGGGATACTTGATGACGTGGCCGTTGGCGACCGCGATGTCGGTGCGGCCGTCACGATCGAAGTCGTCGCACGCCGTGCCGAAACCGACGAACAGCCCGCCGAGGTCGGTGATCCCGTGGCGCCGGCTGACGTGGAGGAACTGCCCGCGCCCCTCGTTGCGGTAGAGGGCGAACGACTCGCGCTCGTAGTTGGCCACCCAGAGGTCGGGGCGGCCGTCGCCGTTGAAATCGCAGCAATCGACCCCCATGCTCCCGTTGGGGAGCCCCTGATCGTCGTAGGCCACGCCGGCGAGGAGCGCCCGTTCCTCGAGGCGCCCGTGACCGTCGTTGACGTAGAGGAAGTTGTCGGTGGTGTCGTTGGCGACGTAGATGTCGACGTCGCCATCGACATCGAGATCCGCGAGCAACACCCCCAACCCCTTGCCGTCGGTGCGCAGGCCCGCGTCAGCGGAGGCGTCGTGGAGCCCCCCCGCGCCATCGGAGCGATAGAGCGCGTCGGGCAGCCCGGTGAACATCCGCGGCGGGCAGATCTCCCGTTGGCGGCGATCGAAGCCGCAGACCGGGTGGTTGGCGAACGACCAGTTCACGTAGCGGGCGAGGTACAGGTCGAGTGCGCCGTCGCCGTCGAGATCCCCCCAGCCGGCGCTCGACGTCCACCGGTCGTCGTCGCCCCACGGCGCCGGCAGACGGGCGAACGTGCCGTCACCGCGGTTGTGCCACAGCTGCGCCGGTCCATACCCGGTGACGACGAGGTCCTGGAAGCCGTCGTTGTCGTAGTCGCCGACCGCGATCCCGTGGCTGTAGAGATCGGCGGCCGTGAGGCCGGCGGGACCTGCCACCGCGGTGAAGGCTCGCCCCCCACGGCTGCGGAACAGGCCGGCCGGATGCCCGGTGATCGCCGGTCCGGCGGCGAACCCACCGCCACCGGTGGCCATCAGATCGATCCAGCCGTCGCGGTCGAAGTCGAACCACCCCACGCCGCCACCGAGCGATTCGAGGATGGTCGAATGGTCCGCCTCGCCACCGTTGCGATGGGTGAACACCACCCCGAGTTCCCCGGCGCGCTCGACGAACCGGTCCACCGCGGTCGGAACACCGGCGACGGGCACCGGCACCGCGGCCTCGGGCACCGGCGCGGGCCGGCTGCACCCGGCGATGCCCAGCGCGATCGCGAACACCCCGATCACGAGTCCCACGGCGCGCCGGGGCACGAGCGGATCGCGGCTGACAGGCACGGCAGCGAGGGGATTCACGGCGCGGCCTCCGCGCCGGGAGCCGGTCCGGCCTCGATCCACCGCCGGTGTTCGGCGGCACGGGCCTCGTCACCGACGCCCGAGTACCCGTCGGCAAGCAGGCGCCGGGCCCGCTGATGGCGGGGATCGACCTGCACGGCCGTCTCCAACCACCTCATCCCCGCCGGACCGAACCCCTGTTCGATGAGGATCTCACCGGCATCGGCACGGAGGTCGGCATCGTCCGGTCGGGTGCCGAGCGTCATCAGGGTGCTCGAGAGCCGCCGACGACCGTCAGCAAGCGCCCGGGCACGCGATTGGGCCGCTGCCGTACCCGCGGCATCCCCCTCGCGCACAAGGCCGGCGGCGAGCCCGAGGAGACAGCGCTCGTTGCGCGGATCGAGGGCGACGGCCCCCCGGGCGAGCGCCACACTGCGCTGCGCTTCCCCATCCTCGAGGGCCAATTGCGCCAACTCCGTGAGCGCCACCGCGGCGTCCTCGGGGCGGAGGTCGAGCGACAGCGCCTCGTGGATCAGGGTGGTCCCCCCGGCCACATCCCCCTGCCGGAGCCGGCACTGCGCGAGCCCGAGGACGGCGCTGCCGTCGTCGGGGCGCGCGCGTCGGACCGCGCGAAGAATCTCCGCCGCCACGTCGAGCCGTGCGGCGTCGAGTTCCAACCGTGCCACGGCGAGCCGGAGGTCGTTGCGCTGCGGGGCGAGCCGGAGGCCCTCCCGGTAGGCCTCGAAGGCCAGTCCCGCATGGCCGAGTCGTTCCTCCAGCCGACCGCGGATGAGATGCAGCTGCGGGTCGTCCTTCCGCCACGCCTGCCAGAACTCGAGGCAACGTGCCGCATCCGCGAAGCGGAAGGCGTTGACATACCCCTCTGCCATCGCCGCATAGCATTCGTCGGCGAGGGCATCGCTGCCCCCCGCGCGGACGAGGGCCAGCACCTGGTCCTCGACGTCGGTGATGTCGCCACACTGCGCTTCCGCCAGCAACCGCTCGCGGTTGACCAGCGTGGGCTCATGCCCCGCCTCGAGAGCCGCCGTGAAACACCGGTCGGCAGCGAGCAGGTCGCCGCTGCGGCGGAGGAGCCGGCCCCTCTCGAGCCAGGTACGACCGGCCCCGCCCGGCAGACGGTCGAGGGCGGCGAGGGCGGCGGCGTAATCCCCACGACGCTCGGCAGCCTCGACACGAGCCTTCCACCATGTGGTCCGCCAGCGATCTCCCCACGCCGCGAGGACCGCGATCGCCGTGAGCGCCGCGACCAGGATCACGATCCGCCACTGCCGGGCGGTCAGATGGCGGGCTACGGTCGTCATGGCGAGGCCACCCACGCCCTCCGGCGTGGACCGTGGCACCACATGACGAATGGCCACGTCCGGAAGGGCATGGCAGTCATGATCGCGGGTCGGCCCGATCTGATCAATGAGCACGGCCGATCAGTGAGCACGGCCGATCAGTGAGCACGGCTTCTCAATGAGCACGGCTTCTCAAGTCACCGTGGCGATCGCTCGCGCACAGGGGAATCGGGGAATCGCCGTCAGTCCTTGAGATCGAACGTGAACACGTTCTTCGTGGCATCGGCGCCGACGGTGACGGAGAGGCCGCTGCTGATCACGCGTCCGTATTTCTCCGGGATCTCTGACTTCGGCCCCTCGGGCTTCTTGGCAGACGCCGCCGCCGCCATCTTCGCCATGTCGGCGGGCGTGGGATTGGCAGGCATGCCGCCCGCCGCCGCGCTCGCCCCGCCCGACGCCTTGGCGATCGTCACCCTGCACGGGCCCAGGTTCGCGCCGGGAATCGAAAACTTTCCGCCCGCATCGGTGGTGCCGACCACCGGAGCACCCTTTTCCGGCACGAACGCCACCGACGCCCCGTCCACCGGCTTGCCGGAGTAGGTGACCGTGCCGGTGACCGTCGTCGTCGCCGGTCGCGATGGGCCACAGCCGGCCGCGATCACCAACCCCGTCACCACCAGGCACGAAACCATCCGTCGCGTGTCCATCCACGCCAGCGTTCGCAGACCGTTCACGTCATGCTCCGGGAAAGGGCCGATCCCCTCCGGCGACAGCAGCCGCCGGAGGGGACCGAAAGACAGGGGCACTGGGCCGATGGCGCCTGCTCCGATACAGGACCGGCCACCGCAGGGATCGGAATCAGCAATCAGAAGTTGTCGTTCACGTTCTGCCGATCCCGCCGCCCACCGAGGTACTGGTAGGTCTGGTGGTCGATGCTCTCGGGAATGAATCGCACCGATCCGTCACCGAAGAGGAAGCTGGACCCGCCGGGATGCCGCGAGCGGAATCCCCACGAGTAGTTCCAGTTGCTCTTCGGCCAGCAGGTGGGGTTCTGGGCACCGCCGGCCTGGGCCTCGGTCTGCGAATTGAAGCAGGTGGTCATGTTGTTGATCGGGACCACCGTCGAGGCATGGGCGTTGTTGAAGCCGTTCCAGCTCCACAGCCCCTCGCCGTGGTCATGGCAGTCGATCAGCGTCTCACCCACGAAGATCGTCTTGCTCAGGCCATCGGAGACGTTTGCGAAGGTGATCCCCTTCGGAGAATACGCGACCCGGGAGAACACCCCCGACACCTCGTTGAACGAGCCGCCGTTGCCATGGTCGGCGTTGCCATGGGGTTGCTCGCGGAACTGCTGCCACTGGTTGCAGTTGCCGTCAGCCGAACCCGTCGCCTGCGATCCCAGGCTCCCGGTGTAGCTGCCGATCGCCCAGCCGCCGTTGTCCTTGACTCCGGGATCGCTCGGGCAGCGCGCGAACGGCAACTGGTAGTTGCGCAGTTCCTTCCCACCGATCGTTTGCAGGCGCACGTCGCCGGCAGGGGCTCCGGCCATCGAGAAGTTGATCTGCGAGTAGAGCGGGGCGAACTCGACGTAGGGCAGGATCAGCGCGTGCCAACCGAGACCGTCGCTCCAGCTCGGTGCCGCACCGGGCACTTCCGCCGCGGGCGGAATCATCTGCTTGGAATCGTGGTGGTTGTGGATCGCGAGACCGTATTGCTTGAGGTTGTTGGTGCAGGCGCTGCGCCGAGCCGCTTCACGCGCGGCCTGCACCGCCGGCAGGAGCAGCCCGACCAGCGTGCCGATGATGGCAATCACCACCAGCAGTTCGACGAGCGTGAAGCCATGGCGAACGCTCCGACGGGCCGATCGATTCATCGGACACCTGTGCCTTTCGAGCGGGCGGAAGAGAAAGAGAAATGAAGGAAATGAAGAACACGACGAGATCGATGCCGGAGCATGCCGGCCTCGGCAAAGACCGCAGGGAAAATCCTCCCACGACGGCTGGCCCCGGGCACTGACCTGCGGGTGTACCCCCGGCAGGCACCACCCTGGCGACCATGCGCCGCGACTCCCGGAAATCCCCCCCAACGGTGTCGACTATATCGGGCGCGCCGGGGTGAGTGCAAGCGTGGCGTCGTGAAGCGATCGCCAGCGCCGCCCGGGAAGGTGGGAACCGCGAGGGCCCGCTGCCGGCCAGCCATGGAAACCGTGCCGACGGAGCCAGTCGCCCTGCCGCGTCAGCCGCACGGGATCACCGGGTGTGATCTACCGCGGCTGAAGGCGGGCGATTCAGATACACCCTCACCGGTGCCTCGGCGGGCGCCCGATCATCAGCGCGCCAGACGCCGGCGATGATGTCGGTCAGCCCATCGCCGTCGGCGTCCCCGAGCGAAAACGCGGCATGGTCGCAGGTGTCGAGGGCGATCGTGTGGGGGGCGAACGAGCCGTCGGCCACCTGTTCCAGCCAGACGAGGGCGGCAAAGGTGCCCCCCGGGGCCGCCCCGGCTCGGGGATGGAGTGCCGAGACCACGATGTCGAGATCGCCATCGCGATCGAGGTCGGCGGCGGTGGCTTGGGAGGCGGCCGGGATCCGGGCGATTTCCCGGCATTCGAACCGCCGGTCGCCGGTGTTCCGCAGCCAGCGGACTCCGTGAAACGGCTTCGCGAGGCCGCTGTCCATCATGTCGCCGTTGACGTGGAGAATGTCGATCCGCCCATCGGCATCGATGTCGGCCAGATCGAAACCACCCGAACCCCATGAAGGATCGGGAAAGCGGTGGATCGTGGCATGCTCGGGAACGCCCCCCTCCCTGCCCCAATAGACATCCACCGTCTCATGCTCCTGGGCGAAGGCGCAGACGATGTCGTCGTGGCCGTCGGAGTCGAGATCGATCACGCGCACGCCGAGGGAACCGTGACGGGCATCGAGGACCGTCCCCTCCCCTCCTTCGGGAGGCAGCAGGCGCAGGGCACCTGTGTCGCGCCAGCCGAACTCGGCGACGACCATGCCGCCGGTGGGGGGCCAGGGCCGGGCCTCGACCACCCGCGAGAGCCCCGTGACGAGGGTTTCCACCGCGCCTTCCGCGGCGATGCGGAGCACGCGTCCGCGGTCGTGATCGACGACGTGGAACGAGCCGAGATCGGCGAGCAGCCACCCCTGCGGATCGCTGCCGGTCGATGTCGGGGTGAGGCGGCATGCATGAGCGACCCGCGCGACGACGTTGCCGGAGATCTCTCCATGCCTGTCGCCGCCGTCGGCGGCGATCGTCCAGCGGGTCACCTCGCCGGAGCGCATGTCGGAAGTGAAGAGCACGCGCTCGTCGGGGTGCCAGACAAGGTGCGCGATCGCGGGGGCGGGCCGCTCACTCCCGGACGCGAGCCGCAACCGCTCGAAGACGATCGCCGGGGCCGTCTCCACCCGTTCGGCGGCCCGATCGATGACCAGGGCCTGCGGGGCCGACGCCTGGAAAAACCGCACGGCATCCCCTTCCGGTGGCCGGGGCAGGTCGGTGCGGAGGGACCGCTCGTAGAAGACGTAGCCCTGGCGCACCTCGCGAGGCCAGTCCTCCCGGGGAAAACTCGCCGGATCGGGAAGGGCATGGCAGTCGCCACAGAACCGGCGGATCGAATCGGCGACCGGCGCGCCGTCACGGGCGACTGTCGTGGGGGTGTTGGCGGAGCCGCAGCCGAGGGCGCCGGCGAGGCACCACGGCAGCACGTGGATCGACAGCCGGCCCACTGCCCCCCCCGCGCGCTGGCCCCGCACGTGTGCCATGGCGGCCCTTTCAATCCAACTCGCTGCCCACGGCCACCTACTGCTTCTCCTTGAGCAGGTCCTTGAACAACTTCCGCGTCTTCGCCACCTTCGGCGCTGCCTGAGCCTGGCAATAGCGGTCGAAGGGATTCTTGGCGAAGTAGTCCTGGTGATAGTCCTCGGCCTTGTAGAAGACCGTCGCGGGAACGACCTGGGTGACGATCGGCCCGGGAAAGACCCGCGCCTGGTTGAGGCGGCCGATCACCTCGGTCGCGATCCGCTTCTGCTCGTCGTCGTGCGTGAAGATCGCCGACCGGTATTGGGTGCCGACGTCGGGCCCCTGGCGATTGAGCGTGGTCGGGTCGTGGGTGGTGAAGAAGATCTCGAGCAGCTTCTCGAAGGGCACCTGCTCGGGATCGTAGGTGATCTCCACCGCCTCGGCGTGGCCGGTCTGGCCGGTGCAGACCTGCTGGTAGGTGGGGTTGGGGACCTGGCCCCCGATGTAGCCGCTGACCACGGCCTTCACCCCCTTGATCTCGGCGTACACCGCCTCGGTGCACCAGAAGCACCCGCCGGCGAACGTCGCCTTGGCCAGTCCCGCGCCAACGGTGCCCTCATCGGCCGCACGCGCCGTCATCATCATCCCCTCCGGATGCATCAGGGCCCCGAGCACCACCACACTACAGACGATCGCGGACCACCGTCCCATGCCGACACCCATCGCACACCCCCGGCACTTTTCGGTTGCGCGGATCGGTTTCCCGGCCGACCCGCCTGACTCGAACTGCCCCCATCATAGCGCATCGGCGGTCTGGCAGGCTGTTTCCCCTATGGGCTGATGCAGATCAGGCACGAGCGGCCGGGAGCACGGCTCCCGTGGCAGGCGTCGCTCGAGACGTCTGCAGCCGGCCCGGATCGAAGAGGAAGCGGAGCGGCTTCTCCGCCCAGTCGCCCGCATAGCCGACGCCGATCCGCGCGGTGCGTGCCACCCACCGCCGCGGCACCGCCACCCCACGCTCGAGCCACAGGCCGGTCGCCGGTGCGACCGGCCGGGCGTCGTGCCGGCGGTCGATCCCCAGCCCCCGGGTCAGCCGGCCGGGGCCGGTCCACACGCCCGCGCCCCGGATCAGCACCGCCGCCGGCACCCCCTCCGGCCCGGTCACGGCGTTGAGCATCCAGTGCATCCCGTAGCAGAGGTAGACGTACCAGCGGCCGCCGGGGCCGAACATCGTCGCATTCCGCGCGGTCGGCCCGGTGCGGCCGTGGCAGGCGAGGTCGTGGGCCCCCAGATAGGCCTCCGTCTCATGGACGACGTGCCGGGAGAGCCCCCCGCCGGCATCCCGGACCACGAGGTGGCAGCCGAGCAGATCGCGGGCGACGCGGTCGGCCGGCCGGAGGAAGAAAGCCGCCGGCAGCGGCCGGGCGCCAGGGCACCCTGGGAGCGGCGGGCCGGAGGTGGCAAGATGTCCCGTTCGGCCGGTGGTGGTACCGGCCGCATCAACGGCACCGGAGCGCGCACGGATGGAAGCGGGCATCGTCGGTCTTCCCAACGTCGGCAAGAGCACCCTGTTCAACGCCCTGACGATGTCGAAGGCGGCACAGAGCGCCAATTACCCATTCTGCACGATCGAGCCCAACGAGGGGATGGTGAGCGTGCCCGACGAGCGGCTCGCCCGGATCGCCGCACTGATCCCGCCGCAGAAGCTGATCCCCGCCGCCCTCAAGCTGGTCGACATCGCCGGCATCGTGAAGGGGGCCAGCGAGGGCCAGGGACTGGGCAACAAATTCCTCGCCCACATCCGCGAGGTCGATGCGATCCTCCAGGTGGTGCGCTGCTTCGAGGATCCCGACGTGATCCACGTGGCGGGAAAGGTCGATCCCGTTTCCGACATGGAGACGATCGAGCTGGAACTGATCCTCGCCGACCTCCAGCACCTCGAGAACCTCCTCCCGAAGGCGGAGCGCGCGGCGAAGAGCACCGACAAGGAAGCGCGCCTCAAGGTCGACGTGATGCGGAAGTGCCTCGCCCACCTCGGCGGCGAGCAGCCGCTGCGCACGCTCGTGCTCGACGAGGCCGAACGGGCGGCGGTCAAGGAGTTCGGCCTCCTCTCCGCCAAGCCGATCCTCTACGTGGCCAACGTCGATGAGACCGACCTCACCGGCACCGGGCCGCTCGTCAGCCGGGTGCGCGAGGTGGCGACGAAGGCGGGGGCGGAGGTGGTGCCGGTGTGCGCCAAGCTCGAGGCCGAGATCGCGGAGCTCGACCCGGCCGACCGCGCGGAGATGCTCTCCGGCGCCGGGCTCGCGGAGCCGGCCCTCGGTGTGCTCGCCCGGGCGGCCTACCGCACGCTCGGGCTGCAGAGCTATTTCACCGCCGGCGAGAAGGAGGTGCGGGCCTGGACGATCCCGGTCGGCACGAGCGCCCCGAAGGCCGCCGGGGTGATCCACAGCGACTTCGAGAAGACGTTCGTGCGCGCCGAGATCTATGCGCTCGCCGACCTGGAGACCCACCGCTCGGAGAAGGAGATCCGCGCCCACGGCAAGCTCCGCGTCGAGGGCAAGGAGTACGTCATGCAGGAGGGCGACATCTGCCACTTCCTGCTGGGGAAGTGACCCACGGCTGTCACTTGGCCACCGGCTGCTGCAGGTAATCGGGCAGCCAATCGTCGTCCCCCTCCTCGACCCCCTGCCCTTCGACAGGCTCCTCGTCGTGCTCCTCGGGCATCTGGCCGCCGATGAAGGAGTATGCGACAGGAATCATGATCAGGATCAGCACCGTCGTCACCATCTCGCCGAAGGTCATCGCCGCGGCCATCGGGATGAGGAACTGCGCCTGGAAGCTCTTGTCGAAGAGGAGGGGCAGCAGGCCGCCGACCGTGGTGATGCTCGTGAGGAACACCGGCCGGAAGCGGACGCAGCCCGCCTCACGGATCGCGATGTGGAGCGGCCGCCCCTCGCGGACGCGGGCATTGATGAAATCGATGAGCACGATCGAGTCGTTAACGACGATCCCCGCGAGCGCCACCACCCCGAACATCGTGAACAGCGAGAGCGGCAACCCCATCAGCGCGTGTCCGAAAACGGCCCCCGCCGCCCCGAAGGGAATCGCCGTGAGGATCAGGAGCGGCTGCAGGTACGAACGGAACTCGATCGTCAGCAGCACGAACATCGCGAACACCGAGATGATGAATCCGAGCCCGAGGCTGCGGAGCGACTCGTTGGTCTGTTCCTGTTCCCCCTCCCACCTGACACGCACGGCCGGGTATTCCGCTTCGAGTTCGGGAAGCAACCGCCGCTGCAGATCGCCGACGATCTGCCCCGACGTGACGGTCGCGGTGGCGTCGACGTCGGCCGTGATCGTAATCGACCGTTTTTGACCGAGTCGATTGATCTCCGAGTAGCCGCGGGCCGCGGTGATGTCGGCGACCTCGGTCAACGGGCGATCCACCCCGTCGGCGCCGCGCACCTGGACGTCGTCGAGGACGGTGAACGTGCGCCGCTCGTCGCGCGGGTAGGTGACCAAAAGCTTGACCTCATGGCGGCCGCGTTGCAGGCGCATCACCTCCTCGCCATAGAAACATCCGCGCACCGTCGAGGCGACCTCGGCGAGCGACACGCCGAGCGTTTCCGCCCGCGGCCGGATCTTCATCTGGTATTCCCACTTCCCCGGGCGCGAGTCATCGTCGATGTCGATCACCCCGGGATACTCCGCAAGCCACTCCTTGGTGCGTTCGACCGCCTCCTCGAGTTGGCGGACCGAGTCTTCATCGGCAGCGGCGAGGAGTTTGAACTCGATCGCCTTGCCGGCCGGCCCGATGTTCTCGCTCTGGAACACGACGCTGTCGGCGCCGGGTAGTTCCCCCGTCGCCTTTCGCCACTCGCTGATGAACGTTTCGCTGTCGACCGTCCGGTTGATGGCATCCTCGAGTTCGACACTCACCGCGCCGACATGACTGCCCGAGAACTTCTGCTCCGCACCGGGTGCCCCCTGCGTCTCGAACGATCCAACCGAACCGTGGACGAACGTCACGAGCGGGCGCCCGCCGGCAGCGAGGCGTTGCGCTGCCTCATCGAGCGCTTTTTCCACCCGCGCGATGCCGTCCTCGGTGACGCTCGCAGGCGTGCCATCGGGATAGACCAGTTTCGCCTGGAGCCGCTTCGCATCGACTTTCGGGAAGAGCTTGAACGGGGTGGTGCCGCTGCGGATCAACGCGATGGCGAGGATGAGGATCGCCGCCGCCCCGGAGAGGACCGCCCAACGATTGCCGATCGACCATTCGAGAGCCGGCGCGTAGGCATGCTTCACGAACCACTTCAGACCGTCGTCGCAGCCACGCTGAAGTCGCTTCAGCAGCGGAGCCAGAGGCTTGATGGGCGTGCACAACCAACCGACCGCCCGCAGCATGAAGCTGTCTTCGTGGGCAAGGTGCCCCGGAAGGATGAAGATCGCCTCCGCCAATGACACCAAGAGCGTGGCGATGAACGCGAAGGGCATCACCGCGATGAACTTGCCCATGACGCCGGAGACGAACAACAACGGCAGAAAAGTGATGACCGTCGTCATCACGCCCGAGACGACCGATGGCAGCACCTCCGCCGTTCCCTCGATCGCCGCCTGGATCGGTCCCTTGCCCATCTTCCGGTGGCGCTCGACGTTGTCACTGACGACGATCGCGTCGTCCACGTCGATGCCGACCGCCATCAGGAAGGCGAACATCGACAGCATGTTGAGGGTCTGATCCGCGCCGAACATGAGCGCGCCGGTGCCGAGCATCGACACGGGCACACCCATGGCGACCCAGAACCCGATCCTCAGGTCGAAGAACAGCGCGAGGATCACGAACACGATGAGCAGACCCTGCGTGCCGTTCGACAGCAGCATGTCGAGTCGCTCACGGACGTCGACAGAGGCGTCGGCCCAGGTGACGAGGTCGTAGCCGTCGGGCAGCTTCGCCGTGCCGACGTAATCCTTGACCGCCGCGACCATCGCCAACAGATCCTCGCCCGAGCTGCGGTCGACCGACACCGCCAGCCCCTGCCGGCCGTTGATCCGGCTCTTCCCGGCGACATCCGTGAAACCATCGCGGACGGTTCCCAAATCACCGACCGTGAGCACGAGCCCGTCGGGGAGCGTGACGAGTGGGATCTTCGCGATGTCGGCACCGATGTATTTCTTGTTCTTGCCGCGCAGCAGAACCTCGCCCCCCTCGCTGCGGATCGTTCCGCCGGGAAGTTCGAGGTTCTCACGCCGAACGATGTCGGCGACCGCCTTGAGCGTGAGCCCGTACTTGCGGAGGGTGGCCTCGGAGATCTCGATGGAGATCTCGTAGGCCTTGCCGCCGGCAATATTCACCGCCGACACCGTGGGCAATGCGAGAAGATCGTCTCGTACCCTCTCCGCGACTTCGCGGAGCTCGAGTTCCGAGCGCTCGCCCCCGTCGGTGCCGGGGGGCGCGAGCACCCCCACCTTGATCGCCGGTGTCCGCAGGGTGACCTGCTCGACCTTCGCATCCTCCGCCAGCTCCGGAAAACTCGGGATGCGCTCGACCTCGGAGCGGATCTCGCTGACCACACGCTGGGGGTCGTCGACGTCGTCATTCATCTCGAAGACGCAGAAGCCGCTCCCCTCGCGGGCGACGCTGGTGATCTTCTTGATGCCGACGACGCTGCGGCACGCCTCCTCAACTTTCTGGCAGATCCCCTCCTCGACCTCCTCCGGGGTCGCTCCGGGGTACGGCACGGTGACGAGCGCCATCTCGAGGTCGAACTCGGGGAACACCTCGCGGCGCATCGACGAGAAGCTGATCAACCCGACCACCATCACCGCGACCACGAGCACGTTCATGGCGGGGGTGTTGCGCACCGTCCAGGCGATGATCGTCTTCATTTCACGGCCTCCGTGATCTCCATCCCGTCGCGGGGATTCGACAACTGGCTCACGACCACCCGGTCGTCCGACGCGAGGCCGCTGTCCCGTTCGTCGAACGCGACACGCCCGCCGGACACGTGGAACGGCTTCGGTTTGAGGATCGCGAGCTTTCCTTCCCGCATGACGAACAGCTCGCCCGTCGGACGCACCGCCTCCTGGGGGACCGAGACCAGCGGCTGGGCGACGTCGACATGGAGCCAGATCTCGACGAACATGCCCCGCAGCAGCGACCGCGGTGCCTCCGGGGGGAGCGCGGGCAGCACGGCCCCGTACCGGTCGACAGCCCGGAGCTTCGTCGGCTCCGGCACCCGCACGCGGCAGGGCAGCGTGCGGGTCTTCTCGTCGAGGCCACGCCCCCCTTGCCGGGAGAGCACGCCATCCCACTCGTAGCGCCGGTCGCCGAGGACGAACACGACCTTGGCGGGTACCTCGGGGAACCCATGCACGCCGCCGGTGTCGTCCTTTCCGCCCCAGACACGGGCGACCTCGTCCATCCGCAGGCTGGTTTTCACCTCCGTCACCGAGGTGTCCTCGATCGTCACGAGCGGCGTCCCCTTGGCGACGAACGAGTCCTGTTCGACCTTGTCCTCGACGATGATGCCGTGCACGGGCGACGTGATCGTCGTCCGTGACAGGTCGAGCTTGGCCTTCTCGAGCATCGTGGCTGCCAACGACTGCGCTTCCAGGAGCCGATTGCGGCGTTTGGCGAGCACCCGTCGCTGCCCTTCGAGGGTGGTCAGCCCGTTGGCGGCGGTGAGCTCGTCGCGCACCGCCCGGTCGGCCTCCGATTCGGTGACGATCCGTCCTGCTTTGAGCGCCTCGAGCCTCGTCACCTCGCGCCGGGCGAGGTCGACCTGCCGGCGGGCGAGGTCCACCGACAGCGCATTCTGCGCCAGTTCCTCGTCGACCTCCTCGATGGAGAGCCCTGCCTGCGACAGTTCCTTTTCGAGACGTGAGACGTCGAGTTCGTAGTCGCGACGGTCGAGTTCGAAGAGGACGTCGCCGGCGGCCACGACCCGTCCCTCGTTGCAGGCGTCCATCTTGCGGAGCACCCGCCCCGGCACCTCGGCCGCGAGCGTGACCTCGCGGAGCGGCACGACGACGCCGTCCACCTCGAGGTCGATGCCCGTTGCCACAGGCTCCACGGGGCTCGTCCGCACCGCAACCGGCTTGGGGGGATCCTTTTCCTTCCGCGGCGGAGCCTTGGGGCCGCCGAGCACGAGATAGCCGCCGATCGCGGCTCCGAGAATCGTCGCCGGGAGAACCCAACCGACGATCTGCCTGACGACTCCGTCGCGCGGCGGGGCGGCCGTGGCGACGGCGGCCGGCCGGCCGGCTGGATGCGACTCACTCATGCTGCTGGACCTCGAGGGAGGAATGATTCGTCGTAGTGTCGGCAGGCACCAGCGCGGGCGCCGCACCGAGCGCCGCCAGCGCCTGCCGGGTGACATGGTCGGCGAGGCCCGGCAGGGCATGGAGCCGGGCCAATTCCTCGGCGGGGACGAGCATCTCGACCACCCCGCCGGCCGCGCGGTAGAGGAAGCAGTGACCGATGATCCCCAGGGCCACCCGGCGCAGCTCCGGCGCCGGTATCCGCCCCCGCGCCAGTTCGTCGAGGATGGCGACGAGTTGACCGAAGTGGGGCCGGATGTAGTCCTCCACCAACTCGCGGCAGGCCTCGGTCGGGTGGAGGATCTCGCGGAGCAGGAGCCGGACCTCCCAGGGAGGCTCGGTGAAGCCGAGCATCCGCGCGAGCATGTTGGCGACGAAGTCGTGGAGTTTGCTCTCCGCCGCCGTGCCGGGTGGCCAGGCCGGCAGGGGCATCTGCTCCGAGCGCTGCCGATGGGCGTGCTTGACGCTCTCGACGTAGAGCCGCCGCTTGTCGCCGAAGTAGTAATTGACGGCCGCCACGTTCACGTCGGCAGCGGTGCAGATGTCGCGGATCGTGGCCGCCTCATACCCCCGGTCGGCGAACTCGCGGCCAGCCGCGGAGAGGATCCGCTCCTTGGGATCCTCCGAGGCGGCGGGCGATCCGATGACGGCGGCGGCACCGTCCGTTCCCGGGTCTTTCCGCGTGGCTCCCATCGGCATCCCGACACCTGCTTGAAACGATTGTTTGAAGCAAGTGTATACAGGTGGATTCGGCCGGGGAGAGGGGAAACGAGAGGGGGATCTCAGTCCCCCCCCGCCACCACCTCCAACGCTCCGTTCATCGCCCGCCAGTGGCCCGGAAAGGTGCACACGAACGGGTAGTGGCCCGGTTCCCGCGGTGCCCGGAAGACGATCCGATGGCGGTCGTGGGGAGGGACGATGTCGGTGTAGGCCAGCACGTCGTCGGAGCGCGGCACATACTGCCGCGCCACCGCCTCGGGGTCGGTGACGAGGGCATCGATCGCCGGTCCGACCCGCCCCAGGCTGCCGGGCCGCACGAGAGCCCAGTTGTGGGGCACGCTGTCGGGATTCACGAGCGTCACCGCCAGCACCTCCCCCGCCCGCGCCCGCAGCGAGCGCGGGCTGTAGGCGAGGTTCGGCCCGACGGTGATCTCGATCTCCCGGGCTCCGGCGATCGCCTTCTCGAAGGGATTCCGGTCGCGCCGCAGGACACGGGCCAGGTCGACCGCCAGCGGATGGGGGGGGATCGCCGCCGTCCGCACCGGCACCCCGGCCGCCTCGTACGACGCGTCGAGCCGGTGGGCGGTGAGGACCAGGTCGTGCAGTTCCCCGGGCGCCGTCTCCACCGTGAGATGGATCTGGCTGCACGGCCGGATCTCCGGGATCGCGAGGAACAGGCCCCGGCCATCGGCGGTGGGCAGCGCGACGCGGATCGGCAGATGGTCGTGGCCGACGAGGCCGTCGTGGCGCGGGGAATACTCGGCGGAGCCGTAGCCACCGCCATAACGGTAGTTCCACCCCTGCGCGAAGTGGCGCGCCGGATCGGCGGCGACGGCGGGGTCGATCGGTTCTGCGAACCGCACGAGGATGCCGTTGTCGTGGAGGTGGAACCCCACCGGCATCTGCACCGGCGCCCCGTCGGCACGGCCCGTGAACCGCACGCGCTGCAGGCAGCCGAGGTCGGGGGTGTAGGTGCCCCACCCGGCCATCCCGCACACGTAGACCGCGCCATCGCGCGGATTGAACCGTGCGCGGTGGGCACCGGAGCGAAACTCCACCGGCAGCGGGACCGCGCCCCCCTGCCAGGTGTCGCCCACCTTGTCGCGGAGGATGGCCAGCGCCGTCCCGGCGCCGAAAGACGTGTGGAACAGTCCCCCGCCGAGTGGGCCGAGGGCGCCGTCGGGGATCGATGCCTGACCGCCGGCCGAGTTGTCGAGACCGCGCGGCAGGTAGAGCAGCGGCAGATCGACCCCGCGCTCCGGGTGGGGACCCTGGTAGCCGAAATGGAGCGGCGCGGTGGCATCGGCGGGCACGGCCGCGATCATCGTCGCCGGCACCCAGTCCCCCTCGCTCGACGCGGCGGTGAGCATGCCGTCGGGGAGGATGCCGACGCCGTCGGGGTTGCGCAGGCCCGTGGCGAGAACCTCCATCGCCGCACCGTCGGCCGAGATGCGGATCAGCCCCTCCTCGCTCGAGGCGGTGATGAACCTGCCGGCGGCGTCGCGGACCAGCCCGCAGGTGTAGTCGTGCCCGCCGGGGGAACAGCGGTAGGCGCGGGAGAAGCATTCGTACCAATCGGTCTCGCCGTCGCCGTCGCGATCGACGAGTTTCGTAATCTGGTCGCGGCCGAGGACGTGCGGCACGCCGTCGACGACGACCATCCCCAGCGGCTGATGGAGCCCGGACGCGATCCGTCGCCAGCGCAGCTCCCCGAGCGTGTCGTCGCTGCCATCCACCCTCCAGACGTCGCCGTGCATCGTGCAGACGAGCACCCCACCGTCGGGGAGGAAGTCGATGTCGCCGCAATGGAACACCGCGTTCCAGGGGTTGTCGTCGGGCAGTGTGAGGGTGTCGACCGCCCAGGGATGCCCAGCGCCGAGCGTGCCGCGCGTGACGAGCGTCTGCGGCCACTGCGGCACGCCGCCGGCGAGCATCCCCGCCAGCGGGTGCCCAGCGACCGGTCCGGCGACGCGCGTGATCGTGGGGGCGGCATCCGGGGCCCGGTCGCCGACCGTGAGCACGTCGAGCCAGCGGACCCCGTCCACCGAATAGACGAATCCCACCCGGTCACCCTGGCGGCAGAACCCCTCGTAGCGCGTCTCACCCCCCGGGCGCGCCAGCGCCGGCAGTCCGAGCCGCGGGCCGGCCGGCGCGAGGCCGGCGAGGAACCCATGGCGGTGGTCGGAAAACGTGAGGAAGCCACCGGACCAGGCCACCGGCCAGGTGAGCGTGTCGGGATCGAAACAGGCGGCGATCCCGTCGGCGAGGCGCACGCACACAGCCCGCGGGATCGTCGTGCCGAAGGCATGGAGGACCCCCGCCTGGAGAGACCCGGGCACCACCTCGTTCCAGCGGTTGCTCTTCCAGGTGTCCTCGGTTTGATTGCCCCAATGCCCCTGGATGCCGCCATCCAGCCCGGCATAGGCGGGGAGCAGCGGCGGGCGCGGGCAGAGGCTGCGGAAGTGGCGCCCCTGCTTGGCGTAGTAGTCGTAGACCCGGTCGCGGTTGACCGGGAGCGCCCAGCCGGGGAAGGCGGCTGGGTCGAGCGGCTCGCGGCCGACGGTGAAGGGAGCCGGGGCCGATGGATGGGCCGCCACCAGCACCGCCTCGATGTCGGCCAGCGCCAGCGCCTCGTGGCGCCCCAGATCGGCGAGGAACCGGACCAGATCGGCCCGTTCGGCCAGCGACACCTGGGCCAGCACCTCGGCCGGCATCAGGCTGCCGATGTCGGCCCGCGACTCGATGGCGTCGCGGGGCAGTTCCACCCGCGCCCCGGTCTGTGGATCGCGGATCACCAGTGCGGCATCGCTCTCGGCTTCGATGCTGCCGCGGTGGCTGGTGCCGTCGGCCATCACCACCGCCACCGCCCGGTAGCGCGGGTCGACCACGCGCTGGGGTTCGAGGAGCGACTCGGCGATCTGCTCCGGAGTCCGATCCACGCCGAGCCGCGCCAGCGCGGGTCCGATCCGGCCCCCGTGCCCGGCGAGCTCGTGGCAGGAGAGGCAGGCCAGCGTCGCCCGGGCGAACACCGCCGCCCCCCGCCCTGCATCGCCGTGTTCCCGGGCAGCGACGGCAAGTGCCGCCGCCGCAGGACTCACCACCGCCGCATCCGCCGCCGGCGGGCGCGTCCAGGTCTTCGGCACCGGCCGCTCGAAGTCGGCGTTGCCATCGAGCCGGGCCGCCACCCAGGCCAGCCCGTCGAGGTTGTCGCGCAGCCGGTCCTCGGCATCCTCCTGGGTGTGGTTGAGGATGCCGATCGGACCGTGGTACCCGCTCTCCGCGACGGCACGGAGCAGGTCGAGATCGAGATCGCCCTGTCCGATCGGGGCGATCTTCAGCCCCCGGGCCTCGCCGTCGGTGAACATGCCGTTGAGGTTGAGGCAGTCGAGGTGGGGCAGCATCGCCGCCAACAACGCGCGCCAGCGCCCGACATGGGCATGCCCGTGGTGCTGGTTGTAGACGATGCCGACGCTGTCGATGCCGTCGGCGGCGAGGGCGCGGATGATCTCGAGTTGGTTCTCCGGTTCGCCGAACCAGCCGCCATGGTTGTAGAGCCCCACCCGGCAGCCGATCCGTGCGGCCTCGACCGCGAGCGGACGGATGCGGTCTGCCTCCACCCGCACCCGGGCCGCCTGCTCCTCCGGTGTCGCGGTCGGTCCCCCACCGCCGGTCACCCAC
>SXWA01000121.1 GCA_005791575.1 Planctomycetaceae bacterium
AAAGCGCAGGTTTTCGAGTGGCCAAAGGCCAGGGATGGCCTTTGGCCACTGGCTGCTGTCAGGCTGTGGACACACAGCCTGCTGCACCTCATGGATGAGGTGCCGGGAGCGCAGCTCCCGTGAAAAGCGCAGGTTTTCGAGTGGCCAAAGGCCAGGGATGGCCTTTGGCCACTGGCTGCCAACAGGTGGCTCAGAAGAGGGGGAACGCTGAACGCGCGCTGCCGCCCGTCGCGGTAGGAAGGTGGAAGTCAGTGTGCCGGCTCCCCATGCCCTGGCCGCGGCACCGGCGCGGCCCGACGCGGAATCGGCGTCGGTGCTCAGCCGATGCCGACGACGTCCTTCCGCAGGGCGAGGATCCGGTCCATCACCGCATGGACATCGTCTTCCCCCAAGCCGGCAGCCTGCAGCGTGGTGCCGAGGTGCTGGCAGAACGTGGCGAAGTGCCGGGCATGGATCCCGAGACCGGCGTGGATCCGCGTCAATTCCACCCCCGTGTAGATGTGCGGACCACCGAGGGCGGTGGCGAAGAACTCCTCCTGCATCGCCACCAACCGGGCCATCTTGGTCTCCTCGAAGAACGGTGCGAGCAGGGGATCACCGAGGACGCGGCCGTAAAAGGCGACGAGCAGATGACGCACCCCCTCGGCGCCGCCAAGACGCTCGTAGAGGGAGGGGGAGGGAGCGGCTGCCGACATGATGGTGGTTTCCCGTGAGGGGGACGAGGCGTCGTCGCCGTTTGATTTCTCATCGTACGTCACACGACGCCGTACGGATCAGGCCACCCCGAGGGAATACGGGAATCGGTCCACTGAATGGGGCATGGAGCATGCATCGGTATTTTCGATGGGATGAGTCGAAAAACCCTGTTTTACCGATGGATGCCTCCGGCCTACGAATGGCATGTCGGGCATCCCGGTCGGTCGGCCGGGACACGTCATCTCGGGAGGCATGCCATGCACTGGGAACTGAAGGCTCGTGGCGTCGATCTGCCGGACGGTCTGGCGGTGCGTATCGGCGAACGGCTCGGCTTCGCGCTCGAGCGGTTCGCGCCACGGATCGAGCGAGTCGTCGTCTTCCTCCACGACCTCAATGGTCCGCGGGGCGGCATCGACAAGGCCTGCCGGATCCTCGTCAAGGTCCGCGGCTGCGGCATGGTGACGGCAGGGGTGGTCGATCCCGATTGGTGGGTGGCGGTCGATCGGGCCACCACCCGGATCGGCCACACCGTCAGCCGCTCGGTTGATCGGCGGAAGGCCGCCTGGCACCTGCGGGTCGCTCGTCGGCCCACGTCGGGCCCGCTCCTCGGTGCCTGAACGTCATTCCGCCGTCGCTTCATCCTCAAGGAGTCTGCATCGATGCTCGTCGCCTGGTTGGCCTTCGTGGCCCTGGTGCTCCTCATGCTCGCGATCGACCTCGGCGTCTTCCATCGGCGGCCGCACGAGGTGAGCGTCCGCGAGGCCCTCGGCTGGTCGGCGGTGTGGCTCACGCTCGGACTGGGGTTCTCCGGCATCGTGTACGTGGCCTACGAGCACCACTGGGTGGGACTCGGCCTCCAGGTGGACAGCGTCGATGGCAGTCCCAACACGGGGATCACGGCGGTCGAGAAGTACCTCACGGGGTACGTGGTCGAGAAGTCGTTGAGCATCGACAACATCTTCGTGATCGCGATGATCTTCGCCGCGCTCGGGATCCCCGCGGTCCACCAGCACCGCGTGCTGTTCTGGGGGGTGATCGGCGCGGTGGCGATGCGCGCGGTGATGATCCTCCTCGGGGCGGCGCTCATCGCGCGGTTCCACTGGCTGCTGTGGGTGTTCGCCGGTTTGCTGCTCGTGACCGGGATCCGTCTGCTGGTGTCGCGGGACACGGACCACGATCCCGGGCGGGGATCGCTCCTCCGCTTGATCCGCCGCTGGTGCCGCGTCACCGACGGGTTGGTGGGCCAGCGCTTCCTGGTCCGCCAGCCTGCCGTGGGGGGCGCCGGGGCGTCGTGGGCCCTGACCCCTCTCGCAGTCGCGTTGATCCTCGTCGAGGGGGCCGACCTGGTGTTCGCCGTCGACTCGATCCCCGCGATCTTCGCGATCACCGGCGATCCGTTCCTCGTGTTCACGAGCAACGTCTTCGCGATGCTCGGCCTGCGTTCGCTGTTCTTCGCCCTCGCCGGAGCGGTGCGGACCTTCCGCTACCTCAAGCCGGCGCTGGCGGTGGTGCTGATCGTGGTCGGGTGCAAGATGCTGGCGGCGGAGCCGCTCAAGGCGAACCTCGGCAGTCACTTCAATCTCTGGCTGCTGGCGGTGGTTCTCGGGATCGTCGGCGCGGGCATCCTCCTCTCCGTCCGTGCCGAGCGGATCGAGCGACGCGGGTGGGCGGGGCGGGCGGCGATGCCCCGCGTCGGTAATGGGGCCTGAACCGGCGACGATAGACTCGGCCCGACCGGGCACCGTGGGATGCGCAGAAGTCGTCGGCCAACACGCAGAGCCACAACGGCAAGATCCTCCGCATCCACCCCGAGCCCGACGGCACCGCGTCGATCCCCGCGGGCAATCTCTTCGAGCCCTTCATGCCGCACCATCCCTTCGTGCGGCCGATCGACATGCAGTTCGGCCCTGGGGGAGCGCTGTACCTGATCGAATACGGCGACACCGGGGGGGTGAACGCCAACGCCCGGCTCGTGCGGATCGACTACGTGCGCGGCAACCGCCTCCCGGTGGCGGCGGCGGCGGGGTGGAGGTGCGGATCGGCAGCGCCGACGGGGCGGTGCTGGCCCAGGTGCCGGTCGAGGTCAACGGCCAGTGGGAGCCGTTCTACGAGCGCAGCGTGGGGCTACCGCCGACCAGCGGGTGGCACGACGTGGTGGTGCGGTTCACCCATCCGCAGCAGGCCGGTGGCCTGCTCGACATCGACACCGTGTCGTTCGACCGCTGACGGCTCGATCCGTGGCGGTCAGGTCGCCTGGCGTGCCGGCTTGCTCCCGACCTGGCGGCCGGTGCGGGCCGCCTGACGGCGCGTCTCGAGGGCGTCGCCGATCTCCGCCGCGAGGGCCGGGGAATGATCGAGCAGGTCGCCAACCGCGGCCGGGTCGAGCGCCATCACCCGGAGGTCGTCGCCGGCGACCACCTCGATGTCGTCGCGCGACGAGCCGACGGCGAGCTGGTCGCCGAGGCATTCACCCGGTCCGATCTCGCCGACGGGGACCCGCTGACCGTCCGCATCCCGCACGACGAGGCGCGCGTGCCCCGAGAGCACCAGACCGAAACCGGCGAAGTGGCGGCCGGCGGCATGGACCGTCTCGCCGATGGCGTATTCCCTGACTTCCGGCGGGCGGAGCGCCGCTCCGGAAGCAGCGGCGCGGAAGCGCGGATGATCGGCGAGGAGTTCGTCAGTGGTGGGGGCGACCCGACCGGGAATCTCCCCCGGCCGGTACTCCATCTGGATCGGGAAGGGGATCGTCAGCCCCTCGCGGCGGACCACGTACCAGACCCGCGTCATCACCCGGTCGCGGATCTCCGGGACGTCGTCCTGCCGGGACACCGAGAAGATCAGCCGGTAGATGACCGAGAAGTCGGCGTAGTTGATGGTGCGGACCAGTGGCGGCGGGTCGGCGAGCACCCCCGGAGTGGTGCCCATCAGGTCGAGCATGAGCCGCTTCACCCGGTCGGGCGGGTCGTCGTAGCTGAGGCCCAGTTCCACCACCTCGGTGCGCACCGGGGTGGGGCGGGAGAGGTTGCTGAACTCGCTCTTGTAGAGTGACACGTTGGGGACGACGTGGAGCTCACGCGTCGGCGTCTCGATGTGGACGCTGCGCCAGTTGATGCCGATCACCTTGCCGGTGACGCCGCCGGCGGTCACCCAGTCGCCGACATTGAGCGGCCGCTCGAAAAGGAGCATCAGCCCGGAGACGAGGTTCCCGAGTGGCTCCTGCAGCGCCAGGCCGATCACCACCGACCCCACCCCGAGGGCCGTGATCGCCCCGCCGACGTCCTGCCCCCACACCCTGGCGTAGATCACCACGCCGCCGATCGCGACCAGGGCGAAGCGGATCAGGTCGCGGAACAGCGTCGGCACCCGATCCTGCCACGAGCCCGGAGCGGCGCTGCCGAAGAACAGGTCGTTGAGCACGCGGGTGATGGTGGCGAGCACCGCGATCCAGAAGAGGGTCTCCGCGAGCCGCGCGACGAGCGCCTCGGGGGGGAGCCCGACGACGGAGCGGACGAAGATCAGCAGGGCCACCGCGGGAGCGAGGATCGAACGCACCGTGCGCAGGGTACGGGCGAGGAAGAAGCCCCGGCGTTGGCAGGCCGCGATGGCCTCGTTGAGGACCAAGAGCAGCAGGGGAAACCCCACCGCCAGCGCGACCGCCGGCCAGAAGTTGGGGACCTGCCGGGCGATTTCCAGATCGGGCAGCCAGTCCATCTCCACTCCCCGTCAGGCGAGGCTCCAGGTCTCGATCGGGGGGCGGCCTTCGACGACGACCGGCTCCGGACCCTGGAAGTCGAACAGGTCACCGGTGCGTTCGCGCACGCGGCCGGTCACACGGATGGTTCCGCCCCCCTCGGCGAGTCGGCGGGCCACCGCCACGGTGTCGCCCCAGAGGTCGTAGAGGAACTTGCGGCGCCCGACGACGCCGCCGACCACCGGACCGCAGTTGATGCCGATGGCGACACGGAGATCGGCCTGTTGTTCGCGATTGAAGCCGGCCACGACCCGCTCGATCGCCCGGGCGAAGTCGACGATCCGCCGGGTGTGGTCGGGGCGCGCCACCGAGAGGCCGCAGACTGCGAGGTAGGAGCCGCCGATGGCCCGCACCTTCTCGATCCCCCCGGCCTCGGCCGCCTCGTCGAAGGCGGCGACCAGATCGCCGATCGCCGCCAGCGCCTTGGAATCGCCCCCGCGGGCGGCGACCTGCTCCATGCCCATGAGGTCGGCGCAGAGCACCGTCACGTCGGCGAATTCACGGCTCGCGCGCTCGTCTCCCCCACGCCGCTGCTCCACCGCCGAGGCGGGGAGGATCGAGAGGAGCAATTCCTCGTTGTTCCGCACCTGCGTCTGGAGCTGCTCCTTCTGCTGGCGGATGTTTGCCGCCATGTCGTTGAACACCCGGCCGAGTTGCCCGAATTCATCGCCGCTGGTGGCGGGCACGGTGATGTCGGTCTCGCCCGCCCCCAGCCGCCGGGCGGCATCGGTGAGCGCGGCCAACGGCCGGGTGAGGAGATGGGAAAACAGGAGCGCCAGGAGCGTGGAGCCGAGGGCCAGCCCGCTGGCGACGCTGAACACCGTGCGGCCGAAGCGTCGGATCGGGGCGTCGGCCTCGCCGACATCGACTTCCGCGAGGATTCCCCAGCGCAGCGAGTCGAGTTCGATCGGGCCGTAGGCGGTGTAGACCGGGCTGCCACGGTAATCGACACCGGCCGTGAAGCCGGTGCGGCCCCGCATGGCTTCGTCGGCCGCTTTCGTCTGGACCGGCAGCAGGCAGAGGCCCGATAGCTGGCGCTCCATCGCCTTGAGGATGCCGGGAGCGACTCCCGCGGCACGCAATACCCCGAGCAGCTTTTCCGGATCCTCGTACATGAAGCGCGACCGGCTGCGGAGCGTGCGGTCCGGACCGACGAGATAGACCTCGCCGGTCTCACCGAGTCCCTGCCCCACCCAGTCGTAGTCGTTGGTCAAGACCTTGTTGAAGGTGTCGATCGGAAACTGGAGGACGAGCAGGCCGGTCATCTTCGGCCCATCGAAGATCGGGCTGATCGCGAACCCCATCGCGCGCCCGAGGCTGGGCCGGTAGGGTTCGAAATCGACCACCCGGAAGTCGTCGCGGTCGCGGTCGCCGCGCATGCCGCGGGCCTTCGCGGCGAGCAGCGTGCCGGCATAGGGCCCCGTCTCGAGGTTCGTGCCCAGCTCGGTGGTCTTCTGGTAGCTGTAGACGATGTCGAGCGAGTCGGCATCGACGAGCATCACGTCCTCGAATCCGAAGATGCGCACGACCCGCGCGAATGCCGGATGGAAGCGGGCGTGGGCCGCCGCGTAGGTGGAGCCGTCGTCGGGGAGTTCTGCGAGATCCTGCTTGCTGCCGGAGGGGTGGGGATTGGCCGCCATCCAGCGGAATTGCAGCTGCCGCGCGGCGGTTCCGGCCGGCAGGTACTGTTCGACGACCGGTTCACCGTCGATGTGCTTGGCGAGCTCGGGAAGAAACTCGCTGCGGTAGAAGGCCTCGAGCCGTTCCTCCTCGGCGGGGGTGAGGGGCGTCGTGCCGAGCTCGCGGAAGCCGGCGCGCAGGTCGCGCATCGCCTCGATCGCCACCCTGCTGTCGGAGATCGAGATCACCTGATCCCGCAGGGCCGCGAGCATCGTCTGGATGGCGGTCGACTTGGAGACACGCAGCGCGGTGAGCCGATCGGCGGTGGCCTGGGCGAGGGAGTCGCGTGCCGACGTGTAGCCGATCCAGGCCACGATCCCGATCGATGCCAGACTGACGCCGAGCAGGAGAAGGATGAGTTTGGACTGAATTCCCAACCGGCCGAACATGCGCCATCTCCACAGGTCGCGGCACCCGCCACCCGGATAAGCCTAGCTGGCTGTGGAAAAAGTCTTCCAGAACTTTTTCCCGGTATGAAAACCTCCGCTTTTCACGGGAGCCGCGCTCCCGGCACCTCATCCATGAGGTGCAGCAGGCTGTGCGTCCACAGCCTGCTGGCTGAGAGGAGGCGACCGGGCCGATCGGGAAACCCCTGCCGGTGACGGTGGCGGGTCGGGTGGCTTCTACCGGCTTTGCCGCGGGGATCGGCCGTTCACTCCGGCGGTGGCCGGCGGCCCGGTGCATCGCGCGGGGCTCTCCCATCTCCCCATCCCCCTCGCGTCGCTCACCACCCGGGCGGCGTTCATCCCCCTCACGGGGTTCTCACTCGCCCTGGCCCCCGCGGCCGCCGGCCACCGCCGCGGAAGCCCCCGGTCACTTCCCCCCGCTGCTGGTTTCTTCAGGGTCGCCGTGGCTCCATCCGCGCGCCCCATGGAGCGCAACTGTCCGCGGTGGCCGGCGGGGCAGACCCACCGGTTTGCCTGCGGCCGGCGCACGTGCCTACGGTTGGCCGCCCTCGGATCGGGCCTGGCGCGTGCCATTCCCGTGCATCGAGGTCTGGACCTGAGGAGAACGAGAGATGATATCCGGAAACATGGCCCGTCTTGCGGGTCTCGGTGTGATGGTGGTCGGTACGTTCCTGGTCGGCGAGGCCGATGCCGGCGGGTGGCGTTCGCGCCGCGGTGGTGGGCGCGGCCGGCCAGTCGAGTGCTGCGAGCGGATGGTCGTCGAGCCCTGCTGCCCGGCGCCGGTGGCGATGAACTGCTGCCGGATCAAACGGGTCGAGCCGCGCGTCCATCATCACACGGTGTACGACGCCTGCGGCTGCGCTCGGTGCGTCGAGCACGTGACGATGGAGCGGGTTGTCGGGTACGCACCGGTCCGCGAGACGGCGGTGGTCGAGGAGTGGCGGCCAGCGGTGGTGGACAGCGTCTGCTGCTCGTCGCGGTGAGACGCGGTCCGGGATTCTCGATCGGAACGGTCCCGCGCGGACGGGCTCCGGCCGGCTTGGGGCAGCGGATGCCCCGGCCGTTCCGCCCGATCACGGGGTGCCCGTCGCGGCTCAACCTCCCCGAGGGCCGGTCGTCGTCGGTCGTGCCGGCGTCGTCGCCTGCCTCGGAGCCGTGCCGCTCCGCAGCCGAGCGGCTCACACCCGGCGCCGGCGCGCCCAGCGGCTCTGTCTGCCGGGTGAGACGGCGGTGACCGCAGCCCGCAACCTGGCCGTGGCCCGGTATCATGAAGCCGGATGAACGGTCGCATCGGGCCAGGTGAGGGCCGGCGGTGAGCGAACAGGTCGGCGTCGTCCTCGTCTTTCTCGGGCTGTTTCTCCTGCTCGGCGGCGTTTTCGTCGGCGCCGTGCGCGGGGTGGGGGTGCTGTTCCGCCGCGTCCCTCCGCGCCGGTTGCTCGTGCCGCTCGCGCTGTGTGCCATCGGGCTCGCCGTCGGAGCCGCGCCCCTCGCCGCCCAGCGGGTGTGGATCGCCGTCGTCGGGCTCGGGCCACGCGAGCGGGTGGTGGAGGGGCGCCGGGCGATCACCCTCACCGGGTGGGACCGTACCGACTACGGCTTCCTCCGGTCGCGCCCCGACGTCGAGATCCTCGAGATCGCCAATCCCGACGTCACCGACGACACGATCGAGATCCTCCGCGACCTGCCCCGGCTCCGCGAACTGACCGTCAACGACTCGCAGGTCAGCGATGCCGGTCTGGCGGTGCTGCGCTCGTTTCCCGAGTTGGTGACCTTGCGCGCGGCGCGGACGAAGATCAGTGCCGACGGGGTGCGTGCCTTCCTCGAGGATCCGCCTCCCCGGCTCGAGCAGATCGACGTCTCCGGCAACGGCATCCCTGCGGCTCCGCTCCGCGCGTGGCGCAACGCCGCCCCGCCGGGCAGCGAACGCCGCTCCCTGAACTGAACCCCCTTCGAGCCCGGGCACGCCCCCCGAGGAGATGCCGATGAGCCTGCCCCGCCATGTGCTCCGTGAGGGCAACCCCGGCGATGCCGCCACCGCCGCCTTCCTCTGCGAGGCCAGCGCGCTGGCGTACCTTCCCGGGGTGGAGGGAACGCGGGCGTTCGCCGAGACCCTCGGGCTCGACGCGCGCCTCTTCAGTGCCGACAACACGCAGGCTTGGCTCGGCACCAACGACGAGCACATCGTCGTCGCCTTCCGCGGCACCGAGTCGCCCACGAGCCTCGACGGTCTCAAGGACATCCTCCTCACCGACGCGATGAACCTGCTCGTGGTGCCGGAGGGACGACTCGGCCATGACCTCGCGGCGGCCGGTGTCGGGGCCCGGTTCCACAAGGGCTTCGTCGATGCGATCGCCGCGATCTGGCCGACGCTCGTGGTCGCCATCGAGGCGGAGGTGAAACGGCGCGATCGCCCCGTCTGGGTCACCGGCCACAGCCTCGGCGGGGCCCTCGCCCTCCTCGCCGCGTGGCTCCTCCAGCGCCGGTTCATCGCCGTCGAAGAGGTGTGCACGTTCGGGGCGCCGATGATCGGCAACGGCGCCGCACGCGATGCCTTCAACCGCGAATTCGCCGGCAAGATCCACCGCTACGTCAACGGGCGCGACCCGGTGCCGAAGCTGCCCGGGCTCTCGCTGGTGGCCAACGAGTTCGCCCACGTCGATCGCGAGCGGCTCCTCGGCCCACACCCGATGACCGGCCTTGGCGACATGCTCGCGGCGATCTCCCGGCGGGCGGCCGGGGGGGTGCTCGCCGGCACGCTCATCGACGATGCCTGGCGGGGGATCAACGACGAGGTGGCGATGCACTTCCTCGACCGTTACCGTGAGCTCCTCCGCGGGTGAGCCGGAGCGCCCGCGGTCGGGCGTGGCGCGGTCCCCGACGGCCCGGTGGCACACGATCATGAACGGCTCCGACCCCTTCGACCGGCTCGAGCGGCTGATCCACCGCCCCATTTCGTCGCGGCCCGACTGGCTCCTCATCTGGCGTGACGAAGCGCATCATCTCCTCTTTCTCGCCCGCCGCGCCGGCGCCAACGACGACACCGACACGCTCGACGAACTGGCCACCGAGGCCGAGGTGATGGCCGACGCCATGGAGCGACGGCTCACCTTCGAAGGGCTGTGAAGCGGGCCATCGATGGACTTTACCGCGGTCCTGCTACGATGCTTCACCTCAGCCCGGGGGACGACTCGATCTGGGCCGCGGCGATCGAGCCGAAATTCCACGAACTCCTCGGCAGGTGACCGACCATGGCCCGACACGACGACGGACTGGTCCGTGAGCTGGCCGCGGAGTTCCTCGGCACCGTGGTGCTGGTGACCTTCGGCCTCGGGCTTGTCGCGCAGAAGGTGCTCAGCGAGGGCGATCTCGGCAGCCCCCTCTCGATCCACCTCGGCTGGGGCATCGCCGTGATCCTCGGCTGCGCGGTGGCCGCGGGTGTGACCGGTGCCCACCTCAATCCGGCGGTGACGCTGGCACTGGCGTTGTTCCGCGGGTTTCCCCGCGCCAAGGTGCTGCCCTACATGGCGGCGCAGCTCGCCGGGGCGTTTGTCGCCGCGGCGGTCGTCCACCTCGTCTACGCCGGCGCGCTGACCGCCTTCGACGGCGGCACCCGGCACGTGACCGGCCCCCAGGCGACGGCTGGGATCTTCGTCACCTCCCCGCAGCCGTTCCTCGGTGCGCTCGGCGGATTGATCGACCAGATCGTGGCGACGGCGCTGTTGCTGTGCGTGGTCTTCGCCGTCGGTGACCGACGCAACGCGCAGCTCGCTCCCGGGCTCGGGCCGGTGTTCGTCGGCCTGGCCGTGATCGCCATCGGCATGGGCTTCGGCTTCAATTGCGGCTACGCCGTCAACCCCGCCCGCGATCTCGGGCCGCGGCTCTGGACGGCTCTCGCCGGCTGGGGCGGGGCCGTGTTCACCGCGCATGACCAGTGGTGGTGGGTGCCGGTGGTCGGGCCGCTGGTCGGGGGTGTGCTCGGCGGGTGGGTCTACGAGTTTCTCGTCGGCCGCCGATTCCCGGATCAGCCCTGATGGACCGCTGGATTCCCTGAGCGGCCCTGCGGGACCGCTGGATTCCCTGAGCGGCCCTCTGCGGGACCGCTGGATTCCCTGAGCGGCCCTCTGCGGGACCGCTGGATTCCCTGAGCGGCCCTCTGCGGGACCGCTGCGCTCAGCCGGGAATCTCCCAGCCGGGGCGGTAGGCACGGCGGAGGAGTGCGGCGGCGGCCTCATCGCTCGCCGTGAGCCGCGCGGCGTCCCAGTCGAACGCCCGGCCCGCCCGGAAGGCGACGTTCGCCAGGAGCACGCTCTCGGCGAGCGGGCCTGTGTAGCCGAAGTGGCACGAGGCGGGAGGGCCGCCGCGGCAGGCAGCGAGCCACTCGCGGTGGAAACCGGGCGATGGCGCGAGGGTCTGCGGCGGCTCCTTCACCTCGGCGAACCGGTCCTCGGGCAGGAGCCGCCACTTCGAGAAGCCGCACAGGAGCAGTCCGTCGCGTCCCACGAACAGCGTGTTGAAGTCCTTGGCGGCCGCGTCGTCGAGCCCCTTCTCGGCGAGCACCGGGGGGGTGCCCTGATACCAGTGGAGGCGCACCGCGGGCCGATCGCCACGAGCGGGAAAGTCGAGCCGGCTGGCGAGGGCCGTCGGCGCGCGCCGGGCATCGACCGGTGGACCGGCCGCCTCGACATGCACCGGGTGACCCAGTTCGAGCGCCCAGAAGGGGATGTCGAGGATGTGGCAGCCCCAGTTGCCGGTCTCCCCGGTACCGAACTCCCACCAGAAGCGCCAGTCATACGGTGCGAAACCCTTTTGGTACGTCCGCGGGGCGTTGGGCCCCAGCCAGAGATCCCAATCGAGGTCGGCGGGAGCCGGCTCCGTGCCGGTCGGCTCGGCGGGCATCCCCCGGCTGCTGCGGATCCAGCAATGCACCTCGGCGATCGGACCGATGCGACCGCTGCGCGCGAGTTCCACCCCCGCGCGCAGGCCGGCCTGCGCGTGCCGCTGGCAGCCCAGCTGGGTGGCGAGGGTCTTGGCCCGGGCGC
Organism: Planctomycetaceae bacterium; assembly: GCA_005791575.1. Taxonomy (GTDB): domain Bacteria; phylum Planctomycetota; class Planctomycetia; order Pirellulales; family UBA1268; genus F1-20-MAGs016. The sequence continues at coordinate 11,577 of SXWA01000121.1, forward strand.
TGTCCACCAGGTGCCGCACCTCCTCCACCTCGTGTGCCAACGGCTTCTCGAGGTACAGGTGCTTGCCGCGCTCGAGGGCCCACCAGGCGGGATGGAAGTGGGTGTGGTCCGGGGTGCTGACGACGACGGCGTCGATCCCGCGTTCCATCCGGTCGAACATCGCGCGGAAGTCGGTGAACCGCGCGGCGCGGGGGAACTGCTCGAAGCCCTTGCCGGCCCGCGCCTCGTGGACGTCGCACAGCGCGACGACGTTTTGGTCCTTGACGCCGGCGAGGTTGGCAGCACCCTGGCCGCCGATGCCCACCAGCGCGATGTTGAGCCGTTCGGCGGGCGGGCCGTCGGCGGCCGGCGCGCAGACCGGCAGGTGCGCAAGCGCGCTGCCGAGCGCCGCCCCGGCGGTGAACCGCCGGCGCGACATGGTCGGCTGGGCCGGAGAATGGCGACGGTGGGCGTTCATGGCGGGCTCCGGAGGAGGGCAAGGACCGGCGCGGTCGTGGCGACGATCACGTGCAAAGCGCGGCGTTTCGAGTGGCCAAAGCGTGCGGACATGATCGCCAAGGATACACGCAGCCTCGGTGGCGGTGGCGGGGCGTGGTACCCTCGGGACATGTTCGAGCACCGCTCCGAGCCGCTGCTGCCGCAGGATGGGTTCCTGTGCCGGGCCCTCCTCTTCATGGGGCTGTCGGCCGCGATGATCGTCGCCGCCCTCGGCGTCGGGGTGGTCGGCTACCGGGTGTTCGGCGGGCTCGACTGGATCGACGCGCTGGTCAACGCGTCGATGATCCTCGGCGGCATGGGGCCGGTGGACAGGATGACCACCCATGCCGGGAAGCTGTTCACCTCGTTCTACGCCCTGTTCTCCGGGCTGCTGTTCATCGGGGCTGCGTCGGTGGTGCTGGCGCCGTTCGTCCATCGGATCCTCCACCGGCTCCATCTCGACGAAGGCGAAGGGCCGGACGGCGCGTGAGCGGTCTGGCCCGCTCGGCCAGCGTTGCCAGGGTTGCCCATGCCGCTCACCGCGGCGCGGCCACCGGACCGGTGGCGATGCCGCCGGGGGGGGCGGCCCGGGGGGCTTCAGCGGGATAGAAGGCGCCCCACACCGGGCAGTGGTCCGACACCTCGAGTGCCTGCTGGAGCGAGAGGCCGAATCCGTTCTGCAGGTCGTAGACCCCGGAGCGCCCGAGGTACTCGCGGGTGGCGACGTGGTCGAAGATCAGATTGTCGTAGGTCTTGGTGCGGTGGGTGTTGGTCGGGCCGGCGGTGATCGCCCAGGCCACGTTGGGCAGTTGTTTCATCCGGCCGAACTGCTGCGGCGACGCGTTGAGATCGCCGAGGAGGATGACGTCGTCCTCGTCGGGCCGGGCCGACTTCATCCCCATGAAGACGTCGGCGAGCGCGTCGACCTCCTGCGGCACCTCGTCGGGATCGGTGTGGATGTCGACCAGCCAGAAGGTGAAGGCCATCTCCCGGGGGATGATCCGGGTGCGGAACCGGGCATGGAGCGGGGGCCGGTGGAGGCGATCACCGGGGTCGGGCACGGTGCCCACGCTCGCAGGATCGACTTCGATCCGCTCGGTGTCGTAGACGAACGCGTATTGCTCCTTGCTCACCGTCCGCCCGAGCCGCGGGCCGAGGACGAACTGATAGCGGCTCCCGTCGGCGTTCACCGCCTGGACGAACGTGGGGAGGATGCCGTCCGACTTGGCCCGCACCTCCTGGATGGCGACGATGTCGAAGTGGCGGACGACCCGGGCGAGCACGTCGACGACGTTCCCCTTGGCGAGCTTCGACTCCCCGAACACCTGGATGTTGAAGCTGGCGACGAGGATGGCGTCGGGCGGCTTGGGGATCCGCGCCGGCGGAAGTGGCAGCGCCGGAGGCGCCATGCCCGCGATCTGGAGCGGGGCACCGCCGGGATGCTGCCCGTGCGTCGTCGGCCCCGCTGACAGCCAGAGGCAGACCACCACGCCGACGGCGGCCGCCCGGCGGGGGAACGGAGGTCGTGGCACCACCCCGCGGCCTCCCTGCCGCAGCGACTGGGCCGCGGAACCATCGGTCCGCTGCCGCCACCCTCCATGGTGGACGACCGCCGCGGCGAACCCTCGGCATGACTATCGGCCGGTCCGCCCCGGCATGATCGGCACCACCGCTGCCGCCGGCCGGGTCGACGCAGCTTGCCGCGGTCAGCCGCCGATCGCCGCCAGGGCATCGGCAGCGAGCCGGGCGAGCCGCTGGTCGGGATCGGTGGCGGCACGCTCGAGCGCCCCCCGGCCCGCCGCCGCCGCAGGGCCGATCTTCCCCAGCGCCCAGGCGATCCGCTGCCGCACGGCGATGTCGTCGGCGGTGCCGAGGCTGTTGGCGAGGTGGGGCACGGCAGTCGCCGCAGCCTCCCCGGATCGCCCGAGGAGGGTGGCCGCCCAGTAGGCGGAGAGTGGCTCGGCGCCGTCGAGGAAGGGGAGCAGGGCGGGGAGCGCGTCCGCGGTGGGGGGCCCGAGCTCCTCGAGCGCCGCCGCGGCCCATTCACGGACCTGCTCGTCATCGTCGCCGCAGGCCCGCACGAGATCGACCGCCGCCGCGCGGGCGGCGGTGCCGGCGCGGCAGAGTTGCTCGGCGGCATCGATGCGGATGGCGGCCGCGGCGGCCTGCAGGGCCGTCACGAGCCGGGGGATGTCGGGCTGGTCGCCGGTGGTCATCACGGTGTTCTCACGAAGTCCTGACGGAGCCACGGGGCCCTGCTGCTCGTATCGGCATCCGTCCGCCGCGGCATCACGCCGCGGGCCGCACCGCGCCCGGGGCCGACGCCAGCCGAAGGGATGGTGTATCCTGCCGCCAATCGGTCTTTATTCATTTTTTCGTTCCATCTTCTTCCGGATCACCCACCGCCATGGCTGACCCCCTCTCCGAGAGTCGTGCCTGCACCCTGCTCACCCGCCTGTTCGCCAACCGGGGCTATTCGATCGAGCGGAACGTGCCGTTCCGTGAACTCGGAGTGGCGTTCGATTGCGACGGCTGGGACCCCAAGGCCAGGGTGGGTTTCGAGTTCCTCTCGAGCCAGCACGACGACCACGACGACCTCTCGCTCACGGAATACCAGATCCTCATGGACGAGCAGCAGCGCGGGCGACTCCATCTGCTGATCCTCGACGAGGTCGAGACACTGACGGTCGCGGAACTCACCGCGGCGGCGAACGAATTTCTCGACGAGGCGGCCGGTGCCTCCGCCACCCGTGGGAAAAACGTTGCCGCGGCCAAGAGGCCGGTGCGGGGCGTGGTGAAATCGGGCGCGGCCGTTGCGGCGAAGGGGAAGCCCGCGTCAGCGAAGGGGAAGCCCGCGTCAGCGAAGGGTAGCGGCAGTACGGTGCGAGCGGCGGGCGCGAAGCCGGCCGCGGCGAAGCGTGCGAAGCCGGCGGTTGGCCGTGCCGGTGCGGGCAAGAAGGCGACGGCTGGAAAGCCGGCCGCCCCGGGGGTGAAGGGGAACAAGGGTGTGAAGGCGAAGCGGGCGCTCACCGCCCGGTCGGTTCGCGGCGGTCGCTAGCAGGCTGTGGACAAGACACACAGCCTGCTGCACCTCATGGATGAGGTGCCGGGAGCGCACCTCCCGTGAAAACCGCAGGTTTTCGAGTGGCCAAAGGCCAAGAATGGACTTTGGCCACGGGCTGCTGGACAGCCACCACTGCCATCCCCACCCGTCGTCGCTGCCTCCGGCCGCTCGCCGGAGAACGGCGCTCCCGGTCCCCGCACCGCCCCACCCGCGCGAACGAACGCATGGCCTCCGATTGGTTTTACGAGAAGAACGGCTCCCGCCATGGACCGGTTTCCGCCGCGGAACTCCGCGCGATGTGTGCCGACGGCCGGTTAACGCCGGGCGACCTGGTCTGGAAGGAGACCCTGCCGCGGTGGGTGAAGGCGGCTCAGCTCACGGGTGTGCACTTCAACGCCGACGACCCGTTTCTCGCCGCCGGTGACGTCACCGCCGCGACGAAGCGCGGACCGGCTCCCGCCATCGGTTCGGCGCGCGACAAGGAGCGCGACACGGGCGCGGAAAGGCCCCGTGGCAGCACCGCCGGCGCGGATGCCGCTGCGCCGCTCGGCTCCGGCGCCGAGCGTGCGGACACCTCCTGGGAGGAGGCCCTGAAGGGGGGCCGAGCGCTGTTCCGCAACCCGATCGATGGCGGCAAGCGTGTGGTGTCGCCGATCCCGACGTTCCTCGGGTGTCTCCTGCTGGGACCGGTGTATTTCCTGCTCGTGGGTAACCGGCCGCACGCGCTGCGGAGCCTCCTCCTCCTTCCGCTCACGCTCGGCATCAGCCACCTGGTCTATCCGTTCTTCGCCCCCCGGATCATGCGGGCGCTGTACTTCGCCAGGGGCTGGAAGCGGCTCGCCTGATCGGGCGGCCGTCCGCCGGCTGCCTGGGTTGGTATCCTTCGGGCGTGGTGGCTGCTGGACGAAGGCACGGGCGACGACGGAGGTGACCGATGGCGACGATGGCGAAGAAGACGGTGCTCTCGCTGGCGGTGGTCGGGGCCTTGGCGGGAGCCCTTGCAGCGGGACCCCGGGCACCCGCCCAGGAGACCGCGGCCGACATGCCGACGAAGCCCGCGGTCACGCCGAGCGTGGCGGAGCCGCCGGCCGACCGGGAAGCCCCATCAGGTGACAGCCAAGCCCCATCGGCCGACAGGCAAGACCGAGAGCAACGCCTCCGCATGCTCCTCACCGGCGTGCGCCTCGTGGGCCGGTTCACCATCGACGCACCTGCCGGCGCTGAGGGGGGAGAACGCCGGCCGCCGAGTGACGAGGAGTATGTCATCCGCAGCGTGTCCAAGCTGGGTGATGGCGACTGGTGGACCGTCGTGGCGCGGATGCGCTACGGCAGCGTCGATCTCACCCTGCCGGTGCCGGTGGAGGTGAAGTGGGCCGGCGACACACCGGTGATCACGCTCGACAAGGTCGCCGTGCCGGGGCTGGGGACGTTCTCCTCGCGGGTGGTGATCGACGGCGGACGCTATGCCGGAACCTGGCAGCATGACGCGGTGGGCGGACACATGTTCGGCCGCATCCTGCCAGTGGCCGATCCGGCCGTGCCTCAAAACACGGATCGCGACGCCCCGCCGCGCTGACATTCCGGTTCGTGCCCTGCTCGCCCGACCGTTTCCGGCCGCCTCACCGGTGCCCTCAACTGCCGGTGAGGTGCGTCCCCACGGCGGGAGCCGGGGCCGGCGGCGCCGATCGTCGGGGGGTGACGCGTGCGGGGGATCGACCGCGCTCGAGCCACCCGCGGAGTGGATCGTGGAGCCGCACCGCGACCACCATCTCGCCGACCGCGGGGAGAGTCGTGGCGGAGCGCGTGAGTGGTTCCTGGCCGCCGAACCGGTAGCCGAGATCGAATGTCATCCGCGCGGTGATGTCGTATGCCACCCCGGTGCCGACCTGCCAGGCGACGCCGGTGGAGCGCTGATCGCCCAGCGCGTCGGTCCGCTGGCAGCCGCCGGGGCCGACACCGCCGCCGGCGTAGACGGCGAGCCGCTCGGTGATGTCGACGTCGTGCCAGATGTTGGCCATCGCGGACCAGGTGCCGGTGGTGCCACCCGGGCCTGCGGCGCGACGGGATGCCGTGCGGCCGCGCGCCTCGCACTCGATGCGCACCGCACCCCAGGCGCGCGGCACGTCGATCCCCACGGCTCCGTCGCCGCCGAACAGCGTTCCCGCCAGCAGCGGGCTGCCGGCTGATTGAGCGCCCGGCATCTCGGCCGATCCCGCCACCGGAGCGCCCCCCGCGCCGAGCATGCCGCTGACGGTGAACCGCGGTGTGTCTGACGACGGCACGTCGTCGTCGATGCCCGCGGCGACCACACCGCGGCTGCGGCGTGCAGGCGCGAAGCGTGCGTCCTCGTCGGCCGCTCCGACCGGCGCGTCATGGAGCAGACTCCCGATCATGATCGTGGCGAGCAGCGGCACACGCATGCAGTCGTCCCCCGTGGTGCACGGTCCGGCACACGCCGTTCTCCGCGGCGGCCCCGAGCGGCGATCGATTGTCGGGGCCGGTCAAGCGCGCCGGGCGCCGGCCGGGGGGCCGCGGCGGTCCGTGGGGATCGCGAGGCCGTCCCGCACCAGGAGCGCGGGAAACTGTGCAGGTTCGGCGATTCCGGCGACCTCCGGCTCGGGCACGGTGCCGCGTGGACAGTCTGGTGGCCGGGGACGGGCGGCTGGATCGGGTCTGCTCCGTGGGTATTCTCAGGCGATGGATCTCCACCGCCTCCGACTGCTGTTCCTCGTCACGCTGCTCCCGGTGGCGGCTGCCCGCGCCGATGACGATGCCGGCAAGGATGGCAGGGACCGCGCCGGCAACGTGGCGCCGGGCCATTCCCTCCACGGCGAGGCCTTCACCGAGGGGCCACGGCGGCGGTTGCCGCCGTTCGCCGGCTGCGGCATCGTCCATTTCCCGGTCACGACCGCGGTGCCCGAGGCCCAGGCCTTCTTCGATCAGGGGGTCGGCCAGCTCCACGGCTTCGCCTACTGGGAGGCGGAGCGGTCGTTCCGCACCGTGTTGGCCCTCGACCCCGCGTGCGTGATGGCGCATTGGGGCATGGCGATGGCCAACCTCCAAAACGAGTCGCGCGCCAGGCAGGTGATCGCCCTGGCCACCGGTCCGGCCCTCGAGAAGGCGACGCCGCGCGAGAAGGCCTGGATCGAGGCGACGCGGAAGCTGTTCGCCGAGCACACGAACGACGATGCCCGCAAGGCTGCGGCGACGGAATACATCGGCGCCCTCGAGAAGATCGCCCTCGATCATCCCGACGACCTCGAGGCGCGGGCGTTTCTCGTCGGGTTTTCCTGGTGGTTCAAGTCGCGGGGCGGCGTGCCGATCCCGAGCCTGCTGGCCATCGACGCCCTCGCCGACGCGGTGCTGACCCGTAATCCCCGTCACCCGATCCACCACTACGTGATCCATCTCTGGGACCACCAGCGCGCCGCCCGCGCCGTGCGCTCGGCCGCCGCCTGCGGTCCGGCCGCGCCGGGGATCGCCCACATGTGGCACATGCCGGGCCACGTCTATTCGGAGCTCGAACGGTGGGGCGACGCGGCCTGGCAGCAGGAGGCTGCCGCCCGTGTCGATCACGCCCACATGCTCCGCGCCCATCTCTATCCCGATCAGATCCACAATTTCGCGCACAACAGTGAATGGCTGGTGCGCAACCTCAACCATGTCGGCCGGGTGCGCGACGCCCTGGCGATCTCCGCCAACATGGTGGCGATGCCGCGCGTGCCGCGCTCGAAGGGGCTCAAACCGGAGGCCGAGCAGCGCTTCGACGAGGAGGGGAGCTGCTGGCAGTACGGCCGCAACCGCCTTTTCGAGACGATCCTCGATTGGGAGGCCTGGTCGGTGGCCGCCGCCCTCGCCGACACCCCCTATCTCGAGCCGGGCCGGGAGTTCGACGACCAGTGGCGGCGCGAGCACCTCCTCGCCCTGGCGGCCTGTGGCCGCGGCGACACCGCGGCCGGCGCGGCGGCGCTCGCGCGGCTCGAGGCCCTCGAGACCGGTCTCCGCAACGAACGGACCGCTGCCGCCGATCGTGCCGAGGCCGAGGCGCGGGAGAAGAAAAAGAACGCCGCCGAGATCAGCAAGGCGATGGTGGAGGCGATGCAGCCGTTCACCGAGAAGGTCGAGAAGCTGCGGGCACCGCTCGCGGAGGTGCGCCTCCGTGCCCATCTCGCCGCCGGTCGGATCGACGACGCCAAGGGGCTGCTGGGGGCGGTGGCCGACATCGACAAGGGGCGGCTCGCCCTCGTCCACCAGGCGCTCGGCGATCCGGCGAAGGGGTTGGAGGTCGCGCGGGCGCTCGCCGAGCGCGAGAAGCAGCGGCTCCTGCCGGCGGCGCTGGTGACATGGCTCGAGTGGGAGTCGGGGAAGAAGGAGGAGGCGGTGAAGTCGTTCGCGGAGGTCCGGCGGCGCGCCGGCGTGGCCGACACCGACCTGCCGGTGCTGAAGCGCCTCGCGCCGGTGGCGGAAGCGGCCGGGTGCAGCGGCGACTGGCGGTCGCCGGCTTCGCCCGCCACCGATCTCGGCGAGCGCCCAGACCTGGCCACACTCGGACCGCGTGACTGGCACGCCTGGCAGGCGGGCGACTGGGTGGCCACGGCCGCCGATGGCACGCCGGTGAGCGGTGCTTCTTTCCGTGGCCGGCCGCACGTGGTGGTGCTCACCCTCGGCGAGGCGTGTGTCCATTGCAACAAACAGCTCGAGGCGTTCGCCGCACAGGCCGATGCCTTCGCGAAGGCCGGCTTCCCGGTGGTGGTGGTGAGCACCGACAGGCCGGCCGAGATTGCTGCCGCGCAGCCCGCCGGAGACAAGCCCGCGCAGCCCGCCGGTGCGGTTGCAGCCGCGCCGCCACATCCGTTCCCGGTCCATTCGGGAGCCGATGGTGCCGCGTTCCGGGCGCTCGACGCCTGGGACGATTTCGAGTCGCGCCCGCTCCACGCCACCTGCTTCATCGCCGCCGATGGGCGGATGCGCTGGCAGCATGTGGGGCACGAGCCGTTCATGCTCCCCGGGTTCCTCCTCGAGGAGGTGAAGCGGCTCGAGTCGCTGCCCGAACCTCCGCCGTTCCCTCCCGCCGGCCCCTGACCACTGCCGGCCGTGACCACCGCCGGCCCTGACCACTGCCGGCCCTGACCACTGCCGGGTTGACCGGGCAGGCCCCGTGGCGCGAGGATCGATGAAACGGCAGACAGGGGTGAGCCGATGCGGACGATGCGACTGACTCGGGCGGTATCGCGCGCGGGGACTTGCAAGCGGGTCCTCGGCACGTCCGCGTGGGCCGCGCTGGTGGTGGCGGCACTGCCGGTTGCCGGATCGCTGCAAGGGCCGCGCGCGGCGTATAACGCGGAGCCGCTCCGGGTCGGGGCGGCGGCGGTCGACATCACGCCGCCGGTTGGCTATCCGCTCAGTGGCTATTACCACGAGCGCCTCGCCACGGGCACGAAGGATCCGCTGTTTGCCAAGGCGCTCGTTCTCCGCGAGGGGGA
>SXWA01000122.1 GCA_005791575.1 Planctomycetaceae bacterium
CGCCTGTCGCCGCAGAGGTCGAACCAGTGGCGGGTGTCGCGCGGCACGCTGATCAGGTCACCGGCATGGACCTCGATGGCGAAGACGGGCCGATCGACCGGGTTGATGTGGAACACGCCGCTCCCCTGGAGGATGAAGCGCACTTCGTCCTCGGTGTGGGTGTGTTCCTTGGAGAACTTGGCGAGCATGGCGTCGAGGCCCGGTGTCTCCGGGCGGACATCGATCACATCGGCGGTGACGAACCCCCCCCGGCGCTTCAGTTCGTCGATCTCCGGAGCGTACGCGCCGAGGATCGCCTCCGACGGCGCGCCCGGATCGACGCGATCCTCGAGCGGCCAGACCTCGTGGATGATCCCCGCCTCGGCGAGGAACGCGTCGATCTCCGCCCGGTCGGTGATCCGGCGGGAGAGGGCGGGCACGGTGACGATCGCCATGGAAACCTCCGCGTAGGGGTGGGGAAAGATGAAGGAGGGGGAAGGTTGTCGGCGGGGCGTGTCGGGATGCACGTGGCCACGGGTCACTGCTGCAGCTGCTGCCGGGAGGCGCTCGCCAGCGGCAGCGGGGTCGGCGCGATCATCTGCCGCGAGCGCATCGCGACCTCGAAGAGGAACTCGAGGATCTCGACGTGGCGCCGCGCCTCGTCGAGGGTCCGGCCCCAGGTGTAGAGGCCATGACGGGCGAGGAGGAAGCCGTGGTGCGGGGGGCGCGGGCCGCTCCAGTCGAGGCGCGCGAAGCGCTCGCGGAGCTCGGCGGCGACGGTGGGCATGTCCTGGCTGTTGGCGAACACCGGGATCTCGGCGGTGGTGTCGTGGGTGGTGATCCCCTCGAGCCCCTTGAGCATCTCGTAGCCGGCGATCCGCACACGGCCAGCGTGCTCGTCGGCGCCGGAGAGGAGCGTGGACCACACCGAATGGGTGTGGAGGACGGCACCGACACCGGGCACGAGCGCGGCGATCGTGCAGTGGAGGAGGGTCTCGGCCGACGACTTGCGGCCGGAGCCATCGCAGGGCCGGCCGGTGGCATCGACACGGACGAAGTCGTCAACGCCGAGCGCCGATTTGTCTTTGCCGCTGACGGTGATCAGCAGCTCGAGCGGCGCGCGGGAGGCGACCACGCTGTAATTGCTGCTCGTGCCCAGCGACCAGCCGCGGCCGTGGAACTCACGGCCGATCGCCCGGAGGCGTTCGATGGCGACGGACTCGGATTGCGTCATGCCGGTGCCCCACGGCGGCCGCGGAGCAGTCCCCGGCCATGACTGGAGACTGTAGGCCAGCCGCCCCCCAGGGTTCAACACGCGGCCCCCGTGGACGGGGCTGACGGGCCTCCGGTGCGGCAACCCGCGCGCCGTCGACACCGGGGCCGCACTCACAGGTACGGGGAGAGGAGCCGCGCGATCCCGTCGCGGAGCCGCACCGGAAGGCTGCGGTTGTCGACCTCCTCGAGATGGGTCTGCCGGCTGCGGGCGATCACCCCGGCGACGTGGGCGTCGAGCCGGGCGGCGAGGTCGTGGTCGTGGGCCTCGACGTTGAACTCGAAGTTGAGCCGCATGCTGCGCTCGTCCCAGTTGCCGCTTCCGAACATCACCCACGACCCGTCGACCACCATCAGCTTCGTGTGGTCGAACGGCGGTGGCGAGAGCCAGACGCGGCAGCCGCGGCCCAGCACCTGCCAGAGCAGCGCCGTGCTCGCCCACTGCACGAGCGACAGGTTGTTCTCCGCGGGGATGACGATGTCGACGACGACGCCGCGGAGCGCCGCCACGTCGAGGCTGCGGCAGATCGCGTCGTCGGGGAGGAAGTAGGGGGTCATCACCCGCACGCTCCGTTGGGCGCTGGCCAGCGCCCCGGCGATCACGAGCTTGATGCGGCCGAGGTCGTCGTCATCGGGTCCGAAGCGGATGCCGCGTGCCAGCGTGGTGCCGGCCGGTGCGGTGTCGGGCTGCCAGGCGCTGGCCTGGTCGAGCCGCTCGTCGGCGGCGAATGCCCAGTCCTCGACGAACACCTCGAGGAGTTGCGTGACCACCGGGCCGCGGAGTTCGAAGTGCATGTCTCGCACCGGGTGGGCCGGGGCCTGGGAAAGCCGGCAGCCGGCGCGGATGTTGAGCCCGCCGGTGAAGCCGATCGTGCCGTCGATCACCATGATCTTGCGGTGGTTGCGCAGGTTGGCGTAGGCGAGGAACAGCGGCACGCCGGCGGGGAGGAATTCGTGCGCCGGCACCCGTTCGGCCGCGAGCACCTCCATGATCGACGGCCGCGTGTAGCGCACGCCGATGCCGTCGACGAGGACACGCACCTCCACCCCCCGGGCGACGGCGCGGCCGAGGGCAGCGGCGAACTCGCGCCCGGTGGCATCATTATCGAAGATATAGGAGGCGATGCCGATGCTCCGGGTCGCGTCGTCGATCGCCGCCAGCATCCGCGGGTAGGCCTCGTCACCCCCGTCGAGCGGCTCGACGCGGTTGCCGTCGAGCAGCGGCGTGTGCGTGATCCCGTCGACGAGTTGGACGAGCGACCGGAGATCCTCCCCAGGGGGGCCGACGGCCGAGTCGAGCCGGGCGGGGGTGGCGACGGAGGATGCCAGTCGGTGCGACACGGCGAGCCGACCGACGCGCAGCTGCAGCGCACGGGACCGGATCCGGTTCACGCCGAGGATCGCGTAGCCGATCGGGCCGACGAGCGGAGAGAACCAGATCAGGCCCACCCAGCCGATCGTGCTCCGCGTGTCGCGCTTGGTGAGGATCGCATGGACCGAGGCGAACAGCGAGATGGCCACGACCGTGGCGGCGAGCACGTGGGGCCAGAGCGCCCGCCACACCTCCCAGGCTTTTGCCAGAACCTCTGCCATCGCCGGTCTCTCCTCGCTGCCGGTGGTGGGCGTCTTGCCGGCCCACGGGTCACCTCCGGCACTCCTCTGTCAGCCGGCGGCGGCCCCCTTCACCGCCGCCAGCGCCGCCTGGTCGGGCTCGAGCGCCTTGTAAAAGCGGTCGAGCGGGTAGCAGCCGCTGCGCAGGCCGCTCCGCGGTGCCGTGGTGCAGTCGCTGAACGTGCGGCAGATCCGCCCCCGGTCGGTGACGCTCCCGGCGAGCAGGTCGGCCGGCAGGTCGGGGTAGGAGAGCACCATCCGGCCGAGGCCCACCAGGTCGATCCAACCGCGCCGGACCACCGCCTGGGCGGCATGGGCGACGTAGTCTTGGAGATAGGTGTAGCCGGAGCCGACGAGCACGAGCCCCGGCACCGCCTCCTTCGCGCGGGCTGCCGCCTCGATCTGCCGCCACACGCCGACGAGCGGATCCTCCGGCGGCGGGTAGCCGTCGGAGGGAGGGAAGGCCGCGGGGCGCAGCAGGTGGGGCGTGCAGTAGGGATTGCCTGCCGAGCAGTTGACCGCGGCCACGCCGGCATCACGGAGCCGCGCGAGTAGGGCGATCGGCTCGGCGAGGTCGATCCGCGTCGGGTCGGAGGGATCGACACCGAAGCCGCAGTCATAGGGCGTGCCGTCGGTGGGGCAGGGTTCGCCGTGATCGCCCACGCGCTGCCAGGGCACCGTGTCGAACAGCGACACCCGCACCCCGACGAGGAGCCCGGGGCAGGCGGAGCGGATCCGGCCGACGAGTTCGAGGAGGAGCCGGGATCGGCCGTCGAAGTCGCCGCCGAACCGTCCCGGCCGGCGCCGGCCGCAGAGGAACTCGTGGACGAGATACCCGTGGCAAGCCTTGATGTCGACCATGTCGAAGCCGGCCGTCTGCGCCCACCGCGCGGCGGCGACATACCGGTCGACGAGCCGCTCGACCTCGTCGTCGCCGATCGGCGGCAGGCCGGGATCGACGCCGTGCCGCGCGTCGAGGAGCGGATGGTGGAAGGCGATCACCGGCTGCCGCGGGCCGCTTGCGGGGCGGCAGAACCGACCCGAATGGGTGAGTTGGAGGGCGACGACGAGGTCGTCGTCGCGCCCGTGACGTTCGCGGTGGGCACCGCGCACGGTGTCGAGCAGGAGCCGCAGTGCTTCGGGGCCGCAGGCGGGGGCGGCGAGCTGATTGGGATTGGCCCGGCCCTCGGCCACCACCGCCACCGCCTCGCCACCCCAGACGAGCTTCGCGCCGCTGATCCCGAAGTGCCGCCAGCGGCGCAGGAGGATCTCGGTGGGGCGGCCATCGGCGGTCGCATCCCAGCCCTCCATCGGATGGATGCACCAGCGGTTGCCCACGGCACGCCCGCCGAGCGACACCGGCTCGGCCAGCGGCGACCCCTCGGCTGCCGAGAGCGGCGCGTCGTCGAGCGGGATCGGCGCCCCGAGTGCCGTGGCATGCGCGCGGAGTGATTCCACGGTGCGGAAGCGGGCGATGCGGGGAAAGGCCATCGGCGGGTTCCTCGATCGCGGCATGATACCCGGCGGCCCCGGGGAACCGGCGCGGTAGTCTGCCGCCGCCGGAGGAGCCAGTCACGATGCCGACCGCCCCGTCAGATCATCCGCCGATCGATCCACTGGCGATGCTGCGCCCGCGGCGGCAGATCCTCGGCATCTCGGCCGTGCTCCTCCCCTGCTCCGCCACGGGCGTGATCGACTGGGATGCCTTCGCCGGTCGCGTCGCCGCCACCGCGGCCGCGGGCATCGTGCCGGCGGTCAACATGGACACCGGCTACGTCCAGCTCCTCGACGATGCCGCACGCCGCCGGGCGCTGGTGTTGGCCCGCGAGGTGATCGGGCCGGCCCGCCCCGGCGATCTCGTCGCCGGGTGCTGCGTGGTCGATCGCGCCGGCGCCGCGTTCGACGAGCGCCTCCACCACGCCGAGGCCGAGCCGATCGTCGCCGCCGGGGCGACCCCCGTGCTCTTTCCGTGTCATGGGCTGAACGCGGGCAGCGATGCCGACGTCGTCGCACGGCTCGCGCACCTCGGCGCCTGCCTGCCGGAATTCATCGGGTTCGAGTTGGGGACGGCGTTCGTGCCCTGCGGCCGGATCCTCTCCCGCGCCGCCTACGGGGCGTTGATGCAGATCCCCAACTGCCTCGGCGCCAAGCATTCCTCGCTGTCGCGGCGTCTGGAGTGGGAGCGAATCGCCCTGCGCGACCGCCAGCGCCCCGCCTTCCGGGTCTTCACCGGCAACGATCTCGCGATCGACATGGTGCGCTACGGCAGCGACTGGCTCCTCGGCCTCTCGGCCGCCTGGCCCGAGGCGTTCGCCTGCCGCGACCGCTGGTGGGCCGCGGGGGATCCGCGCTTCGACGAGCTCGACGACGCCCTCCAGGCGCTCGGCGACTTCGCCTTCCGGCGGCCGGTGCCCGCCTACAAGCACTCGCTGTCGCAGGTGCTCCACCTGCGCGGGCTGATCGGCAGCGACGAACCCTTCCCCGGCAGCCCGCGCCGGCCGGCGAGCGACAGGGAGATCCTCGCCACGATCATCGAGCGCATCGCCGCGGCGCTCGACGCCTGACCGGGACCGCGCTTCCCCCGCTTCGGAACGCCCGGCCCGTTCAGAAGACGTTGGGCACGAAGGTCCCGCCGCGGCAACGGCGCAGGTGCTCGAGCGCCGCCACCTGGCCGGTCGTCTCGAGCGCGTCGCGGTAGACCGGGTCGTGGAACCCCTCGATGTCGATGCTCCCGCGCCACCCGGCCATCCGCAGCGTGCTGATCAGATCGGTCCAGTTGGTGTCGCCGAAGCCGGGGGTGCGATGATGGATGTAGGGCACGCCGCCGCGGATGCCGTGCGTGCGGATCACGTCCCAGAGGATCGTCGCGTCCTTGCCGTGGACGTGCCAGATGCGGTGCGCCCAGCGGCGCAGCTGCGGCAGCGGATCGACGAGGCTCACGAGCTGGTGGCAGGGTTCCCACTCGAGCCCGAGCACCGGGCTCTCGACCGCGGCGAACATCGCTTCCCAGGCCTGCGGGGCGTGGGCGATGTTCCAGTCGCCGCTCTCCCAGGTGCCGCGCTTGTCGCAGTTCTCGAAGGCGAGGCGCACCCCCCGGTCCTCGGCCCGCTTCGCCAGCGCGCCGAACACCCGCGCGAACGGTTCGTAGCTCTCCGGCACCGGTCGGCCGGTGATCCGCCCGGCGAAACCGGTGACCAGTTCGCAGCCGAAGAGATGGGCCGAGTCGATGAGCCGTTCCCAGTCGGCAACCGTCTCGGGGCTCGTGAGCGGATTGCCGTAGACGCCGATGCAGCTCACCCGCCGTGGCAGGTCGTGCGGCCCCACCGGCCACTCCCCGAGGGCGCGCCCGACCCGCCCGGCCAATCCGCCGAGGTCGGCAGCGCCGACGCTACGGCCGAAGGCGATCTGGAAGGTCTCGAACCCGTGCGGGAGAAGCTGCGCGAGCACCTCGGCGGTGCGCTCGTGGGCCGGCACGAGGGTGCCGAGGCGGATGTCGTCGTGGGCCTGCATGGGCCCGATCGTACCGCGCGGATCGGGCCCGCGCGGTACGAGTCAGAGCTGATCCGTCCGTGGGTCACTCGACGTTCGACGTTTCCCCGAGCTGCGCCGAGATCAGGGCCGAGATCACCGTCATGTCGGTCGTGTCGGCGAAGAACGTCACCCGACCGTCGCAGAACACGGCCAACGCGCCACCGGGGTGGAACGAGTAGATTTCGTTGCTCGAGTTGACGTTCATCGCTGCCGGGCCGGGCGCAGTCACGCCGTCGGTGGTGAACCCGTCGACCCAGAACTCCGAGTCGGGATCTGCCCAGCCCGCACCACTGGCCCTCGAGCCGTTGATCTTCGTCCTCGCCCGGTACAAAAACGGTCGGCCGGCATCCTCGACCCACGCAATCGTCTTCGAAGTGCCGTCGGTGATCGTGGCGATCGTGCTCCGGGCGCGGCTGTTGAAGAACGGCGGAGACATCCCGGTCGTAAACGACGAGATCGTGCTGATCGGAAGGATCGCACCGGTGTACTGCGCCCGGTCGGTCGACGGGTCGGAGGGATTGTAGCCCGGGATCGGCGAAATCAGATTGTAGGGGGCGACACCGAGGCGGCCGTTGATGCCGTTGGCGATCGAATAATCGCTGACCGCCGCCTGCCAGCGGGGAGCCGCCGTGCTGTTGGGAGCGTTGCCGGTGTCGAGGCGGTCGGAATCGGGGGTCGACGGGCAGATGAAGGCCGCGATCTGCGTCTTGATCACCGCCGCGTTGGCGGTGCCGCTCCAGGTCTGCTGGAGGTTGTAGGCGTTGTACAGCGTCGTCTGCTCGATGTACGGCAGGATAAACAACCCCGGGCCATGCTGGATCGCCCCGGTGGCGGGTGCGGGAATGTTGAACTCGACGACCGGGTAGCCCGGCGCGGCATCCACCCGAGCGGGCGGGAAGAATTTCCGCGCACTCTCGAAGTTGTGGAGGGCGAGACCGATCTGCTTGAGATTGTTCTGGCAGCTTGAACGCCGCGCTGCTTCGCGCGCCGACTGCACGGCCGGCAGGAGGAGGCCGACGAGCGTGCCGATGATCGCGATCACGACGAGCAATTCGACGAGCGTGAAGCCGCGACGCCGGAGGGTTGTCATCACGGTTTGTCTCCTTGATGGGAGGGAAGGGATACCCAAGCGGTTGCAGGCTTGGGGTGAGGGAGGCGGCGATGAGGAAAGCCGCCGGGATCGATCGGAAAACAGGGTCAGGGTGCCAGCGAGATCGTGGGGAGGTCCGTTTTCTTTCCGTCGACCGTGACACGGATGCCGCTGGTTTTCGGGTCGGCGTACTTGGCCGGGATGACCGTCGATCCCTTCACCCGTCGGCGTTGGTCCTCCCCTTCATCCGAGGTCGGTTGGACCATCGCGATGCCCACGTCGTAGTCGCCCGCCGGAGCACCGTCGTTTGTGGTGTAGGTGCGGATCGAGAAGCGCCCGTCGCTGTCGGTGAACGCCTGCGGGAGCTCCTTCCATTTGAACTTCGTCTTGTCGACGGCGTGGAAGACGAGCGTCGCCCCGGCGAGTGGTTTGCCGGCGAATTCCACGGTCCCGGTGACAGGCACCGTGGGCTGTTGGATGCTCTTGGCGCATCCCATCAGCGGGGGGCAGGTGATGGCTGCGACGAGCAGGGCTGTTGGCCACCGCCGCCGTGCGGGGGATCGTGCCACGGGCTAGCTTCTCCGACGAATCCGCCTCAGGATTGATCACTAGCGTAGGGGCCGTCTGTTCAGCGTCGATGGGCGTCGGATGTGGATTGGATGAAATCGGCGCATCCGCCGAAACCGCCGCGATACGTCCAACCCGCAACCCGGCCGCGGACCCCCGTCTGCCCACCGCTGACAGCCATCGGCGCGGAGCGGTATCCTCGCGGGGCCGGATCACCGGACCGCGCTGCCACCCCGTGGGTGTTTCCATGAACAAGGCCTTCTGCCGTGAACCCGATGCCCAGTCCCCCCGCTGTCCCGGCTGCGGGGCCGATGGATCGCCCGTCGGCCCGGAGACGGTCGCCGGCCACGTCGCCGCCGGTGCGGCGGAGCAGCTCGGTGAGCCGGCCTACTGCTGCCTCACCGAGTCCTGCAGCGTGGCCTACTTCGACCTCTTCGAGCGCTCGATCCCGCTGGCCGAGGCCCACGGATTCTTCTGGCCGAAGGACCCCGCCGGCCCCCTCTGTGCCTGCCACGGCCTGACCTGCGACGACATCGATGCCGATGTCGCCGAGGGGCAGCCGCGGCGGGTGCGGGCGGTGGTGGAACGGGCCGGGGCGTCCGACGCGGAGTGCAGCCATCGCGCCGCCGACGGGCGCAGCTGCCTGCCGCGCGTGCAGCGGGAATACATGCGCCGGCACCGCGGCTGACATGCGCCTCCTCTCCTGGAACATCCACAAGGGCATCGGCGGCCGCGACCGGCGCTACTCGCTGGAGCGGGTCGTGTCGGCCATCGAGGCCGAGAATCCCGACATCGTCTGCCTCCAGGAGGTGGATCGGCTCGTCCGCCGCAGCCGCCACGACGATCAGCCGCGCCTCCTCGCCGGCGCGCTCCACGGGCATGCCGTGTTCCAGGCCAACGTCCACGTGGGCGAGGGGGTCTACGGCAACCTCGTCCTCTCGCGTTGGCCGGTGACGAGCCGGCACCGGATCTCGCTGCGGCAGGGGACGCGCAAGCCGCGCGGCGCGCAGCTCGTCCTCGTCGATTCGCCGGAGGGGCCGTTGCACCTCGTCCACACCCATCTCGGCCTCGCGGAGCGCGAGCGTGTCTGGCAGGTGGGGCATCTGCTGGCCCACCCGCTGTTCCGCTCGGCCGCCGATTTCCCCACGCTGCTCGTCGGCGATTTCAACGATTGGCGCAACCGCCTCTCGCGTGGTCTCGCCGACCATGGCTTCCGGCAGATCACCAGCCCGGTCAGCCGCTTCCGCAGCTTTCCCGCCTGGCTGGCGCTCGGGGCCCTCGACAAAGCCTTCGCGCGGGGCACGATCGTGGTCCGTCAGGCACGGATCGTGCGCACGAACCTGACGCGCGAGGCGAGCGACCATCTCCCGCTGGTGGTCGATTTCCACATCGGCTGACGATGGACTGCCGGCGGGCATTGCCCGATCGCCTGTTCAATCGACGTGGCTGTGTTCGGGGCGCACGTTCCGGTCCCAGCGGCCGGGGGACGGAAGGCATTCCGTACGATCGGTCGGTGGGCATCCTCGTTCCCATGGGCATCCCGATGGCTGGTGACGCCGATCGCAATCTCCTGCTCGGGATCCTCGCCCACCAGATGGACTTCGTGTCGCGCGACCAGCTGTTCACCGCGATGAACGGCTGGCTGCTGCGGAAGGATCGGCCGCTCGGCGAGGTGCTCGTCGATGGCGGCCAGCTCTCCGCCGCGCGCCGCGCGATCCTCGAGGCGCTCGTCGACGAGCACGTGCGTGCCCACGGCGGCGATCCGGCACGGAGCCTGGAAGCAGTCGGGCCCCATGCCGGCGTCATCGACGACATCGCCAAGCTGCCCGACGCCGACGTGCGCGCGAGCATCGTCCACGCCCGCGGAATCCTGGCCCGGTCGCTGGCCAAGGATGCCCCCGACCCGGCCGGTCGGCCGATCGATCCCTGGGTGACGCGGCGGATGGAGTCGCTCGGTGCCCCGTCGGTGGTCAATGGCCGCTTTCGGATCGTGCGCCCGCACGCCCAGGGAGCGCTGGGGGTCGTCTCGGTGGCGATCGACAACGAGCTCGATCGCGAGGTGGCCTTCAAGGAGATCCAGCCGGCCCATGCCGATCGCGAGACGAGTCGGGCCCGATTCGTGCTCGAGGCTGAGTTCACCGGCAAGCTGGAGCACCCGGGCATCGTCCCGATCTACGGCCTCGGCCAGGATGCCGAGGGCCGGCCGTTCTACGCGATGCGGTTCATCCGCGGGGAATCGCTCGCCGACGCCATCAACCGCTTCCATGACCGGGGGCGTGACGATCCCGACGGCTCGCGCAGGCCGCTGGAGCTGCGCGAGCTGCTCGGCAGGTTCATCGATGTCTGCGATGCCATCGCCTATGCCCACAGCCGGGGGGTGCTCCACCGCGACCTCAAACCGGGCAACGTCATGCTCGGCCCCTACGGCGAGACGATGGTGGTCGACTGGGGGCTGGCGATGCCGCTCGAGCGCCCCCTGGCCGATTCGGCCTCCCCGGAGGGGCTCGTGCGTCCCACGAAGGCCAGCAGTGAGGCTCTCCCGAGCGAACGTGGCGCCGCGATCGGCACGCCGCTCTACATGCCCCCCGAGCAGGCCGAAGGGGCGATCGACCGCCTCGGTCCGGCCAGCGATGTCTACGGCCTGGGGGGGATCCTCTACGAGGTGCTCACCGGGAGGCAGCCCGTGGCGGGCGAACGCGTCGAGGAGGTGCTCGACCGGGTCCGTCGTGGCGAGATCACGCCCCCCCGCCGCTTGAATCCGGACGTGCCTGCCGCCCTCGAGGCGGTCTGCCTCAGGGCGCTGGCGACGCGGCCCGAAGATCGGTATCCATCGCCGCGCGGTCTGGCCGCCGACATCAAGGCTTGGCTCGCGGACGAGCCGGTGTCGGCACGGCCGGAGCCGCTGGGCCAACGGCTCCGGCGCTGGGCGCGGCGGCACCGCTCGGCCGCGGCCGCGATCGGGGCGGCGCTCCTCGCCGGCCTGGTCGGGTTCGGGGCCGTGGCCGTCGTCCAGACGAAGGCCCGCACCGAACTGGCAGTACTCAACGACGACCTCGATCGGAAGAATGGCGACCTCGCCGCCGCCAACGAGGCGCTCGACGCCCAACGCCGCCGTGTCGATGTCCGCAGGCAGCATGCGGTCGATGCCGTGCGTCGGTTCCGCGACGTGGTCGCCGGCGACGTCGAGATGATGACCGATCCGGCGCTCGAGGGCCTCCGCCGCCGGCTGCTTGCTCAACCGCTGGAGTTCTTCCACCAGTTCCGCGATTCACTCGTCGCCGACGGCGACGACTCCCCCGACGCACTCGACCAGATTGCCGGGGCGACCGGGGAACTGGGAACCCTCGCGGCCGAGATCGGCGATCTCGAGGACGCCCTCACGGCCCGTGGCGAGGAGGTGACGGTACGGGAGCGGCTCGTGGCGAGGCAGCCGATGCCCACGGCGCGTCGCGGTCTTGCGACGGCGCTGGCGGCGAAGGCAAAACTGCTCGCCGCGACCGGCCGGACCGACGAGGCGCACGTCGTGCTCGAGCGGGCGGGGGCGGTACTCGATCAGGCGGCGGTGCAGCAGCGCACGCTTCGCGACGCAGCGCCCGCCGATCCCACCTGGCGTGACACCATGCAGACGATCCTCGTCGATCTGCGGGCGATCCGCGCGGCCCTTGGTGGGGCGACGACGACGATCGACGATGAGATCACGGCGCTCGGCTCCGTGCCGGCGCCACCCGCCGAGCGGGGGCCCCCCGGTGATCGACCGTGACTGGGATCGCACCGCCGGGAAGCCGTGGCTGAGCTGCCGTGGCTGGGGCATCGTGCGGTGCGGCGCTCGGGGACGGCAAAAGTCTCCTCGCTGAGGCCGGGGCGGCCTCACGCTCGTCGAGCGTTTGCCGATCCCCTCGCCCGGTCGAACGTGTGCCGGCGGAACTGCGGGCCGAGGGGGCTGCTCATCTGCTGCACCAAGACCGATGGAGCCCGGGAGTGGCGGCAGTTCGTCGCGAGTCGGCTATCCTGCCGCGAGCAGGAACTGCTGCCATCCCGGGCGGTGCACCGCCGGGAAGCCATGGCTGAGTTGCCGTGGCTGGGGCATCGTGCGGTGCGGCGCTCGGGGACGGCAAAAGTCTCCTCGCTGAGGCCGGGGCGGCCTCACGCTCGTCGAGCGTTTGCCGATCCCCTCGCCCGGTCGAA
>SXWA01000123.1 GCA_005791575.1 Planctomycetaceae bacterium
AGCCGCGCCCCTGGCAGAGGATCCCGCGGCGGCGGGCGAAACGGACGATGTCGAACACCGTGAGGAAGTAGGCCTCGTAGCCCAGTTCCGTCACGAGCGCCAGTTCGTGCCCGATGAGCGACCGGACCTTCTCCGGGACTCCGCCGGGATAGCGCTGCCGCGCCCCCTTCCAGACCAGCCGCTCGAGGTGCGCGCGTGGCGTGCGGCCCGGCGGCGCGACCGACTCGGGGTATTCGTAGCACAACTCGTCGAGCGTGAACGTGCACCGACCGGCCCACTCCACCGACCGCGCCACCGACCCCGGCAGCGCGGCGAACCGGGCGGCGATCCGGCGCCGGTCGTGCAGATGCCGTTCTCCGTTGGCGAGGAGCTGGCCGCGGATCTCCTCGATCGTGCGGCCATGCCGTACCGCCGTGAGGGCATGGAGAAGCGGTAGCCGGCTGCGGACATGGCAGCGGACATCGCCGGCGGCCACCACCGGCACCCCCGCCCGGCGGGCCACCTCCCCATACCACGAGAGGCGCTGCGCATCGTCTCCCTCGCGGGCGACCTCGGCCAGGCAGCAGAGCCGCTCGCCGAACACCTCCCGCCAACTCCGCACGGCTGCCACGGCCGCTTCCATGCCCTGCACCCCCATGCCTGCGCCATCCACACCCGCGGTGGCTGCATCGTCAGCGCCGGCGTATGCGCCGGCCTCCGCACCTCCGGCAGGCCCCGCATCACCGGCAGGCCACAGGGCTGCCAGCGGCACGCCGGCCAGAAGCCCATCGGCATGGCTGACGACGTCGTCCCTCGTGATCCGGCAGGTCCCACCGGCTGCGACCACGTCACCGGTGACCACATCCACTCCAGAGCCGCGTGTGAGCAGCCGGCAGAGGTTGCCATAGCCACGCCGATCGGCTGCCCACACGACGAGCTCCGCGGCATCGAGCGGCTCCAGCGTCGCCCCGACGACAAGCTGCACTCCCGGCTGTTTGGCAGCCCGTTGTTCTTTGGCAGCCCGTTGTTCTTTGGCAGCACCGTGGGCCCGCACGATCCCGGCCAGGGTTGCACGATCGGTGATCGCCAGTGCCCGGTAGCCGAGCTCCGCGGCCGTGCGGACCAATTCCTCCGGGTGCGAGGCCCCCTGGAGAAACGAGAAATTGCTCAGGCAATGCAGCTCGGCATAGTCGGGCTCGATCGTCATGGCTCACCCCCAGACACATGCAACCCCACACTCAAGCGAACAGCCCGTGCAGGAACCAGGCTCCGTCGGTCAACCGCCGGAAGAGCCAGTAGCGTTCTCCCGACTCCACCTCGACGATCCAGTAGTCGCGGCGCACGCACGGCCCCCGCCACCAGGCGGTCTCGATCCGCTCCGCCCCCTGCGCACGGGCGATGCGGAGCCACTGCGACTGCCAACGAAACCGCACCGGAGGCCCGTCGGGCACAACCGACATCACCTCCACACGCCGCGGACGCGGCACCAACCAAACCGGCCGCCGCTGCGGTGCCACCGGCACATCGCCGTGCAGCCCCCTCGACCGTCGCTGCGGGCCGGCAGCACCGCCGGAGGCTCGACCGGAGGCGGCAGTAGCACCGCCGGAGGCTCGACCGGAGGCGGCAGCAGCACCGCCGGAGGCTCGACCGGAGGCGGCAGCAGCACCGCCGGAGGCGCCGCCAGCCCAACAGTCAGACACCGGCGGCACCGGCATCCAGGCATGCTCCGGCTGGGCATCGGCCACCAGCCGCGGTGCGAACACGGCCCGCCGCCCGAGGCGACCCGACAGCCTGTCCAGCAGCATGCCCACCTGCGACCGCGACACCTCCGCCCCGCCGGTGAACAAGAACCGTTGCCT
Source organism: Planctomycetaceae bacterium (assembly GCA_005791575.1). Taxonomy (GTDB): domain Bacteria; phylum Planctomycetota; class Planctomycetia; order Pirellulales; family UBA1268; genus F1-20-MAGs016. Next base: position 1,839 of record SXWA01000123.1, read on the forward strand.
GGTGACCGCCTGCCCGGCGGCGAGCACCTCCACCGTGATGCCGTCGATCTCCCGGGGCAGCGGGGTGCGCGCCATCCGCAGTCGCACCAGATCGACCAGGTGCCCCACCGCCACCGACGGCCTGTAGAGGCCGACGTCGATCACCGTCGGTCCTCCCGACCCAGCAAACACCGTCGGTCCTCCCGACCCAGCAAACACCGTCGGTCCTCCCGACCCGGAAAACACAGTCGGTCCTCCCGACCCGGAAAACACAGTCGGTCCTCCCGACCCAGCAAGCACGCTCGGTCCTCCCGACTCGGCCAGCGACGACCTGCTGCCTTCATGCCCCCTGCCGCCATGCCCCGCAGCGCACCAGCGCGGCCGTTCGAGCCGCACCTGCAGGGCGGTGATGCCGCGGCCGGCGGCCGCAAGCGGCGCCACGCATTCGGCGATGAGCCGCTGCATGAGCAGGTCGAGGGCCTCCCGGGGCATGTCGCGCATGAGCACCGGTGCCTCCCAGGCATGCCGGGCCTGCGGGAGCTCGTCGGCGGCAGGGGGCTCGAGGGGTTCGGCGATCGCGCCGGTGAACTCCGCCAGCCGCCGGGAAAGGAGACCACTGAACCGCGCGGCGAGACCGGCACGTGGCAGCCGCAGCACACCGCCGATCGTGTCGATGCCCAGTTCGGCCAGGCGCAGCAGATCCCCCGTCGCCAGGCGCAGCGCCGTCGGCGGAAGCGGTGCCAAGAGCGTCGCCGCCTCACCGGGCGGCACCACCACGAAGCGGCATGCTGTCTGATGAACTCGCCTGCCACCGGGCTGTCCAGCCCTGTCACCCCCGGGACGCCCCCCCCCGGGACGCCCAGCCTGCGGATGACCAGCCTGCGGATGACCAGCCTGCGGACGACCAGCCTGCGGACGACCAGCCTGCGGATGACCAGCCTGGAAGAGCGACGTGTGGTGCGCAGCGGCCCATGAAGCGGCGGGGGTGTCGGCGATCGCCACCCGCGCGTGGAGCCCGCGGCCGGCCAGGGCCCACACCGCCAACCGCGCCAGCCGCGTCTCACCACCGAAAAATCCCGCCGTGCCACTCACATCGAGTTGGATGCACTCCGGCTCACCAGAGCGACCGCCGGAGGCTCGACCGGAGGCGGCAGCAATACCGCCGGAGGCTCGGCTGGAGGCGGCAGGAATACCGCCGGAGGCAGCAATACCGCTCTCGACCGCGACGAGCGGAGAGAAGCGCCGGCACCAGCGGGCCAGGACGGCCAGCGATTCCCGGTCGGCCGTGGGGTCGTCGGGATCGATCATGGCGCTGCGGCAGATCTGCGCACCGTGAGACCGTGCCATCACATCCATCGCCTCGGCCAGTGGCATCCCCGCCATGATGCCGGGGCCCGCACCACGCTGGGCCATCCTGCCGGTTCTGCCGCCGGCCTGCGGCGGCAGAAACCATGACACCACCGTCATCACGCCGCGGCGCTCGAGCCGGCAGACGAACAGCGGCACGGAGCGCCAGTCCGGCTGCTCAAGAAGCCGCCGCTGCACGGGCCAGCGCGGGAACCAGATCGTCATGATGCGCGGCATGCAAGCGACTCCCGCATTGATGGCAGATCCCGCAGGCGCATCGCAGCCGCCTGTCGGTGTGGTGGTTCGCCGACACCATGTGTCGGTTCGTGAGCCGACGCCTCCCGACCGGTGCGCATATCGAGGAGCACTTCGACCGGCCGTTCCGCTTCGACATCGGCGCCGCACCAGGGACCGCCGACGAGTGTCAGCCCCAACCGTCGGATGGCGAGATCGGCCTGTAGCGCCCCCCACTCCACGGCACCGCCGTTCATGCCACCGCTGCTCTGGCTGCCGACCGGCATGACGGGTGTGACCTGCACCCGGGCCTCGGCCCAGGAGGGATCACGGCGGGTGTGCGCCGGCCTGACGAGCAATCCCACGGCTCCGGCCGATCGTGCCGCCAACTGCCAGCGGCGCATGGCGGTGGAGTGCACACGACCGGGCCAGGCGATCACGGCCGTCACACCGGGGCAGCGGAGGGCCTGATCGATCGCCCAGATCTCGTCGTCTTCCCGCGCCGGCCTGGCGACATACAGCCGACTGTTATTCCCCAGCGCTTCGCGGCTATCCAGCGCTTCGCGGCTATTCAGCGCTTCGCGGCTATTCAGCCATGGCAGCACGGCTGGCGGATGAAACCATCCCCGTCGATCGACGACGACGATCGTTCCCTCCTCTGATCGTCGCGTGATGCCGCAGGCAACCGCACAGGCAAGCGTGGTCGCCCCGCTGGCGGGCATCTCCCCAGCCGCATCGATCCACTCGATCAGGGCATCACGGTGGATTCCACCGGCAGGCAGCAGCCGGTCGAGGGGGCCGAATCCGCTCGACAGCAGCTCGCGTTGTGGTCGTGTCTCCCCCCCCGCCCAACTGCCAATCGTCCCACTGCTTCCGATGACACCACTCCGTACAGCAGCGTCACCTGCAGCAGTGCCGCGTGCGGAAGTGCCGCTTCTGGAGATGTCGCGAAGCGCTCCGCCCGAGGATGTCACCATGGCCTGCTCCTTGAATGAACGCCTGTACAGTACCGAGCCTGGGGGCAGCGGTCAACTGGCTGGCGAGCGCTCTTCCGGGGGTGGCGTACACTGCGTGTTTTGCCCACTCCGGCGCCCCGCCACCCGACTCCGTACCCTCTCCCACCCCATGACACCGACACCCTGCCGCATCGCTGTCGCCGCTGCCCCCCCCGAGCGGTCGCGCGTCGTGCCGTGGCGCACGGGCCGCGGCCTGCCGCTGTTGCTCGCGCTCTTGCCGTGCCTGATCCTTCCCGCCGCGCGTGCCGACGAACCGGCCACGGTGTTCGACCAGACGATGATGTTCGACGCTGCCCAGCGCGACCGTGTCCGCGCGCGGCTCGACGTGAGCGACCGCCACTACCGGCAGATCGAGCCGTCGCTGGCCCATCTGGTCGCCACCCAGGGCACGCACCTCGCGGCGCTCGATGCCGATGCCCGCACCGGCCGCCTCGTCGACCTGGCCGGCTTCATCGACCGGCTCCGTGAAGCCCACGCCGACGACGAGGTGATCGGTGCCGACCGCGCGCTTGTCGGCCTCCTCGATCCCGACCCGGGCCTCGCCCCGAAGGAGATCACGGCGCTGGCCGATGCCTACGGCGCCGAGGCGACGATCTTCAAGCGCCGCTCCGCCGACGATTCCATCAGCGCCGTCGCGACCCGCGTCCTCGCCGCGGTCGAGGCGGCCGCCGCCGGCTCCGCGCCGACCACGATCGTGGTCCTCGGCCATGGGCTGCCGGAGGAGATCCAGAGCTATTCGATCCCGGTCGACCGGCTCGCCGCGGTGCTCGTCGCCGGGGCCGGCGCCCGCCCGCCCGCCACCGGGCCGCGGCGGCTCGACCTGTCGCACCTCGTGCTCGTCTGCGACGACTGCTACAGCGCCGACTTCCTCACCAACCTCGGCCGGGCCATCGAGCGCCAGGGGGCGGCCGCCGGCCTGACCACCGCAGCGCTCCCCGCCTGCATCGCCGGCACGTCCTACGGCCGCGTCGGCCGGGCCGACGTGGCGGCCACGTTCGTGCCCCACTTCTGGAAGGACGTGATCGAGCTCTACTACATCCGCCGCCCCCGGCCCGCGGCCGTCACCCTCGGCGATTTCTTCGAGACGGTCGACAACATGATGTATGGCTACGGGCGCGTGCCGGTGGTGGAGGATGGGCGGGTGGCGGGCTACCGCACCGTCGATCCCGACGCGGTCCAGGATCCGGTCGTGTTCGTGTCGCTCACCGACGACGACCTCGCCACGCTCCGCCGGCTGCTCGGGCTGCCGGCCGATGCGGCCCTGCCACGGTTGTTCGACATCGGTTGACCGGCCGCCCCCAGGAGCCCGCCGTGCGCCTCCTCTACCGCTCGCTATCAGCCCGTGGCCAAAGTCCATCCATGGCCTTTGGCCACCCGAAAAGCTGCGCTTTTCACGGGAGTTGCACTCCCGGCACCTCATCCATGAGGTGCAGCAGGCTGTTTGGCCACAGCCTG
>SXWA01000124.1 GCA_005791575.1 Planctomycetaceae bacterium
AGCCGCCGGGCGAGCAGGCAGGCGCGGGCGTTGCGGTCGGTCTCGCGACCGCCGACGCCGTACAGCTCGAGGGTCGCCTTCGACTCGCCGGAAAGATCGACGAACGGCGGTGCCGTCGTCTGCATCCGGAACGCCATCTCCCTCGACTGGATCATCCCCTCCATCGCCGCGTCGGCGCCGACCTCGGCGAGGAGGCGCCGATTCTGCCGCTGCACCATGTCGATCCGCGCCCGTTGCACGTCGGGTTTCACGGAGGCATCGACAAGATTGTCGATCGGCGGGGCGGCGCCGGCGGGCACCACGAGGCGCATCCCCTGGTACCGCGCCGGGAGGAAGCCGGCGCCGTAGGTGCGCACGTCGTTGTCGGGGTGGATGGTGACGAAGCCGGGAAGGTCGGCATTCTCGCTGCCGAGCCCGTAGCTGATCCACGACCCCATCGACGGCCGCACCTCGGTGGTGGTGCCGGTGTGGAACTGGAGGGTGGCGGGCGCGTGCTGGTTGTTGTCGGCGACCATGCCGCGCAGCAGGCAAATGTCGTCGGCGATCCGCGCGGTGTGGGGGAGGAGGTCGGAGATCACGATCCCCGACTGCCCGCGCGGGGCGAGCGGTGCGATCGGTGCCAGGGCGAGGTAGCGGTCGATACCGATCGTCTCGACGCTGCGATCGACCGGCGGGGAGAGGCGCTCACCGTGCGCGCGGCGGATGAGATCCTTGGGATCGAAGAGGTCGGGCTGCGAGGGCCCACCCTGCATGAAGAGGAAGATCACGCGTTTGGCGCGCGGCTCCCCCGGCAGCCGCGCGCCTGTCGGGAGGGTGGCGGCGGCGGCGATCTGGTGGAGGGCGAGGGCCCCGAATCCGCAGCTGGTGGTCCGGAGCCACTGGCGGCGCGGAACGGCACCGCCTCGGCAGGTCGGTTCCCGGCGCATCGGTTCTCCCTCTCGTCAGAGCGTGATCAAAAACTCGTTGCTCGCCAGCAGAGCATGGCACAGTTCGGCCCAGGCGGCGCCGTCGGTCGCCGACCGCTCGGCGGGATCGCGTGCTGCGGCCGGCTCCCCGGGGGCCGTCGCCGCGGTCACCGCGTCGAGCAACACCGCGTCGAGCAACACCGCGTCGAGGAACGCGGTGGCGTCGGCCGCTTCGGCGGCGCTGATCGGCCGGCCGAGGCAGCGGAGCCAGAGGGCCTCCAGCCGCGCGGCGCGGTCGGGGTTGCCGTCTGTCACCAACCGCGCCAGATCGGCCGCGCGGGCCTTCATCGACGGGTCGTTGAGGAGGAACAGCGCCTGCGTGGGCACCACCGTCTGCGAGCGCATCCCGGCGAACGTCGCCGGGAGCGTGAAGTCGAAGACCTCGCGGAGGCGCGCCGGGCCGGGCTGCGGCGCCGAGCGGATCACCGGCAGGTAGACCGTCCGCACGAACTCCTGATCGGGGCGGAAGCGGCGGAAGCGGAAGCTCGGTGGGTTCACCATGTCGGTGAGCCCGCCGGCGTTCTCCGGCATCTCCAGCGGCAGCGCCGGCCCGCCGTCGGAATCCACCAGGCGGCCCGACACCGCGAGCACGGCGTCGCGGATCGCCTCGGCATCGAGGCGGCGGCGCGGCATGCGCCAAAGGAGCCGGTCGTCAGGGTCGTGGGCCGCGGCGGTGGCGTCAGGGGCGCTCGAGAGCCGGTAGGTGTGCGAGAGTGCCAGCCGACGGACGAGGCGCTTCACCGACCACCCGTCGCGGACGAAGTCGCCGGCGAGCCTGTCGAGGAGCTCGGGATGGGTGGGGAGGTCGCCGCGCGTCCCGAAGTAATCGACGCTGCGGACGATGCCGGCGCCGAAGAGGCGTTGCCAGATCCGGTTGACGGCGACGCGCGGGGTGAGCGGGTTTTGCGGGGCGGCGATCCACTCGGCCAGTTCGCGGCGCCCGCTGGCTGCGGCGGGCATCGCCGGCGGATCGGTCCAGCAGGCCACTCGGAGCACGCCGCGCGGCACCACGGCCCCCGGTGCACGGGGATTGCCCCGGACGTGGATCGGCATGTCGGCCGGCGATTCGGCATCGCGTACGGCGCAGGCCCGCGGCGGCGCCGGGGCGAAGAACCCGGCATGGACGACTTTCTCGTCGAGCCGGCGGATCTCCCCGGCGATCCGTTCCTGCTCCTTGGTGAGGAAGGCGGAATCCTTGTCGTCGCCCGCCTCGTCCTCGGCCGTGGCGCCGGCCGCCACGCGTGCCGCCTCGCGGGCGGCGGCCTTCTCGATCCGTTTGCCGAGCGTGCGGCGCCGGTCCTCGAGGCGCTCGCGATCCTGCTTCAGCGCCGCCAGCCGCGCCGCATGCTCCTCGCCGCGCAGCAGGCGGGCGGCGCGCTGCCGTTCGCTCTCGGGGAGCTCGACCTCGTTGACCTTGCTCCAGACGCCGACGGGGATCTTGTGGACCGAGCGCGTGCTGCGGAACGTGCCCGCGATCCCGTAGTAGTCCTCCGAGGCGATCGGATCGAACTTGTGGTCGTGGCAGCGGACGCAGCCGAGCGTCATCCCGAGGAAGGCGGTGCCCACCTTGGTGACCTGCTGGTCGACGAGGTCGAGATCGAGTTTGTGCTTGTCGACCGCCACGATCTCGACGTCGCCGAGGACGAGAAATCCGGTCGCCGTGATCCGCGCGGCACGTTCCTCGGGGCCCGACGCGGGAAGGAGATCGCCGGCGATCTGCTCGCGGACGAAGGCGTCGTAGGGTTTGTCGGCGTTGAAGGCGTCGATGACCCAGTCGCGGTAGCGCCAGGCATGTTCGGCGAACACGTCGTTGCTCGTGCCCATCTGGTCGGCGTAGCCGGTGAGGTCGAGCCACTGCCGCCCCCAGCGCTCGCCGAAGGCGCGCGAGGCGAGCAGGCGGTCGACCACGCGGGAGTGGGCGTCGGGCGCGCCATCGGCGACGAAGGCGGCGATCTCCGCCGGGCTCGGGGGCAGTCCGGTGAGGTCGAAGCTCACGCGGCGCAGCCAGGTGTGCCGCGCCGCGTCGGCCACCGGGCGGACTCCCTCCGCCTCGAGCCGGGCGAGGATGAAGCGGTCGATGTCGTCGAGGGGCCATGCCTCGTCCGCCACTCCAGGCGGCACGGGATCGGCCACCGGCTGGAACGCCCAGTGGCTCCGACCGGCGGCGATGTCGATCGCGGGCCGGCCGGGGGCCGGCGCGGTCCCCGCCGCGGGATCACGCGGATCGGTCGCCCCGGCGGTCACCCAGGCGACGAGGGTCTCGATCTCCTCGGCCGGGAGGCGCCCGGTGGGGGGCATGGCGGGCACGGCGTCGGCATGGCGGACGGCGCGCAGCAAGAGGCTCTCTGCGGGATTGCCGGGCACGACCGCGGGGCCCGAGTCGCCCCCCTGCTCCCAGCCGCTGCGGCTGTCGAGGGCCAGCCCCGCCTCGATCATGCCGGTATGGGAGTGGCACTCGAAGCAACGAGTCTCGAGGATCGGCAGCACGCGGGTGGTGAAGAATCGCGGATCGGCCGGAGCCGGTGGTTCCTCCCCGCGGACGACAGGCTGGATCGCGAAGGCGACGGCCAGGCAGACGCTGCGGGCGAGAAAGCCGCTGCGGGACCGGCGGGCTGACCGAGCAGCGCGCGGCATCCTGTTGACCATCGATCGCATACGCCCCTCCGACCGCTCAGTGTACCGAGGGGAGCGGATGGGGCACGAGTCGATCCGATCCATGTCTCCTGCCACGGTCTCCTGCCACGAAGGATCAGGGGGAACGATCAGTGGTGGGGAATCCCCCCCGGGGGGCGGCTGTCGTTCTGCCGAGACGAGGGGTGTGGACGGCGGAAAACGACGCTCCGGAGTGACGGCGACCAGCCCGGCGGCGCCAACGCCAGGCGCTGCACGGACGGCGTCAGGGACACGCGCCGCGGATCAGCGGCCGGCAGCGACGAGGAGGCTGCCGGTCAGTCGGCCGCCATCGTCCGCCATCGTGGGCATCGTCCGCCATCGTGGGCATCGTGGGCATCGTGGGCACCGCTCAGTGCATTTCCACGGCACAGGTCCCGATGCCGCCGCGGTAGTAGTTGAACTGCACGCAGGGATGATCGGCGAGGAGCGACATCGGCACCGCGGTGTCGACGATCCGCTTGGAGATCATCAGGGCGGTGAGGCGCTGTCCGAGGGGGTTGTCGTGCATCCCTGCGTGCCAGATCGAGACCTTCTCCGCCCGCCAGGTCTCCGCCGGGCCGACCGTGATCGCCTGCTGCGGCACCATCGTGATGTTGCCGCCGCCACTGGTGCGGGCATTCTGCGCGAGGGTGATCGGGTGGAGTTCCACCACGCGGGTGGCGAGGGCACGGTACGCCGACGCCTGGGGGGGCTCTGCCTCCCCAGGGTGACGGCGCGGCGGATCGTTGAACGCCCAGTGTTTGATGTCCCCCTGGCCCCCCTGCATCACCGCACAGCGCGCCTGGTCCCAACTCGCCCGGTAGGCGGCGATGTCGGTGGGGAAGTGGAGGTTCGCCTCCGGCATCCGCAGCTCAGGACGGATCCGATCGAAGCACAGCTCGCGGTCGGCGCGCTCGAACGACAGAGGATGGCTGACCGGCACGGCGCGGCCGTTCTCGAACCATTCGTCCATGCCCCAGAAGTGGGCGTGGCGCAGGTCGATGTCGAGTGCGTTGACGAGCCGGGCGACCAGCGGCAACTGCTCGGTGGGGCCGATCGGCCCGCAGATCCCCACTGGATCGTCCGCCGTCGCCTGCCGCCAGGCGCCGACGTATTCCAGCGCCTCCGCGAGGGAGAAGTCCTCGAGCGTGTCGTGCATCACCACCGTGAACCCGGGGCGGGAGAGCCGCGCGACGTCTTCGACGGAGAGGGCGGCCGCGTCACGGATGAGGGCGGGATCGAGCGTGGTGTAGTCCCACCAGTCGGGGGCGACGCGGCTCAGCGGACGGGGCATGGCGATGGCTCCGGAAGGCAGGTCCCGGGCGGAGCCCGGAGGCGACAGGGATGGGGATGGGCAACCCGGGAAGGGGCGACGGTCAGATCTCGAGCAGCAGTGGGGAGTCGGGATGGGCGTGGCACCGCGCCGGGCCCAGGGCGTCGGCGAGGGGATCGCCGTCGCGGGCGGCGAGCCCGAGGTGGAGATGCCGCCGCCAGCCCTCGGCGAACGCGTAGCGCCCCGAGAGGCTGCCGATCGCCGCCGACATCCGGTCGCAGGAGGCGAGGTAGCTGTCCATCCCCTGCGTGGCGTCGAGCCAGTCCTTCTGGCTGGCATGGGCGGCGAGGGCCCGGCGCTTCCGCTCGTGAACGGAGCCGGTGTCGACGAACAGGTGCGGCACCACCGGCTGGCGGAGCGGATCGCGGAGACCGTGGGGCATGGCATGGTAGACGGTGACGTCGCCCGCGACCGGATCGATCGGCGGATCGGTACGGAAGTTGGGCATCCCTCTGACGAAGGCCGCGGTCACGGCGAGCCGGCCGGTGTTGGCGTGGTCCTCCATGTAATCGACCAGGGCATGGGTGAGGACGATCCGCGGCCGGGCCCGACGCACGACCGCCGCGAGACGGCGCAGGAGTCGTTCCTCGTAGAAGATCATCAGGTCGTCGGCGAGGCTCTCGTGGAAGGTCGCACCGAGCAGCGCCGCGGCAGCGCGCCCCTCGGCGGCACGGATCGCGCGGGTTGCGGCATTGTCGGTGACCATGCTCCCGCAGTCGCCACCGGAAAGATTGATGCAGTGCACGCTCCAGCCCGCATCCGCCAACAGCAGGAGCGTGCCGGCGAAGTGAAACTCGATGTCGTCGGGATGGGCGCCGATCGCCAGCGCGACCGGCCGTGCGTCGCGCGCCGGAGCGGCACTGTCGCCGGGGGCACTGTCGCCGGGGGCACTGTCCATCGCGACATCCTCGGCCATCGTGCGAATCCCAGCGGGGAGTGTGGAGAGGTTCCCGGGCCGACCGGCTCGGCGGATGCTACGGTTGGCCGGCGCGACCCCGCAAGCACCCGGGCCGCGTGCCGGCGGCAGGGGGCAGGGGGCGAAACCAGCCTGTGTTGACGGCCCTTTTGCCGCGAACGTACCCTCTCCATGAGTGGGGTCCACCACGGCCGCAAGCGGCATCCGGGCGGCTTTTCCGGGTGCGGAAGGAGATCCGACATGGCTGGCGAGACGGGCGGTGATTCGGTGTCGCGGCGCGGGGCCCTCGGGGCGGCAGCCGCGGTGGTGGGGGCAGCCGCGACGGCGCTGGCGGCCGATCCTCCCGCCACGACAGCCGACCCGATCGCCAAGGTGGCCAACGTCGCCGGCAGCGACCGGGTGAAGGTCGGGCTGGTCGGGTGCGGTGGTCGCGGGAGTGGTGCGGCGATGCAGGCGATGAACGCCGATCCCGGGATGGTGCTCTGGGCGCTGGCCGATCCGTTTCCCGACCGGGTCCAGAGCGGTGCCAACGTCCTCGGCCGCGCGGTCGAGGAGAAGGTGCAGAAGGACGCCGCCTACAAGGAGCGGTTCAACTGCCCGCCGGAGCGCCAGTTCACCGGACTCGACGGCTACCAGGCGGTGATCGATTCCTGCGACGTCGTTCTCCTGGCGGCGCCGCCGGCGTTCCGCCCGGCCCACCTCCGCGATGCCGTGAAGGCGGGGCGGCACGTGTTCTGCGAGAAGCCGATGGCGGTCGATCCCGCGGGGCTGCGGAGCGTGCGCGAGACGGTTGCCCTTTCGAAGGAGGGGGGCAAGTCGCTCGTCGCCGGTTTCTGCTGGCGCTACTCGGCCCGCGAGCGGGATGTCTACCGGCGGATCCACGAGGGGGCGATCGGCCCGGTCCGCGCCGCCTACACCACCTACAACGCCGCGGGGTTCCGCGGCGAGAATCCCCGCCAGCCCGACTGGAGCGATCTCGAGTACTCCATCCGCAACTGGCCCTACTACACCTGGCTGTCGGGCGATCACATCGTCGAGCAGGCGGTCCATGCCATCGACAAGATCGCCTGGGCGATGAACGACGAGACGCCGCTGTCGGTCAACTGCACCGGTGGCCGCGAGGTCCGTCCCGACGTGCCGGTGGGCAACAACATCTTCGACCACTTCGGGGCGACGTTCGAGTATTCCGGGGGGCGCCGCGGCTTCCACATGTGCCGGCACTTCCCCGGCGCGGCCAACGACAACAGCGACTTCGTGATCGGGGCCACCGGCCATGCGCTGGTCAATGGCTTCGGCGGGGTCCACAAGATCGTGCTCGGAGGCACCACCTGGGAGAGCGAGGTGGAGCGCAACGACATGTACCAGCAGGAACACGACGAGTTGTTCCGCAGCATCCGTGACGGCAAGCCGATCAACGACGGCGACCGGATGACCAGCAGCACCGCGATGGCGATCATGGCGCGGATGAGTGCCTACACCGGTCAGCCGGTGACGTGGGATCAACTCTGGGAGTCGAAGGAGGATCTCGCGCCGCCGACATGGGAGTTCGGTCCCGCCATCCCCCCGACGCCGATCGCCGTGCCGGGGAAGACCAAGCTGATCTGACGACACCGGTCGAAGCGGAAGCGTGATCGACCGGTCGGTGTGCCTCGAGGTCCCGTGGGAGAGGATCAGCGATGACGAAGGATGCGACGTTGCCCGTGCCCCCGATCTACCGTGGTCCCCTTCCGCAGGCGGTGCCGGCCGCCGGCGGCACGATCGAACGGGTGCCGGTGACGGTCTACGAGCAGCCGGGGGAGGCCAGCCGGGCCGTGGCCCGGGAGATCGCCGAGCTGATCACCGAGCGGAAGCGGGCCGGCCGGAAGACGGTGCTCGGCCTCGCCACGGGGAGCACCCCGGTCGGCGTCTACGACGAGCTCATCCGGCTCCACCGTCACGAAGGCCTGTCGCTGGCGAGCGTCGTCAGCTTCAACCTCGACGAATACTGGCCGATGGCTCCGGACGCCCTGCAGAGCTACCACCGCTTCATGCGGGAGCACCTCTTCGATCACGTCGATGTCCCCGCCGACCAGATCCACATCCCCGACGGCACGCTCGAGCGGTCCGCGGTGGCCGCCGCCTGCCAGCACTACGAGGAGGCGATCCGCGAGGCGGGGGGAATCGACCTGCAGATCCTCGGGATCGGCCGCACCGGCCACATCGGTTTCAACGAGCCGGGCAGTGCGATCGACAGCCGCACCCGCCTCATCACCCTCGACAGCGTCACCCGGTCGGATGCCGCCAGTGACTTCTTCGGGGAGTGGAACGTGCCCCGGCAGGCGATCACGATGGGAGTCGGCTCGATCCTCGACGCCCGGCGCATCGTCCTCCTCGCCTTCGGCGAACACAAGGCGTCGATCGTGCGCCGCGCGGTGGAGGAGCCGTTCAACAACCATGTCTCCGCCAGCGCCCTCCAGCAGCACCCGGACGCCCGCTTCGTGCTCGACCGGGCGGCGGCCGGCCGGCTGACCCGCTTCGAGGCGCCGTGGCTCGTCGGGCCGCTCGACCTGCTCGGCATCCACTGGACCGACGAGCTGGTGCGAAAGGCGGTGATCTCGCTCGCCCTCCGGCTGGGCAAGCCGCTGCTCAAGCTCACCGACGGCGATTACAACGAGCACGGCCTGCAGGATCTCCTCTCCAAACGTGGCCGGGCCTACGACATCAACATCAACGTCTTCCGTGTGATGCAGGGCACGATCACCGGCTGGCCGGGGGGCAAGCCGGGGCGGGCGCGGCGCATCCGTCGGCCGGTGGGGAGCGGTCCGTTCGACAGCCAACCGGTGCAGGATGTGGTGCGGGAGATCGTCGCCGAGGAGGATCCGTTTCCCAAGCGGGTGGTGGTCTTCAGCCCCCATCCCGACGACGACGTGATCAGCATGGGCGGCACGTTCATCCGCCTCTGCGAGCAGGGCCACGAGGTGCATGTCGCCTACCAGACCAGCGGCAACATCGCCGTCTGGGACGAGTCGGCCGATCGCCATGTGGACTTCGTCGAGGAGTTTTGTCGCGCCTTCAGCGAGGGGAAGGCGGTGGGCACGGTGGCGGAGCGGATCAGGGCGTTCCTCCGCAACAAGGAGCCGGGGGCGGTCGACATCCCGGAGTTGCAGACGGTGAAGGGGCTGATCCGCCGCAGCGAAGCCCGGGCAGCCGCGCTCCTCTCGGGGGTCAAGGCGGAGCGGATCCACTTCCTCGATCTGCCGTTCTACGAGACCGGCCGTGTCCGCAAGAAGCCGATCGGCCCCGACGACATCGCCGTCACGATGCGGCTGCTCGAGGCGGTGAAGCCGCACCAGATCTACGCGGCCGGCGACCTCTCCGATCCCCACGGCACGCACCGCGTCTGCCTGGCTGCGGTATTGGGCGCGATGAAGGAACTGGCCGACCGCGACTGGGCGCGGAGCTGCGAGATCTGGCTCTACCGCGGTGCCTGGCAGGAGTGGGAGCCGCACGAGATCGACATGGCCGTGCCGCTCTCCCCCGACGAGGTGGTGCGCAAGCGCATGGCGATCTTCAAGCACGAGAGCCAGAAGGATCGGGCCCTGTTTCCCGGCCCCACCGACCCGCGGGAGTTCTGGCAGCGGGCGGAGGATCGCAACCGCGACACGGCGCGTCTCTACGACAAGCTCGGCCTCCCGGAGTACGAGGCGATCGAGGGATTCGTCCTCCATCGTGTTTCCTGAAGCATCGTG
>SXWA01000125.1 GCA_005791575.1 Planctomycetaceae bacterium
CCGACGCAGCACTCGGTGGGGATCCTCCGCCAGATCGGCATCCAGCCCGACGTGCTCGTCTGCCGCACGGAGCGCGCCCTCGACACCTCCGACCGGGAAAAGATCGCGCTGTTCTGCAACGTCCCCCTCGACTCCGTGATCGAGGAACGCGACAAGGACTTCTCGATCTACGAGGTCCCGCTGTCACTGCAGTCGAACCGGATCGACGACATCGTCCTCCGGCGTTTCGGCCTCCAGGCCCCGCCGGCCGACCTCGAGGAGTGGCACGAGATTCTCCACCGTCTGCGCAATCCCGAGCACGAGGTCTCGATCGCGCTGGTGGGCAAGTACGCCGAGCACCGCGACGCCTACAAGAGCATCTACGAGGCCCTCGACCACGGCGGCATCGCGCAGCGCACCCAGGTCCGCGTGCAACCGATCAAGAGCGAGGACATCGAGCGCGAGGGGGCGGAACGGCTCCTGGCCGGGTTCGACGGCCTTGTCGTCCCCGGCGGTTTCGGCGAACGCGGCATCGAGGGGAAGGTCGAGGCGATCGGCTTCGCCCGGCAGCGCCGCCTGCCGTTCCTCGGCATCTGCCTCGGCATGCAGTGCGCGGTAATCGACGTGGCGCGCAACTGCGCGGGGCTCGCCGGTGCACACTCCACCGAGTTCAGCCGCAACACCCCCCACCCGGTGATCTGCCTGATGGACGAGCAGCGCGCGGTGACCGACAAGGGGGGCACGATGCGGCTCGGCCTGCAGCCGGCCCTGCTCGCCGACGGCACACGGTCGGCCGCCGCCTACGGCGGGGCGCGGATCGCCGAGCGGCACCGGCACCGCTACGAGTTCAACATGAAATACCGCAAGGCGCTCGAGGAGGCGGGGCTGGTGATCGCGGCGACGAGCCCCGACGGCGGCTTGGTGGAGATCGTCGAGCTTGCCGACCACCCCTGGTTCGTCGCCGTCCAGTTCCACCCCGAATTCAAAAGCAAGCCCACCGCGGCCCATCCGCTCTTCGCCGGCCTGGTGGCGGCCGCCGTGGAACGCCACGCCGGCAGTGCCTGGGTCGCGGAGAGCTGAACCCCCGGGACGATCATGACCCACGACGACGATGCCCGCGGCGCACCACCGGCGACCTTCGACTTCCTGGTGAACTCGCTGTTCATGCAGGCGCTGATGGCGCTCGGACGGATCCCCAATCCGATCACCAAGCAGTCGGTGAAGAACCTGGCAGCGGCCCGGCACTTCATCGACATGCTGGTGATGCTCGAGGCGAAGACCGCGGGCAACCTCACGACCGACAAGCGCCGGCTGCTCGACGAGGTCCAGCACCAGGTGCGAATCCAGTTCGTGCACGAAACAGGCGGGGGCGGTCCGGCCGACGCTCTCCCCACGGAGGAGCCATGACCCGAGCGCACGATCTGCACCACAACCCCTCGGCAGCCGCAGGCCCTGCGCGCCGCGCCAGTCTTCTGACGGGGTTGCTCCTCGGCGCGCTGCTGCTTGGTTCGGGGCTCCTCGATTCGGGGCTCACCGTCACGATGCCGTCGCTGCGGGCGGCCGACGGCGCGGGGATCTCCTTCGAGTCCCTGCCCGACCGCACGCGGGTGATGATCGACGGGGCGCTGTTCACCGAATACCGCCACGGGGGCCTGGCGAAGCCGGTGCTCTTTCCCCTCGTCGGCCCGCATGGCGAGCGGCTCACGCGCGGTTGGCCGCTCGAGGAGGGGGTGGCGGGCGAGGCCCACGATCATCCCCACCACGAGTCGCTGTGGTTCACCCATGGATCGGTCAATGGCATCGATTTCTGGGCGAAGGCCAAGGGGCCGTGGCCGGCGGCCGCCGGTGCGGAACCGATCCCCCGGATCGTCCAGAACTCGCTGGAGGCGACCGCGCCCGGCGCACGGCCGATGGCGTTGGAATCGACCAACACGTGGGTCGCCCCCGATGGCGCCGTGGTCTGCACCGACACCCGGCGCTTCGCCTTCTCCGCCGACGATACCGGTCGGACGATCGACGTCGCGGTCACGCTCCATGCCGACCATGGCCCGGTGACCCTCGGCGACACGAAGGAGGGGACGATGGCCCTCCGGGTGGTGTCGGCCCTGCAGCCCAAGGATGCCAACGGCTCGACCGGGGCCGCCGGCAGGATCGTCAACTCCGCCGGACAGGAGAACGCCGCCGCCTGGGGCAAGCCCGCCCGCTGGGTCGACTACTCCGGCACCGTGGGCGGCCACGCCGTCGGAATCGCGATCCTCGACCATCCGAACAATCTCCGCCATCCGACCTGCTGGCACGCCCGCGACTACGGCCTGTTCGCCGCCAATCCCTTCGGGCTCCACGATTTCACCGGTGCCGCCAAGGGGAGCGGCGACCACACGATTCCAGCGGGTGGCTCCCTCACGCTCCGCTACCGGATCGTCATCCACGACGGCGACGCCGCCGCCGCCGGCATCGAGGGCCGCTGGCGTGACTGGACCGGAGCGGCCCCATGACAGCGACGCTCCTCGACGGGAAGGCCCTGGCCGCCACGATCGAGGCATCGCTCCGCGACGAGGTGGATGCCGTCACGACCGCCTCGGGGCGGCCTCCACGGCTCGTGGTGGTGCTGGTGGGCGACGTCGCCGCCAGCGCCTCATACGTCACCGCGAAAGCCCGGGCGGCGGCCCGCGTCGGGATCGACGCCGAGGTGGTGCGGGCGCCGGGCAGCGCCGACACGGCGGCACTCGTCGGCCTCGTCCGCGGCATCGCGCGCGGTGATCAAGGGGCCGTCGACGGGATCCTCGTGCAGCTGCCGCTGCCCCGACAGGTCGATACGACGGCGGTCCTCGACGCCGTGCCCGCCGACCTCGACGTCGACGGCTTCCATCCGGAGAACGCCGGTCTGCTGTCGCAGGGCCGGCCCCGGTTCATCCCCTGCACCGCCGCCGGCGTGCAACGGCTCCTCGTCGATGCGGGCATCCCCACGGCCGGTCGCCGGGCCGTCATCGTGGGCCGCAGCGACATCGTGGGCAAACCGCTCGCCCTGCTACTCGCCTCGCGCGGCCGCGGCGGCGATGCGACCGTCACCCTCTGCCACAGCCACACCCAAGACCTCGCCGAGCATTGCCGCAGCGCCGACATCCTCGTGGCCGCCGTGGGGCAGCCGGGCCTGATCACGGCCGACATGGTCCGCCCCGGGGCCACCGTGATCGACGTCGGGATCAATCGGGTGGAAGGGTCGGAAGGATCCCGGCTGGTGGGTGATGTCGATTTCGCCGCCGTCTCGGCCGTGGCGGGCGCGATCACACCGGTGCCGGGCGGCGTCGGACCGCTCACGGTGGCGATGCTCCTGGCCAACACGCTGCTGGCGGCCGAGCTGCGAATCGGGCGTCGCTGACAAGTCTGCCGCAGCCGACGCCGCCCCGCGTTACGAACGGTGCGAGACCGCCAGCGGCCCGGGACCACGTGGCGGTGCGGCGAGCCTGGCGAACCTGGGTGGGTGGCGGCGACCGTCCGGCGCCGTTGGGGAGGGTCGCGGCGCTGATCTTGTCTGCCAGACCCCTCCCCTCTACCCTCCGCGGCCGCAAGGAGTCGCCCGAACCGCCACTCGACCCGTCTTCACCCGCCGCCCCAGCTTTCCCTTTCCGTCCAGCGGCTGGCTGCCGTGGGCCCCCGGGGCCTGTTGGACCGATTCCCAATGGACAAGATCCAGCCAGGTCCCGGGATGAAATCCTCGATGCACTCGTTTCTTCGAGCCCTCAGTGACGCCGGTCGGATGTGGCCCTTCCTCGTGGCCTCGTTCCTCTGCTCCGCCGGCGTGGCGAGTCTCTGGGGGGCCAACATCGCCGCCCTGTTCCCCATCATCGAGGTCACGCTCAACGGTGATTCGTTGCAGTCGTGGAATGCGAAGCGGATCGACAGCGCCCGGGCGAGCATCACCCGATCGCAGGAGGCGATCGCCAGCCTCGATGCCCGGCTCGCCACCACCCCGGACGATGCCGCCACACTCGCGTCGCAGAAGGAGCGCTTCGCCCTCGCCCTCCGCAGCGACGAGGCCCTGCTGGCGACCTCCGAGCAGCTCACGCCGTGGCTCAATCGCTTCCTCCCCACCGACCCGTTCACCACGGTCCTGTGGGTGGTGACCTTCGTGGTGGTGAGCACCTTCGTGAAGCACGCCTTCCTCATGACCAGCACGCTGCTGGTCGCCTGGGTGGCGATGAACATCAGCCGCGACATCCGCCTCAAGGTGTTCGACAAGGCGCTGGCACTCGACCGCACGCAGTTCATGCGCAACGGCTCCGCCGGCTTCATGGCCCAGGTCACCGGCACGTCCGACATGCTCGCCAGCGGCATCACCAGCGTGTTCGGTGGCGCCGTCACCGAGCCGCTCAAGATCCTCGCCTGCCTGGGTGGCGCCTTCTGCATCTCCTGGCAGTTGACCTTGGCCTGCCTGACGCTGGCCCCGGTGGTCGGATTCCTCATGGTGTGGCTCAACCGGCGGATCCGCGGCGTGTCGAAGCGGATCCTCACGCGGTCGATGGGCTTCCACCATGTGCTCCTCGAGGCCCTCAACAACGTCCTCACCGTGCAGGCCTACACGATGGAGGACTTCGAGCGCGACAAGTTCCGCACCTGCACCCGCGACGTGATGCGCACCGGGATGTGGCACACGTTCTATTTCGCCCTCGCCAATCCGATCACCGAGATCCTCGGCATCGGCATGGTGGCGACGAGCATCGCGGTCGGTGCGTGGCTGGTGATCAACCAGCAGACCGAGATCTTCGGCTTCACGATGACCGAACGCCCGATGACGGTGCCGGGCATCATGGTGTTCTTCGGGATGCTGATCGGGGCCAGCGATCCGGTGCGGAAACTCTCCGGCGTGTTCACCGGCGTCAACGTGGGGATCGTCGGGGCCCAGTCGCTCTACCCTCTGCTCGACACCCCGTCGAAGCTGGCGGAGCCGGACCACCCGCGGGTGCTCCCGTCGCCCCACCGGGAGATCCGACTCGAGGACGTGTCGTTCAGCTACGATCGGATCGACACCGTGCTGAAAAACGTGAACGTATCGATCCACTTCGGCGAGCGGGTGGCGATCGTCGGCCCCAACGGCGGCGGCAAGAGCACGCTGGTGAATCTCATCTGCCGGTTCTACGACCCCACCGAGGGGCGCGTGCTCCTCGATGGCGTGCCGCTGACTGAGATGGCGCTGCGCGACCTGCGCGGCCGGATCGCGCTGGTCACGCAGCAGACGGAGCTGTTCAACGAGTCGATCCTCTACAACATCCGCTACGGCCGCTGGGATGCCACCGAGGAAGAGATCGTCGAGGCGGCGAAGAAGGCCCATGCCCACGACTTCATCGCCGATTTCCCCGAGGGCTATCGGACGATGGTCGGCCCCAACGGATTCCGGCTTTCGGGTGGCCAGCGGCAGCGGATCGCCCTGGCGCGGGCCTTCCTCCGCAACGCGGAGATCCTCGTCCTCGACGAGGCCACCAGCCAGATCGACGTCGAGAGCGAGCGGCTCATCCACGAGGCGCTCGCCCGCTACGTCGAGAACCGCACGGTGATCATGATCACCCACCGCGCCAGCACGCTGGCCCTCGCCGACACCATCCTCGAGGTGGAGCACGGCCAGGTGCGGAAGCGGCCGGTCCGGCAGATGCAGGTGGCTTGATCGCGGGTCGTCAGCGCGACTGCAACCGCTCGCTCCAGCGTGTCGCCTGCTGCGGCCGGTAACGGTCGATCTCGAAGCTGTCGCGGACCACGGCCCGCACCTCGCGGAGGTCCACGGTGCCGGAACGTGAGAGCAGCTGCACCAGCAGGTTGCCGATCGCCGTCGCCTCGACAGGTCCGGCGAGCACCTCGCGGTCGGTCGCATCGGCGATCCACTGGCAGAGCAGCCGATTCTTCACCCCGCCCCCGACGACGTGGATCCGTCCGACCCGCCTGCCGACAAGCGAGTCGATCTCCTCGAGCCGGCGGCGGACCGCCGCCGCCACGCTCTCCAGGGCGCAGCGGACCACCGCGGCGGTCGATTCCGGCACCGGCTGCCCCGTCTCGCGTGCCAGCCGCCGGATCGCGTCGGGCATGTCGGTGGGGGCCATCAGCGACGGGTGATCGGGGTCAACGATGGTGGCCAGCGCCGGGGCCTCGGCCGCCAGGGCGGTGAGTTGATCCCAGGTCCATTCCGTGCCGGCCCGCTGCCAGGCGGCGCGGCACTGCTGCACGAGCCACAGGCCGCAGACGTTCTTCAGCAATCTGGTCGTGCCTCCCACTCCACCCTCGTTGGTGAAGTTGAGCGCCCGGCAGGCCGCGTTGACCATCGGTCGGTCCAGTTCCACTCCCACCAGGGCCCAGGTGCCGAGGCTCACATAGCACCAGTCGGGGCGACTGCTCGGAGGCTCAGCGGCCGGCACGGCGGCCACGGCACTGGCCGTGTCGTGGGTCCCCGGGATGACGACGCGCACGCCGGTCAGACCGGTATCGGCCACCACCTCCGGCCGGAGCGGGCCCAGGTCGGTGCCCGGCTCGGAGACCGGCCCGAAGATCCGCCGTGGCAGCCCGAGGCGCTCGAGCATTCCGTAGGCCCAGTCACCACGCTGCGGATCGAAGCACTGGGTGGTGGTGGCGTTGGTCCGCTCGTTGGAGGCCGTGCCACAGAGCAACCAGTGGAGGATGTCGGGGATCATCACCATCCGACCGGCCGCCGCGAGGATGTCGGACGCGGACGCACGCAGGGCGAGCAATTGGTAGAGCGTGTTGATCTCCATGAACTGGAGGCCGGTCGCGGCGAAGATCTCGTCGCGCGGCACGATCCGCTCGGCCGCCGCGAGCATGCCGTTGGTGCGCGGATCGCGGTAGCAGACCGGGTTGGCAAGCAGCTCCCCGGCGGGGGAGAGGAACGAATAATCGACTCCCCAGGTGTCGGCCCCCACGCTCTCGACGGCACGACCGTGGCTGGCGGCCGCCAGCCGCAGGCCGGCGACCACCTCTTGCCAGAGACGGACCATGTCCCAGACCAACTGACCGCCGAACGGCACGGGTCCGTTCTCGAAACGGTGGATCTCCGCCAGTTCGAGCAGGCGCCCGTCGAAAGCGCCCGACACGACCCGGCCACCGGAGGCTCCGAGATCGACCGCCAACGCCACCCTGCGTGCCATGTGCCGTCCCCGCATGCCGTCCCGGATTTCCCGCGCCGCCGGCGATAGCTTGCCCTCCGTGACGGCGCGGGGAAACCCCCTGTCGCGGCCGCCGGCGGTGGGGCGGGTGCCGGCCGAGAGGCCCAGGCGAAGCGGTGTCGCCAAGCGGCGGCGGAACCTCTATCGTGAACGGTTCCGGCGGCCGGTCGCCGGGCAGTTTCCCGGCTTGGTGGGCGAGCGGCGATGGCTGACGGCGATCCCGATGGCGACGTGCGGCAGCCCGACGCCGGGCTCCTCGACGAACTCGCCGAGGCGAGCCGCACCCTGGAGTCGGCCGAGCCGCCGGAGATCATCCGCTGGGCGGCGGAGCGCTTCGGTCCGCGCCTGACGATGGCCACCGCCTTCGGCCCCGAGGGCTGCCTGATCATCCACTGGCTGGCACAGGTGGCCCCGCAGACGCACGTCTTCAATCTCGAGACCGGCTATCAATTCCCGGAGACACTCGCACTCCGCGACCGCCTCGCCCGGCGCTACGGCATCGAGGTCGTCCTCGAACGCCCGGCGACGACGGTCGAGGAGTACGAGCGCCTCCATGGCGGGCCGCTCTACCGCACCGAACCCAACCGCTGCTGTGGCGACCGCAAGCTGGCGGTGATCCGCCGCGTGCTGACGTCGTTCGACGCCTGGATGAGCGGCATCCGCCGCGATCAGAGTGCTGATCGGAAGGTCGCGCCGATCGTGGGCTGGGACGGCAAGTTCGGCGTGGTGAAGGTGTCGCCGTTGGCCAACTGGACGAAGGCCCAGGTCTGGGATCTGATCCTCAAGGAGGACGTGCCCTACAACCCGCTCCACGACCGCGGCTACGTGAGCATCGGCTGCGCCCCCTGCACGCGCGCCATCCTCGACGGCGAGGACGAACGCGCCGGCCGTTGGAGCGGCACGGCGAAGACGGAGTGCGGACTCCACTCCCGGGACGGCTGACGGCGACCGGGCTGGCCGGCCCGTGCGGCATCAGCCGCGCACCTCACCGCCGCGGCCGACGCAGATCGAGCGTCAGCGGATAGTCGGGGTTGATCTCCTCCGCGGGCGGCGTGAACGGGCCGGGGGTGTGGCCGGTGGCGAAGAACCGGCTCGCGCGCCGGCTTTCGCTCTCCAGAGCGTTCACTGGCCGGGTCTCGTACGCGCGTCCCCCCGGATGCGACACGTGCCACGTGCAACCACCGAGGCTCCTCCCACTCCACAGGTCGACCACGTCGAACACCAGCGGTGAGTGGACCGGGATCGTCGGATGGAGGCACTGTGGCGGCTGCCAGGCCCGGAACCGGACCCCGGCCACCGCCTCCCCGGCCACGCCGGTCGGCGTCAGCGGCAGGCGCCGGCCGTTGCAGGCGATCGCATGCCGGCCCGCCACGAGCCCGGCAGCCTTCACCTCGATCCGTTCGAGCGAACTGTCGACCAGCCGCGAGGTCGCCCCGCCGACGGGCTGTTCGCCGAGCACGTGCCACGGTTCGAGCGCCGCGCGGAGCGTGAGGCGGACGTCGTCGCGGACGACCGCGCCGATCACCGGGAAGCGGAAGGCGAACCAGGCGTCGAACCAGGAGCGTTCGCAGGGAAACCCGCCCCGGGTGAGATCCTCGAGCACGGCGGCGAAATCCTCCGCGAGATAGTGCGGCAGCAGGAAGCGATCGTGGAGTGCCGTGCCCCAGCGGACGAGCCGTCCCTGCCACGGCTCCCGCCACAACCAGGCCACCAGCGCCCGGACCACGAGCTGCGTCACCAGCCCCATCCGCACCTGCGGCGCCATCTCGAAGGCGCGCTTCTCCACCAGCCCGCGGCGGCCGCCGGCGCTGTCGGGGGAAAACAGCTTGTCGATGCAGAACTCCGCCCGGGGCGTGTTGCCGGTGAGATCGACAAGCAGGTTGCGGAACAGCCGGTCGACGAGCCACGGCGGGGGCTGGCCGGCGTGCTTCCGCCGCGCGGCGCGCATCTCCTCGATCGCGATCTCCAACTCGTAGAGGCTCTCGTGCCGGGCCTCGTCCACCCGTGGTGCCTGGCTGGTGGGGCCGATGAAGCCCCCGGCAAAGAGGTAGGAGAGGGCGGGGTGGTTGTTCCAGTAGGCGACCAGACTCGCGAGGAGATCGGGGCGGCGGAGAAACGGGCTCTCTGCCGGCGACGGGCCGCCGAGCACGAGGTGGTCGCCGCCGCCGGTGCCGACGTGACGGCCGTCGAGCTCGAATTTCTCCGCCACGAGCCGGCAGGCCCGCGCCTCCTCGTCGAGCGCCTCGCGGATCGCCACCAGTTCGCCCCACGAGCCGGCCGGCGGCACGTTGACCTCGATCACGCCGGGATCGGGCGTCACCGAGAGCCGTGACAGGAGCGGACCGTGGGGGGGCGGATATCCCTCGAGGGCCACCGCCCGACCGACCGTCGCCGCGGCGTGCTCCACTTCCCGCACCAGGTCCAGCCAGTCGGAGATCGCGTCGCGCGAATCTTCGCGGTCCGGCTGGTCGAGCGGTGGCAGGAAGACATGCAGCCGCCCCGCCCGCTCCTCGACCACGACCGCCGTCCGCACGATGCCGCGCCCCGCGCGCAGATCACCTTCGTCGGGCCAGGGCAACTGGGCCATCGGCAGCCGCAGGCCCGCCGGCGAGTCCCCCGGCACGAGTTCGACCCGCTCTCCCAGCGGCCACGCGCTCGATCGCCAGCGCGGCACCGCGCCCGCGCGGCACCGGGCGAGCGGCAGGACCGCGGCGACCGGTGTCGATCCCGCACCCCGTCCGCCCGCCCCGCGTTCACCCACCTCGTGGGCGGTGATGATCACCGCGGTATCGAGCCCCAGGCGCGCGGCGAGCTGCCCGAGGAAGGTCGCCTCATCGTCGCCGGCAGCGGGCGCGCGGCCGCCGGTGGCAGGCGCATCGGCGGCCAGCCATTCGGGGCGGGTCCAGATCGGCACCCCGTCGCTCCGCCACACCACATCGAGGGCCCATCGGGGCAGCGGCTCACCGGGATACCACTTGCCCTGTGTCTCGAGGAGCACTCCCCCGGCTCCCAGCCTCCTGAGCAACCGGCGCGCGAGAGCGCCCGCCTTCTCCCGCTTCTCCGCGCCGAGGGCGATGGTGTTCCACTGCGGGCTGTCGAAGTCATCGGCCGAGACATAGGTCGGCTCACCCCCCGCCGTGAGCCGGACTCCACCGGCGCACAGGCTCTCGTCGACGGCCCGACCGAGGGCCTCGATGCGTTCCCAGTCGCCATCCGCCAGCGGCCGCGTCGTCCGCGGCGACTCCGCCAGGCGGGTCACCCGCATCGCGAACGAAAACTCCGTCTCACACGGCTCGACGAGTCCCGTCACCGGTGCCGCCCCGGCGGGATCGGGGGTGGCAGCCAGGGGAATGTGTCCCTCGGCGGTGAGCAGGCCACTGGTGGGATCGAACCCCACCCAGCCGGCACCCGGCAGGACGATCTCGGCCCAGGCATGGAGATCGGTGAAGTCGCGCGCCGGACCGGCTGGGCCATCGAGCGGTGGCACATCGGCGGCGAGCTGCACGAGATACCCGGAGCAGAACCGGGCGGCGAACCCCAGCCGTCGTGCCAGCGCCACGAGCAGCCAGGCCGAGTCGCGGCAGCTGCCCCGTGCCACCGTCAGTGTCTCCTCGGGTGTCTGCACCCCCGGTTCCATGCGCACTGCGTATTCGACGGCATCCTTGACGGCGCGGTTGAGCGCGACGAGCAGGTCGATCGTGCGCGGCGGCCGACCATCGCCTCCCGGCGCCATCCGCGGGGCGAAGGCGGCGAGAAACGCTTCCGTGCGCGGCCCGCCGGGGGGCGGCGCGAGCGCCGCGGCAAGCTCCGTGCGCAGCCACGGCTCGTACTCGAAGGGGACGTGTTCGACCTCGGGCTCGAGGAAGAAGTCGAAGGCGTTGATCGCCACCAGATCCGCCACCAGATCGACCGTCAGCACCAACTCCCGGACCGGTGCGGGGAAGACGAGGCGGGCGAGATGGTTGCCCTGCGGATCCTGCTGCCAATTGAGGAAATGGCCACGCGGCTCGACCGCCAGGCTGTAGCTGGCGATCGGCGTGCGGCAGTGCGGAGCCGGCCGGAGCCGGACGACATGGGGCGCGAGCCGCACCGGTCGGTCGAACGCGTAGCGGGTGCTGTGGTTGAGGGCGATGCGGATCGACACGGTGGATGATTCCCCGGCGGCACGGCTCACGGTCCGCGGACCGTTCTGCGGACGATCGCGACTGGACGTCCCAGCGGTTGTACGCCGGCGGCGCGCCCCGCACCGCATCCCCCTGGTGCCAGCGGCCGCCGGCTCACGGGCTCCGCGCCGGCGTCGTCGCGAAGAAGGTGGCGTGGATCCCGTCGTTGGCGGCGTTGAGCTGTGTCTGGAAGGTGTCGATGAAGCGGTGCAGCCCACCCTCCGCGCCGAGGATTTCGTCGATGTGCGCGTAGTTGAGTTCCGCGCGCAGCCGTCCCAGGCGTTGCTCGGCCGAGGTCGAGTAGGTCCCCTTGCTGCCGCCGGTGACCGCGAGCAGCGACTCCTCGGCCTTGATCAGGCAGAAATGTATCGCCCGGGGGAAATGCCGGTCGAGCACGAGGAACTCGGCGACATTGCGCCGCGAGACGGCGCCGTACTGCTTGCGGTACATCTCCAGGGCGCTGGCACTCTCGAGGACGGCCGACCACTGCACGGCGTCGCGGCCGTCATGGGCCACCGGGCCGAAGAAGTGCTCGACATCGAGCACCCGGCTCGTCTTGTCGGCCCGTTCGACGAGCCGCCCCATCCGCGCGAAGTGCCAGGCCTCGCCGTGCGACATCGTGGCATCGGTGACGCCGGTGATCAGCTGGCTGGCCCGCTTCACCTCGTCGAGGAACTCACGGGGGTTGAACGTGCCGTCGCGCCCCGCCGCGGCGGCACGCACCAGCAGGTAGCACTTGTTGATCTCCTCCCACATCGGCGAGGAGATCATGTCGCGGATCGTGCGCGCGTTCTCCCGGGCCGCCTGCAGGCAGCGGTTGATCGAATTGGGGTTCTCCTGGTCGAAGGCGAGGAACTCGAACACCCGCGCCTGGTCGGCGCGCCCGTGACGCGCCCAGAACGCAGCCTGGTCGCCGAAGGCACAGACGAGGGCGTTCCACAGGCGGCCATGGTCCACCGTGCCCTCGAGGGCGAGGTCGAGTGTCGTCTCCGTCGAGCGGGCGACGTTCTCCGCCCGCTCGATCTGGCGGTTCATCCAGTAGATGCTGTCGGCGACGCGGGAGAGCATGGCGGTCAGGCATCTCCCCCACTGCTTCCGGCGCCGTGGCCCTGGGCCGCAGCGCCGCTTCCGCCGGCCCCGTGGATCACCCAGGTGTCTTTGCTACCACCCCCCTGCGACGAATTGACCACCAGCGATCCCTTCACCAGCGCCACCCGTGTCAGTCCACCGGGGAGCACGAAAATCTCCTCGCCGTAGAGGATGAACGGGCGCAGGTCGACATGGCGCCCCTCGAGCGAATCGCCCACCACGGTCGGCACCCGCGACAGGGCGAGCATCGGCTGGGCGACGAAGTTCCGCGGGTTGTCGTGGATCCGTGCCCGACACTCCTCGAGCTGCGCCGCCGATGCCCGTGGGCCGAGCACGAGGCCATAGCCCCCCGATTCGTTGGCGGGCTTGACCACCATCTCGGCGAGGTTCGCCAGCACATGGTCGCACTGTGCCTTCTCGCCACACACCCAGGTGGGCACGTTGGGGAGAATCGCGTCCTCGCCGAGGTAGTAGCGGATGATCTGCGGGACATAGGCATACACCGCCTTGTCGTCGGCGATCCCGGTTCCGGGGGCGTTGACCAGCGCCACGTTGCCCGCCCGGTAGGCCTCCATCAGCCCGGGTACGCCGACGACGGAGTCGGGGCGGAAACAGTCCGGATCGAGGAAGTCGTCGTCGATCCGCCGGGAGAGCACGTCGACCCGCTCGCGGCCCCGGGTGGTGCGCATGTGGACGACCCGGTCGATGACGACCAGGTCGGAGCCCTGCACCAGTTCGACCCCCATCTGACGGGCGAGGAAACTGTGCTCGAAGTAGGCCGAGTTGAAGATCCCCGGCGTCAGCACGACGACGGTCGGATCGCGGACCTGCGGCGGGGCGATGTATTCGAGCATCGCCAGCAGCTTCTCCGGGTAGTTCTCCACCGGACTGATCCGCTGCCCGTCGAAGAGCTGCGGAAAAGTGCGCTTCATGACCTCGCGGTTCTCGAGCACGTACGACACCCCCGATGGCGTCCGCAGGTTGTCCTCGAGCACGTACATCACCCCGTCGGCACCGCGCACCAGATCGGTGCCGGTGATGTGGCACCACACGCCGCGGGGCGGCTTGAGCCCGGCGCAGGGCCCGCGGAACGACTTTGCCGAGTCGATCAGCCACTCGGGTACGACCCGGTCGCGGATGATGCGGCGCTCGTTGTAGAGGTCGTCGATGAAGCAGTTGAGAGCGTGGATCCGCTGCTTGAGCCCGCGCTCGATCGTCGCCCATTCGGCGGCGTCGATGACGCGCGGCACGATGTCGAACGGCCAGATCTTCTCGGTGCCGGCCTCATGGCCGTAGACGTTGAAGGTGATCCCCATCGTGAGGAGCGCCTTGTCGGCGGCACGCTGCCGGGCTGCCAATTCGCCGCTCGACAGCTCGGCCAGGCGCCGCACGAGCTGCTCGGTCCCCGGCCGGGCCCGGACGTGCTCGTCGAACAACTCGTCCCAGAATCCGTCGGTGCGGTACGCCCGGAGATCCATGGCGGTGGCGGCGCCGGCCCGAGGCCGGGGAGAGAGGAACGGGTGGACCACGCCCCACGTGCCAGCCGCCTGCACGGCGCGCGGGGGATGCGAAAACATACACCGCCGCGTGATCGCGACCAAACGTGCCGCGAGTTGGGCGGGCAAATCAACACTCGTCAACGCGGGCGCGCCATTCGGTTGCGGTCGCCTTCAGCGGCCCGACTCGATGGTCAGCGTCAGGTCCGCGATTCCACCACTTGGGATCTCGACCTCGAGGCCCGATGTTTCGAAGCGTGTGAACCGCGGGGCGACACCGGGGCCGTGCGGTTCATGACCGACGACGAGTTGCGGCACGATCGCCACCCGATAGCGGCCGGCCCCGACGCCTCGTCGACCGGCCGTGTCCAGTGAAAAACGGCCGTCCGCGCCGACCGCACCACGGGCAGATCGCCCCACGTTCGCGACTGGCTTCAACTCGATCACCCCGCCTGCCAGTGGGCGGCCATCGGCGAATGCCACCGTCCCGGCCACGGGCCACAGCCGGTCGGTCGTGCCACAACCGGGGAGTAGCAGGCAGGCGATCATCCACCGGCCTGAGACGGTCGATCGGCACGTCACCATGACCACCTCACGGAGATCGACCATCGTGGCGGTTGCACAGCCTGCCGAGCACGTCGGAATCGGTCTCCAATGCGACGCGATCGACACGTCCGTCTGCAAAGGCCATCGGGCAGCCGCCGGGATGCCAGCTGCCGAACGCAAACAGCCCCATGCCGGCGACAGCATCGGACGGTCCGGCGGCGATCGGAACCCCGGTGCCACCGACCCGCGTCGAGTTGAAGAAATCGGACGCATCGTAGGCGGGCCCGTTCTCCGGTGGCCTGGAAAGACGGCCATGGGGCACGTGAGCCTCGCCGAGGAGGATCGTCTGCGACAGCCCATCCACGACGTCGGCCGAGCGCACGCGGTCGCGCCATCGAGCGGTTCCCGGCAGCGGATCACTGGTGATCAGGATGCCCGTGCCGTTCCCCCCCCAGTAAAAATCGGTCGCCGCGCCGGTCGCGGTCGGCGAGAGATCACCGTGGTTGCCCGCGTAGTCGCTCGCCGCGCCGCCGGAAATCGCCCGACCGGGAATCAGGCAACCGCACGGTGCCCGCGTGGTGGGCGTGGTCGATGAGGGGGTGATCGCGAGTTCAGGACCACGGCGTGTGGGGCAGAGGTATCCCGGCACCACCTGCATTCTGACGGCGTCGGACTGATCGGAAAACGGCCGGGTTTCATCCCATGCCAGGGTCGGCAGTTCGAGGAACGGTCCGATTCGGATCAGCCAGGTGGAGGAGGGGTGGCTCCCGGAGGGAACCACCGGCCCACCCGGTGAAGGCACGATGCGCGCCGGCGGGAAACACCCCTGGGCATCCTGAAAAAGCAGGGTCGCCAGCGCGATCTGGCGAACGTTGTTGCGGCACTGGACCTCGCGTGCCGACTCACGAGCCGACTGCACCGCCGGCAACAGCATGCCGACGAGGAGCCCGACAATGGCGATCACGACCAGTAACTCGACGAGTGTGAACCCACGTCGACGCGATCCCGGCAACGCATCCATCGGCCGTTGACTCCCACACCCGCACCGGATCAAACGCCACACGGCTCACTGACGCGGCGGGGGCTGTGGCAAAGCCTGCCGATCAATGGCCCCTTCAGCAGTGCTCGCCACCACCGCCAGCGGTCCCGACGGAAACCCCGGCACCCAAGCCCACCGGAGTGGGGCCTCCACGGAGCCGACTGAAGACGAGATTGATGGCCACCCCCCAGAACAGGCTGTTGGCAACCAGCACGAGCCATCCCCACTGCCCCGTGCCACCGATCGGCAGCGCCTTCACCAGCGTCACCAGAGGAACCGCGAGGATCGCCGCAGCCCATGCGTTGACCGCCTCGAGCGCACCTGCAGGTCCGCCGCCGTCGAAACGGGCCAGCCCGCCGAGCGCGAGAGCCACGGCCGCCACCTGCGCGACCAAGTGGATCGTCGCCACGGCCAACACGAGCCGCCACCCACGGACGTGCATTGGACCGGCTCCCGTGTGTTGGACCGACTCCCCAATGGCCGTCATGCCATCGATAGTCCTCAAAAAACTATACCACTCCCACACGGCGGAACGGCACCCAGAATCCGATCGCGGCGCCGACGGCGATCATCGCCATCGTCAGCGGACGAAGCTGGTGGAGATGGGTGAGGAAATAGCCCAGCCCCGGATCGGCCGCGAACGGGGCGAAACGCCACTCCGTGAACAGCCCGAGGGCGAGTGCCGCCACACCGCACACCACCGCGATCCAGCGTGCCCCGCCGCGGCCGATCCCCGCCCCGAGCCCGAGCAGGCCGCCGGGGAGGACCAGCCCGTAGAACCCCTGCCGGGCCACCCAAAAAAACAGCAGGTGGCCGATCAGCCCGCCGACGAGCGCCCCGAGGAGCACCGCAGCGTCACGTTTGGGATTCATCCGCCCCTCGCTCGTGTAGCAGCCCGTGGCCAAAGTCCATCCCTGGCCTTTGGCCACCCGAAAACCTGCGGTTTTCACGAGAGCTGCGCTCCCGGCACCTCATCCATGAGGTGCAGCAGGCTGGTTGTCCACAGCCTGCTAGGCCACCGACCTGCGCCGGCACCGGGCAGCCGGTGATGGCCATTGTGGAGTGTATCCTCCGATCAGGCCCGAACGGGCACGTGCTCCGCGACCGTGCTGGCGCCCGGCCGACCAGATGCATCCAGGTGGCGGCCCGTGGCCCATGGCCACGCTCAGCCCCTCGTGCCCCACAGCAGCGGTCGAACCGTGATTTCCATCGTCATCTGCAGCCGCGATGATCGCCGTTTCGCGGCCGTGGCAGCGACCTATGCCGCGCGGATGGGGGACGAACGCCACGAGATCATCCGTATTCCCGACGCCCGCTCTCTCTGCGAGGGCTACAACCGCGGCCTGCGCGCCGCCCGCGGCGACATCTGCGTGTTCTCACACGATGACATCGAGATCCTCTCTGACGATCTCGGCGCCACGATCCGGCGCCACCTGGCGACCTTCGACGTCGTCGGCGTGGCGGGGACGACACGGATGGCGGGGATGTTCTGGGCCGCCTCCGGCATCCGCCACGCGCGCGGGCTCGTAGCGCACCGCGACGAGGATGGCTACACGATCGATTTCTTCGGAGCGCCTGCCGAGGTCAACGACGGCATCGAGGGGCTCGACGGTGTGTTCATCGCCGCCCGGCGCGACGTCGCCGAGCGGATCGGATTCGACGAGGCGACGTTCGACGGGTGGCACGGCTACGACACGGACTTCACCTTCCGCTGCCACCTCGCCGGCCACCGGCTTGCCGTCTGCCTCGCCATCCGTCTCGTGCACTTCTCGCGCGGGAGCATCGACGACGCTTGGCATCACTATGCGGCCCGCTTCCACGGCAAGCATGCCGACCGTCTCGCTACCGACCCCGGCGAATGGATCACTGTCCAGCGCCGGGTGGCCGATCGAAGCCAGATCCTCGCGGCCTACGACATGAATGCCCTCCGTGCGCTGACTGAGGCGATCCACGCCCAGCTCGAGGCGGGCTGAGCCTAGCAGGCTGTGGCCAAACAGCCTGCTGCACCTCATGGATGAGGTGCCGGGAGCGCCGCTCCCGTGAAAAGCGCAGCTTTTCGGGTGGCCAAAGGCCAAGGATGGACTTTGGCCACGGACTGCTAG
>SXWA01000126.1 GCA_005791575.1 Planctomycetaceae bacterium
ACCCGGTCCTCCGGGCAGAGATACCCGGTCCTCCGGGCAGAGATACCCGGTCCTCCGGGCAGAGATACCCGGTCCGTGATCAATCAAACGGTCGTCGCGCCGGCTTGCCCGGCGTTCCCGGCAGCGGTGGGGCGGGATCGGGCGAACCCGCTGGGATCGGTGGTGCTGCCGCGCGATCGGTGCCGAGGGGCTGGTCCTCGACCTGCTGCCGTTCCCGCCACGGCTTCTCCCGCTCGTAGCTGGCCAGTTCCTCGCGCAGCTGCTGCAGCACCTCATCAGGGGTGTCCTCGATGCCGACCGCCTGTTGGCTGTAGCGGCGTGCCGTCTGGAAGTCACCGGTTTCCGCGTAGGCTGCCGCCAGCGTGGAGAGGATGTGCGACTCCTTCCAATCCGTCTGCTCGCAGGCCTTGGTGGCGATCTCGATCGCCCGGCGGCCGTCGCGGATGGCGTCGTCAGGCGAGGTCGCGAGAAGCCAGGCGAAATTGTTGAGCACCGATCCGTTGTCGGGTTCCAATTCCAGGGCCCGCTCGAGATCGGCCCGGGCCGATTTGTGATCACCGATCGCCAGCGCCGAATCGCCCCGGCCACGGTGGGCGAGAAACAGCGTCTCGTCGAGTTCCAGGGCCCGGTCGAAGCGCTGCATCGCGGCCCGTGGTTGCTTGGCGGCGAGATAGAGCATCCCCAACTGGGCGGCGAGCACCGGGTTGTCGGCGTCGAGCCGGGCGAGGCGGCGGAAGTCGTCGATGGCGGCTGCGTAGTCGTTGCGATCGGCGGCCAGCAGACCGCGCATCTCGAGCGCACCGGGGTGGTCGGGGTTGGCGGTGAGGATCCGGGCCAGGTCCGCCTGGGCTTTCTCGGTCGCACCGGCCTGCTGGAGGATCCGGGCCCGGAGGAGGAGCGGTTCCGGATCGTCGGGGGTCAGTTTCACGGCGGTGTCGAGGTCGTCGATCGCCGCCTCCCGGTCTCCGCCAAGGGCCCGGGCCCGGGCCCGCTGTTGAAGGGCCCCGGTGTTCTCCGGGTCGAGTTCCAGCGCGCGGTCGAAGGCCAGTCGCGCCTCGTCGAGCCGTTCGTCCATCAGCGCCGCGGTGCCCAGCGCCTCGAGCAGCGAGGCATCCTCGGGGTCGATCTCGATCGCCGCCTCGAGATCGTCCCGGCACTTCTCGTAGTCGTCGGCGAGCAGATGGAACACGGCGCGCGTGCGGCGGATCTCCTTGTCGCGCGGGGCGAGTTCCGTGGCACGGTCGTATTCCCTCAGGCGCGCGGCGGCATCGTCCTCGGTGAGGTTGCCCCTGACGAGATGGGCCCGGGCGGCGACCAGGGTGTCGTCGCCGGCAAGTTCAATCGCCCGCGATGCCGCCGCCAGGGCCCGTTCGCGCTTGCCGCGGGGCAGGGCCTCGAGGCGGGCGATCGCCAGATGGGCGCTGGCGAGATCGGGCTTCCGCTCGATCGCCTCGGAAAGATCGCGCAGCGCGAACGAGCGCATCTGCGGCCACTGGGGATCCGGATTGCGGGAACTGAAGATCGCCTCGACCAGCATCTCGGCCCGCTCGACGAGCGTGCCGGTGAGGAGATCCGCGGCGAAGGCCCGCGAATCCTCCGGCAGCCCCTTGCGGAGGGCCGACCGACAGAGGTCGAGCACCTCCCCGTAGTCATCGAGGCGGCGGACCCCGAGCTTCTTCTCCAGGGCCGCATCGAGGTCGGCCTGACCGGCGTCGGCCTGTGCCACCCCGGCCGCTGGCTCGTCCGCCACTGTCGGTTGACCGGGGATGGGGGCCAGTCCGCAGGCGATGCCAGCCGCGAGCGCCCCCGACGAGACGCGCTTCAACCAGCCACTCCGCCAACCCTGCACACGGCTCATCTGGCTTCCTCCCGGACCGGTTCCGAATCCCGACCATCCACGAAGCCATAGTATGCGGGAGTAGTCTCCCGCGGACCATTGCAGCGGGCGAGTTGCCCGGGGTCAGACGCGGGCCAGCCGCTCCGGCTCACAGCGGGGCGGGAAGATCCCGCCGGACGAAGATCATGCCCCCGACCACGAAAGCCGCGACTCCGACCCCGAGCAGGATCGCGTCATACCCTGCCACGAGCCACCAGCCGCTGCCCCCCTCACCGACCAGACGCTGGGGTTCGTAGGCGTTGAAGATCGACAGCCAGCCGACCCAGCCGAGCCAGCCCACGAACCGTCCCACGAGCTTGGCGAGGAGCGACGTCACGTAGAACGCGCAGAGGATGCCGATCGTCCGGGAGCGGTAGCTGTCGGCTGCCGACACGCAGGTGGCCAGGCCGGCGATGCAGACCATCAGCCCGAAGACGTTTGCCACCGCCGGTACGAACCGGGCCGGCTCGACCTCCCCCGCCCAGGGACCGAGGGCCACGGCAGACCAGACCGAAGCGAGGAGAACGCCGCAGAGGAGGGCCGCCCCTGCCACTGTCGCCGTCGCCTGGGTGAAGAAGAACGCGCGGCGCTGGAGCGGCTGGGCCAGCACCATCTCGAGGGTGCCGCGTTCGAGTTGTCCGGCCACGGCATCGCTGCCCCGGGTGATCCCGAACACGGTCGCGGCGAGCACCACCACCGGATCGACGAAGGCGAGTGCCACGCGGCCGGCGGGGGTGGCGACATCGGCGAACGGCACCCCCGAGAGCTTCTGCCAGTCCTTGGGGATGAACGACAGCAAACCCTGGAAGGCCGTCATCTGGATCTGGGCCGACAACCAGATGAAGAGCCAGGGAAACACCCCCCACAGCGCGATCAGCGACAACACCAGCACGCGCTGATCACCCCAGGTTTTCCGCCAGATGGCGCCGTCCCACCAGCCCGACCAAGGGGGTGCGTTGGTTCGCTCGTCGTCCATCGAGTGGGCCCCCGTCAGGTCACCGCGACCGGGCGACCGGCGGCGGCAGGGCGGTGAAACGTGTCGTAGATGGCATCGAGCCCGACCGGTTCGATGCGGATTTCCACCACGGGCAGCGTGGCCAGCCAGCCGAGCAGGGGCGACAGGTCGTCGACGTCGTCGAGCACGAGCAACCCGGCGCCGTCGTCGCGCACCGTGACACCGGGGGGGAGGCCCCCCGGCAGCCCGGCACAGTCTCCCCGGAGCCGCACGGTGATGCGGTGGCGGCGGCGCACCTGCTCGATCGATTGTTCATGCACGAGCCGGCCGGCGCGCACGATGGCGACCCTGTCACATGTCGCCTCGACCTCGGAGAGCACGTGCGACGAGAAGATCACGGTCCGGCCCGCCGTGCGGCACTCGCGGACCAGTTCCAGCACCTCGGCCCGGGCGGTGGGGTCGAGGTTCGCGGTCGGCTCGTCGAGAATCATCAGCCGCGCCTCGGTGGCGAGCACCATCGCAAGGGCGAGTTTCTGCCGCATGCCGGTGCTCATCCGCGCCACCTGTCGTCCACAGTCGAGGTCGAGCCGGCGGGCAATGGCGGTGGCCCGCTGGCGGTCGCAGCCCGACCGGAGGCGGGCGAAGAAGTCGAGGACCTGGTCGCCGTTCATCCGGCGGAACAACCGCGCCTCCCCCGGCAGGTAGGCGGTGGCGGCGCGGACGCGCACCGAATCGTGGACGCAGTCGTGCCCGGCCACCGACGCCGTCCCTGCGGAAGGGGTGATGAAACCGAGGAGGAGGCGGATGAGCGTCGTCTTGCCGGCACCGGTGGGGCCGAGAAGTCCGAACGTCTCCCCCTCGGCGACACCGAGCGTGCAGTCGTCCAGGGCGGTGAACGCCCCGTACCGCTTGGTGAGACCGACCGTGGAGACGAGCATGGAGGAGCCGGGATTCTTTTCCGGGACACGATCACGGCGGCCGTCAGCCGTACTGCTGCCAGAGATAATAGCCGGCCAGCGCGAAGCCGATGACCGCGACCAGCCGGCGCACGACGGCGGCCGGCGCGCGCCTGGCGAGGTGCGAGCCGACCAGTCCGCCGCCCGTCGCGCATCCCGCCATCACCAGCGCGTGTGGCCACGACACGCCCCAGCCGCCGCCCGTCACTGCGGACGGGGCGAGCCCCGTCTGGCTGACAAGCGAGCCTGTCTGGCTGACAAGCGAGATCGTGACGAACACCAGGGCCGCGGTGCCGTTGACGGTCATGCCCATCAGGTTCTTGACACCGTTGGCGCGGTGGATGTCGGCCATTCCCAGGCTTCCCAGCAGCGCGAGCATGAGGATGCCGATCCCCGCGCCGAAATAGCCACCATAGACCGCGACCAGGAACTGGGCGAGCCAGGCGGCGACGACGGGCGGCGCGCCGGCGCCAGCAGGCTGTGGACAAACAGCCTGCTGCACCGGAGGGATCCGGTGCCTGGAGCGCAGCTCCCGTGAAAAGCGCAGTGTTTCGAGTGGCCAAAGGCCAAGGATGGACTTTGGCCACGGGCTGCCAGGGCTGAAAGCCAGCGTCGCGAGGCGCGGTTGCGCGGCGAAGAGCACCGCGGCCACGAGGATCAGCCAGGGAACCGCGGCATCGAACCAGTGCGGGGGGAGGAGGAACACGAGCCCGGAGCCGGCGGCGGCGCCGGCGATGCTCGGCAGGATCAGGTGTCGGGCCCAGGGGGGCTGTGCCGTCCGTTCACCGCGGTAGGCCCACGCCGCCGCGACCGCCCCTGGCCAGAGGCCGACCGTGCTGGTGGCATTGGCGGTCACCAGCCGAGTGGGAGCGGCGGGGAGGATCGCGGCGAGAACCGGAAAGGCGATGATCGTTCCTCCGCCGGCCACGGAATTGACGGCACCAGCGGTGAAGCTCGCCAGCGCGAGCCCGAGCCAGGCCGGGAGATCCCCGGCGCCGACGACGAACCCCGGCACCCCGAGCATCGTCATCGCGCCACCTGCGGCGCGGCCGGGCGCTGACCGTCCGCGGCGGGGCCGGCACCGTCGGCGGCCGTGCCCGGTTCGAGGAGGATGTACCCGGCCCAGAACAGCGGGTGCCGGCTGTCGGCGGGCACGGCGTCGGGATCGGCGCGGATCCGCGGCTCGGCCGCGAGGTCGGGCGCTTCGGCGGAGACGATGTCGACGGCGCGTTGCCAGCTGCCGGCTCCGCCGGAGGATCCATCGACCTGGTCGAGGAGGAACTCGTCGATCAGGTCGACCGATGTCTGCCCGGCCATGCGCCAGCGGCTGATCACGGCGCGGCGGGAGCCGGCCGCGAGCAGGTCCATCGCGACCTCGAAGAGCTCGTCACCTCCGCGGCCGGTGGCGGTGGCTTCCACCAAGGGTGTCTGTACGCCCGCGAGGATCACGCAGGCGGGGCGTTTGGCTGGCGCCGTGAGCCAATCGGCGAACGTGATCCGGTCCACCGGTTTTTCCTGTCCACCGGCAAACAGGGACCGCTCCGCGACCGGTGCATCGATCGGCAATTCGTCGAACACGACGAGCGTCTCGCAGAGTGCCGCTGCCAGCCCGACCGCCGGCGCCGGCGCACGCGCTGGCAGGGGCACCAGCCGGTCGAACTCCGCGGCCAGCCGCTGTCCGATCCACTCGCTCTCGCCCGCCCGTTCTCCGCGGGATCGGCGTCCGGCATGGACGCCGATCGGGCCGGCGATGCCGTCGCGAGTGCCGCGGGGGACGGCCAATCCGCGGGTCGGGCAGATGCGGATCCGGCACGCTTCGCGCAGTGGCCGCGCCCCTTCGTCGGCGTTTCCCGACCCGACCGGCAGCAGATCGAAGGGCAGGTACCAGAGCGGACCGTCGGGAACGATCACGAGGTCCTCGATCCCGGCGCCGAGTGACACACGCGACTGTTCGAACAGGAGCCGTTCGAGCGCGGCTGCCGACTGCTGCCAGTCCGTGGTGGTCAGATGCGTGCTCGACACCGGGGTCGTGCCGTCGAACAGGCCGATGCCCCGGAGCAGCCCCGCCAGTTCCTTCTGCACCGCGGCGGGTTGGGGGATCTGCCACAGCGCGACACGGTCACGCGACTCGAGGGCGCCGTAGAGCCCCTGCCCCGTCCAATGGAAGGAGAGGATCATCTCCCGCGGTCGGAGCCGCGACCGCAGGGCCGCATCGGCCACGGGGGGGAAGTCGATGACCGTCGGATCCCGGCCGGCGGCGAGCAGATCGACGATCTTGCGGCGGCGGATCGAGACCTCACGGAAGGCCTGCCAGACGGCAGGGTCACCCGGGAGCGCCGTCCCGCCCTCGTGATCCTTCGCCGCCGCTCCGGCCCCCTCGAGCAGCACGGCGGTGAGTGTGGTCCGCAGCCGCTGCGTGTCGGTGAGAAGACGCGACAACTCCGGGCTCCGTGCCAGCAGAGCGGCACGCCGCGCGGCTGCAGCCGCGTCGAGGGCCGCCGGATCGGTATCGAGGAGCCGGTCGATCGCCACCCGTCGGCCGCCGAACGGTTGCCTGCCGAGCCAGCGCGCCCGGGCAGCGGCATCGGTGGCGGTGAGGAAGGCATCGGTGCCGCGGCGTCCGGCCGCCACCAACCAGGCATCGAAGGCCTCCTGGCGCGGTGCCGTGATCACCGTCAGGGCCGCGAGTGGATCGACCGTGAAGTCGCGCGGGGTGGGATCGGCGAGCAGGCGGGTGAAGAGGGCCTCGGCCTGGCGGTCGGAGAGCCCGGCGGATCCGGCCAACACCTGCTCGACGACGAGATCAGTTTGCAGCAGACGCGGGGAGCGCTGCCGCGAGAGCGTTACCGCCCGCTCGAGATCGCTGCCCCCGGCCGCGGTGTCACCGGAGGCGAGGGCCACCAGCGCCGCCGAGTAGGCGGCCTGGGCGCCGAGACCGCATCGCCCGGAGTCGCCGCGGAGGAGCCGCTGATCGAGCGCCTGGAGGCGGCCGGCAGCGGCCTGCGGATTGCCGGCGGCCGCCAACGCCTCTGCTTCCAGCGCCAGGAGCCGGCCGCGGAGCGCAGGCAGGTCGTTTCGGGACCATTCACCGGCCGCCGCGATCGAGGCCGGAACCCCCGTCTCGCCGGTCGCCATGTGGGCCGCGAAGGCCAGCCGCAGCGATTCCTCCAGGGCGCGCGCGTCACGTGCTTCTGCCGCGGCGCAGCCCGCCTCCTCGAACAGCCGGGCCGCGGCCGCCGCGTTGCCCGATTCGAGGGTGATCCGCCCCAGCACCAGCAGCCCCCAGCCGGTGAGTCCGTGGTCGAGCCCGTTGCCGACGACGAGGCCCCGTTCGAGGAGTGGGATCGCCTGTTGGGCCTTCCCCTGCGACCACAGCGCGGTGCCGAGGACGACGTCGATCCAGGCCTGCGAATAATGGTTGGGGGGGGCCGGTCGCCGCAGCAGGACCCGCAGCACGTCGTTGAATGCCGTTCCTTCGCGGGCCAGCTCACCGAGGATCTCGGTGCGCCTGTAGAGGCTGATCACCAGCCCCCGCATGATCTCCTCCGGCCGTACGGTGGAACTGAACGCCGCCGTGAGCACCCCTCCCTTCTGGAGGACGTCCTGCGGGTCGCTTCCGGCGTGCTGGATGAGCGCGGTGGTGGGGAGATTGGCCGGGCGCGTGGCCCGTGCGCTGCGGTGCCAGGTGGCGACCCGCGGCCGGCTCGCCGCTTCGAGCGGCATCGCGGGGAACCGCACCGACAACAGCCAGTCCGCATGCTGGGCCGCGAGCAGCAGCGATTCGTCGTAGGCGGCCAGCGCCTCGCGGAAGCTGCCCAGTTCGTAGTGGCACTCCCCGACCACGGCGGCCATCGCCAGCGAGTCGAGCCAGCGGCGGCTCCCGACGCGGATGCCACCCCGGTATTCGCGGGAGGCGATCTCGAGAGCCTGGCCGTATTCACCCGTAGCGAGTGCGCCGAGCGCCGCATCGAACGCCGGTGTGGGGACCGTCTGCATGCCACGCGGCGATCCGCTGCCGGGAGGCAGCACCGGTTGCTGGCCCCGGGCCGCAGCCGCGAGGCCCGCAGCCGCAGCGATCGACACGACGACCGCGACCGACCGCACCCACGGCATGACGACGCGTGGTGGTTTCATGGCTGTAGTTGTACCCGGCGGCAGGCGCTCGGGGACTGCGGAAGGGAGCAGAACGGACGTGGCAGACTGGGGCACCCCCGCCGACTGGGGCGATCGGGACGGCGAGACGGCGAACACCGGCCTGACGCCCGACACCTTGGCTTTCACGCGGTTGAGTCAGCGGTTTTGCCCGGTCAGCACCCGGTGTCGCACGCCCCGACAGGCCGGTCGTGACGATCGGTCAAAGTTTACCGGTCGTGCCGGCCGATCAATGGGGTGGAAGTGTTCGAAGTCACTGCCCCTTCTGCCGGGGATCCGCAATGCGTGCACAAGCCAACGACCGACGGACCATGGCCGAGGGCACCTGCCTGACCGGCCTCCTCTGCTGCCTCGCAGTCGCAGCCACCACACTCACCGGCTGCCAGGTGGACGTCGGGGGTCAAACGCTCCCCAGCGCCTACTACCTGCAGGACGACATCCAGTACTTCCCGGCCGGGCCGGAGTTCAAGCTCTCGAAGGAGGCTGCGGCGCTGAAGGCAGCCTCGCCTCCGGCCGAGTGCGAGTCGTGCCAGTGACATGGCGAAGGCCGCGCAGCCACGCGATCGCCGCGGCACCGACGGCCCCCTGAGAGGGACCACGCCGGCCGGCGACGCTTGCACTTTCCCGACCCATCGCTAGACTTCCCGCCGTGGGTTCAAACCCCATTGAGCTGGATTTTTCAGCTTTGCGATGGGTTTTCTGCCCTTTTTTGCTCCTCCGCAACCGGTCGCAGCCGGTGGGTGGCGGGCATCGGCACGAACGGATTCGCACCGGCCAGTCATGGTCGGTGGTGGGCCGCGCAGGGAGGCTTGGGTGCTGGCGTTCGTTCACGATGGCCACGGCCGGGCAACTCTTGATCGGCGAAGCCATCCGGACGCTCGACGGGCGGTTCCGGCTGTCGCTGCCGTTGGAGTTGGCAGGACCCCTCGTGGCGGACGGGGCACGACTCGTCCTTGCCAAGGAGCGGGCAGGCTGCCTCTCGCTGTGGTCGGCGGCGGTGTGGCGACCACGCCTCGATGCCGCTCTCGACGTGCTCCGCAGCAAACTCCAGGCCGGGCTCCTGGCGCAGCGTGTGGGGGAGGTGCAGCAGGCTGGCCGGCTGCTATCGGCGCGCCATGCGGCGCTCTCGCTGGCGGGCCGCGAGCGGCTGGTGGTCCCGGAGGGATTCCGGGCGTTTCTCGGCGTCGAGCCCGGCGGCGATGTGGTGGTCGTGGGAGCTGCGGTCTGCGTGGAACTGTGGCATCCCAAAGCCTGGCAGGAGGTTCTGACCGCCGACATGCCCGACTTCCGTCGCCGCTTGGATGCCCTGACAGGTTGACCCGATGGGCCGCTGCGGTGGCCATCCCCTGACGTGTCTCAACAGGCCGCGGGTGGCCGTGACACGGATGGTCACGGCTGCCCGCCGGCCGCTTTCCGCACGGATAACGGCCAAAGGCCATGGATGGACTTTGGCCACGGGCAGCCAGCAGGCTGTGGCCACACAGCCTGCTGCACCTCATGGATGAGGTGCCGGGAGCGCAGCTCCCGTGAAAAGCGCAGCGTTTCTGGTGGCCAAAGGCCATGGATGGACTTTGGCCACGGGCAGCCAGCAGGCT
>SXWA01000011.1 GCA_005791575.1 Planctomycetaceae bacterium
CCTTGGAGAGGATGAAGCGGTCGCGGTCCGGATCGAGCGGCCGACACGGATCGACGCGCAGCGGCCCCCAGTAGGTGGCCACGAGCAGATCGACGCAGGAGAGCGACGAGCCGAGGTGGGGGGTGCCGGCGGCGTGCGACATCTCCACGACCCGGGCACGGATCCGGGCGGCGATCGCGGCGAGTTCGTGGACGGCGGTCATGGCTTGTGCACGTAGTCGGCCGGCACCTGCCGTAGCCGCTCGAGGTTCTTCTTCAACCAGGCGATCGTCTCCGCGATCACGTCGCTCACCGATCGCTGTGGCTTCCAGCCGAATTCGCCGCGCGCCTTGGTGCAATCGAGCAGGTAGGCCGGATCCTGGGCGAGCCGGGCGGGGGTCGTCTCGACCGCATCCTCGAACCG
This sequence comes from Planctomycetaceae bacterium, assembly GCA_005791575.1. GTDB lineage: Bacteria > Planctomycetota > Planctomycetia > Pirellulales > UBA1268 > F1-20-MAGs016. The sequence continues at coordinate 403 of SXWA01000011.1, forward strand.
GGCGCCGAGCTGCCGGCAGATCTCCTCGACCACCGCGCGGATCGTCTGGTTCTTGTCGGTGGCGAGGTGGTAGACGTCGCCGGGGATCCCGCGCCGCGCCACCTCGAGCGTGCCGCGGGAGACGTCGGCCATGTGGATGAACGACCGCACGCTCGTGCCGCCCCCCTCGAGCCGGAGCTTCTGGCCGGTGAGCACGCAGAACACCGTCCGGGGGATGATCCGGTAGAGCGGCTGACCAGGGCCGCAGACGTTCGCCGCCCGCGTGAACGCGACCGGAAAACCGAACGCCTTCCTGTAGGCCAGCAGGTTCATGTCGCAGGCCGCCTTGGAGACCGCGTAGGGGGTGCTCGGATTGAACGGGGCGGTCTCCTTCACGAGGCCACTCGTGCTCCCGTAGACCTCCGGGGTGGAGATCTGGACGAACTTCCGGAGGAAGTCGAGTCGTCGCAGCCGATCGACGAGCCGGGCGGTGGCGACGACGTTGGTCTGATACCAGTGGTCGGGATGGTCCCAGCTCTGGGCGACCATGCTCTGGGCGGCGAAGTTGACGATGTATTCCGGCTTCGCCTCGCGAACCACCGCCTCGATCTGATCGAGATCGCGGTTGAAGTCGAGGGCGTGGAACGTGAAGCCCTCGTGCGGTTCCCACCTGAAGGGCAGAAAGGCCGGATCGGGCTCCGCCGAACGGCTGACTCCGATCACCCGCGCGCCGTCGCGGAGCGCCTCCGCCACGAACGTGGCACCGGAGAACGAGTTGCTCCCGAGGACGACGAAGGTTTCGTGGCTCGCCATGGGATCACTTCAGGTGGACGGCCTTCATCGTCTTGATGTTCGAGTAGCGCGTGTCGGACATCGAGTCGGGGAGCTTCCCCGACTTGAACGCCTTGATCAGGTCGCGGGCCCCGTCCTCGATCGTGTGCCGTGGCACGAATCCGAGCACGCGCTGGATCTTGTCGGAATTGATCCGGTAGGACCGGATGTCGTCGGAGGGGGTGGTGACGATCTCGATCGCCCCCTTCTCGGGCAGTTCCTCGCAGACCACCTTCCGCACGACTTCCGCGGTCTCGGCGACGCTGTAGTTCTGGTAGCCGGCGTTGAAGATCTGGCCGGCGATTTTCTCGTCGGGCACCCGGAGGAGCAGGCAGTAGAGATCGACCATGTCCTGCATGTGGAGGTTCGGCCGCATCTGCACGCCGCCGACGACCGTGATCCGGCCGTTGTTGACCGCGTGGTTGGTGCGGATGTTGACCGTGAGGTCGAGCCGCTGGCGGGGGGAGTAGCCGCAGATCGTCGCCGGGCGGACGGCGACCGTGGTGAACGTCGGGCTCTGCTCGGCGAACAGGAGCGGTTCGCAGGCCGCCTTGTACTTGTTGTAGAGCGACACCGGCACGAGCGCGTGCTCCTCGGTGACCTGCGGCGAGTCACTGACGCCGTAGACGCTGCCGGAGGAGGCGAAGATGAATCGGCGGACGCCCGCCTCCTTCGCCTCCCTCACGGTCGGCCCGAACGAGTCGAGGTTCACCGACTTGGAGAGCTCGGGGTCGAGTTCGACGCTCGGGTCGTTGGAGATGCAGGCGAGGTGCATCACGGCGTCGGCGCCTTGCATCGCCTCCTTCACCGCAGCCCGGTCCCGGACGTCGCCCCGGCGGATCTCCAGCCGCGGGTGATGGCGCACGGCGGCGAGGGCGTCCTCCCCGTAGATCAGCAGGTCGAAGACGCGGACGCGGTATCCCTCCTCGAGGAGCCGCGGAACGAGCACGGCTCCCACGTAGCCGGCACCGCCGGGCACCACCACCGTCTCGAAATGCCGTGTCACCGTGCCGCCTCCCGGAGCCTGGGTTCAGTTCTTGAGGAGCGATTCGATCTGCCGCGAAAACGCGACGCGATCGATGGCATCGCGATTGGCCACGCTGGCGACCGCCAGGGCACCGGCCGCGTTGCCGGCGAATCCGACCACTTCCAGCGGCGCACCCTGCACCGCCAGGAGCGCCGACACCGAAAGGAAGGCGTCGCCGGCACCGATGCGGTCGACCACGCGGCCCGCCACCGCAGGAATCTCGATCGGCGTGCCGAAGCGGTCGCTGCACAGGCAGCCGTGCCGGCCGCGGGTGACCGCCAGCCGCCGGCAGCCGAGCTGTCCCTGCACCTCGCGCGCCAGCTGGCGGATGTCGCCGTGCCGGTTCCGCGACTCGATCCGGATCTCGTTCTCGGTCGCGGTCATGTAGTCGGCGGCGGGGTACTTGGAGAGGGCGTGGTGGCCGAGGTTGCCGGCATTGCACTGGGCGTTCACCGCCAGGAAAGGCGCCTGCTCGCGGATCACCCGGCGTGCCCGCTCGCCGAGCATCGCGTGGCCGAAGTCGATCACGATGACGAGGTCGTAGCCGGGGATCTCCGCCTCCAGCACCCGGCAGACGGCGTCGTCTTCATCGGCCGAGAGCGGGGCGTCGTTGATCTCGTAGACCTCGAGGAGCTTGAGGAAGAAGTAGTGCTCGACGATGCGCTGCTTGACGATCGTCGGTGAATTGGCCCGGGTGAGGAACGTGGGACGGACGTTCGACCGGAGGTGACTGGTGATGAAATCGGCGTGCGACGGCTCGCTGCCGAGTTGGGCGACCAGGCCCACCTCGTCGCAGAAGCCGGCGACATGGTTGGCAGCGGCGAGGATCCCCCCGGCGAAGCGCTCCGACGACTGCCGCCGGACCACCATCGTCGGCTCCTTCGACGATTTTCCGATCGCCTCGCAGTAGACGTATTCGTCGATGATCGGCTCGCCCACCAGCAGCACCCGCAGCCCCCGGGCACGCTCCAGGTAGGAAAGCACCTCGTCGGCTGGGTGCCGGGCGGAGAAGTCGGCGAGATAGGCCTGGACCTCCGGCGGAAGCACCGTCATGTGCCGGTTGATGAGCCGGGTGGAGCTGTAGATCGCGCCGGTGGTGAAGGCGATGCGCCCGCCCGCCTCCCTGACGGCGGCCTCCTCCTCGAGGATCTTCCCGGTCACGTCCTTCGTCGGGTCGGCGTAGTCGGGGCCCTTGACGTAGACGTCGGGCTGGAGGAGGCGGATCGCGTCGACGGCGGTGGGGGTCGGATTGATGGCCACATAGTCGACGCAGTCGAGGGCGGCGATCAGTTCCCCCCGGAGCTGCTCGGGGAAGGCCGGCCGGTGGGGACCCTTGTTCACGAACCGGTCGGTCGTCAGCGTGACCACGAGCACATCGCCAAACGACCTGGCCTCCTCGAAATAGCGCAAATGGCCAATATGAAGCAGGTCAAACACGCCATGGCAGAGGACGACGCGGCGCCCGGCGGCGCGGCAAGCCTGGAGCACCGTCGCCAGTTCGTCGAGACTCTTGAGTTTGCCGGACTGCTTCATCTATCGTCGGACGGACGGCACACGGGGCGGTCGGACGGCGTCCACGGGCGGATCGCGGGGACGGACCGCGTCCGGAGTGCGCGGGCGGAAGCGGCACGTCGTTTGTATTGCACCCCCGGCCGAATGCAAGCCGCTGACATGGCCGTCAGAGGCTGCCGCGGAGCGGGTCTGCGGGCGGGCGGCCGTTCCCCGGCTCCGCAACCCGGTCGGCCACCGTCCGGCTGACCGGGGAAACACGGGTCGATCCGCCGCGGGTGTCAGGTCCAGCAGCCCAAAGGAGCCCCCATGGCAGCCCGACGACCCTGCATCGCTGTCCTCACCGGCGGTGGCGACTGCCCCGGTCTCAACGCCGTGATCCGCGCGGTCGTCAAGGCGGCGCTGCGGCTCGGGTACGACTGCATCGGTTTCCTCCGCGGCTACGAGGGGCTCGTCGACCCGGTCAGTTACATGCCGCTCGACAGGCAGAACACGGCGGAGATCCTCCTCCGCGGCGGCACGATCCTCGGGTCGACGAACAAGGGGCGGTTCACGGCGCTGGTGGGGGAGGGGGAACGGGTGCGGATCGATCCCGAGTTGCTCTCCCAGGCTGCCGACACGCTGCGGCGGTTGTCGGTCACCGGGCTGGTGTGCGTCGGTGGCGACGGGTCGCTGTCGATCGCCCAGCAGCTCCACGAGCATGGCCTGCCGGTGGTCGGGGTGCCGAAGACGATCGACAACGATCTCGGCTCGACCGCCTTCACGTTCGGCTTCGATTCGGCGGTGGCCACGGCCACCGATGCCCTCGATCGTCTCCATACCACCGCTGCCAGCCACGAGCGGGTGATGGTCCTCGAGGTGATGGGGCGGCATGCCGGCTGGATCGCCCTCCATGCCGGGATCGCCGGTGGCGGCGACGTGATCCTGATCCCGGAGATTCCCTGGTCGTTCGCCGCCGTCTGCCACCAGGTGCGGGCGCGCGAGGCAGAGGGGCGCCGCTCGACGCTGGTCGTGGTGGCCGAGGGTGCGCAGTGGCCCGGCGGCGGGCTCGTCCACGACACGCCCGCCGGGGAGAAGCGCCAGGTGCGCCTCGGCGGCATTGGCGAGCGGGTGGCTGCCGAGTTGACGCAACGCCTCGACCGTGAGGTGCGCACCGTGGTGTTGGGTCATCTGCAGCGCGGTGGTACCCCGACCCCGTTCGACCGCATGCTCGCCACGCAGTTCGGCGCCCATGCGGTCGCCCTCGTCCACGAGGGGCGCTTCGGGGAGATGGTGCGCTACCGCCCGCCGCACATCGAAGGGGTGCCGATCGCCGACGCCATCCGGGAATTGTCGGTGGTCGATCCGGCGAGTTCCGCCGTCCGTGCCGCCCGGGCCTTGGGGGTGAGCTTCGGAGACGAGACGGCGGCCGGCTGCGGGGCTGCCGCGGAAGGGTGAGGGGGCGCGATGGCTGACGCCCGGGCTGCAGGCTACAACAGTCGCCACGGAGCAGGCGCAGGATTCGGGCGCCGTCCACGGGGCCGTGTGCGGGTGCGGTCGCGGAATCTGCGGCACGCCCGGGGGGCGGTGCCGTGAGCCCCGCTCCCACGGAGACCGTTGGTGTCGCCGGGGAACCATCCATGGTGGGGCTGGTCCCGCAAATGCTCAGTGACAGGGGGTGACGCATGGGTGATGCCGATCGTGCCGCGGGCCGCGTGGCGAGCGTGATGCAGGAGGTGCGGGTATTCCCGCCACCCGAGGATTTCGCCCGGCGGGCGCGGATCGGCAGCCTCGCGGAGTATCGTCGCCTCTACGACGCCGCGGCGGCCGATCCGGAGGCCTTCTGGGACGAACGGGCCCGTGAACTGCCCTGGAGCAGGCCCTATTCCCGCGTCCTCGACTGGCAGCCTCCCGATGTGCGCTGGTTCGTCGGCGGGCGCATCAATGCCTCGGCAGTCTGCCTCGACAGGCATGTTGCCGCCGGGCGGGGTGGCAAAACGGCGCTGGTCTGGGTGGGGGAGCCGGGCGGTGAGCGGCGGGTGATGACCTATGCCGAGCTGCATGCCGAGGTCTGCCGGTTCGCCGCCGGGCTCCGTGGCCTGGGGGTGCGACCGGGGCAGGTGGTCTCGATCTACATGCCGATGACCCCGGAATTGGTGGTCGCCATGCTGGCCTGCGCCCGTAGCGGCGCCAGTCATTCGGTGATCTTCGGCGGGTTCTCCAGCGAGGCGATCGCCGACCGCAACCACGATGCCGCGGCCGTGGCGGTGATCACCGCCGACGGCGGCTGGCGGCGCGGCGCGCAGCTTCCACTGAAGAAGAACGTGGACCAGGCGCTCGCCTCCCCGCACCACCCGCCGACGACGGTGCGCCACGTGGTGGTGCTGCAGCGTACCGGCCAGCCGGTCGAGATGGTGGCGGGGCGCGATGTCTGGTGGCACGATCTCGTCGCCGGCCAGCCGTCCGACCTGCCCCCGGAGCCGATGGACTCCGAGGA
>SXWA01000127.1 GCA_005791575.1 Planctomycetaceae bacterium
CGACAGGCCCCAGGTGACGAGCCCGGGGGCGAGGCCCCGGAGCCGGGCCAGCGCCAGTTCGGCCTGCACGCCGCGCTTCGAGCCGAGCAGTTCGTGCCACTCGTCGACGATCACCGTCTCCAGGCCGGCGAAGAGATCGGCCGACGTGTCGAGCGAGAGGAGGATCGAGAGTGTCTCGGGGGTGGTCACGAGGACCTCGGGCCGCTCCTCGCGCACGCGCCGCCGGGCAGCGGCGCTCGTGTCGCCGGTGCGCACCCCGACGCGCCAGCGGCCACCGGTCCAGGGGGCGAGTTCGGCCAGCGGGGCCTCGAGCGCCGCCGCGGTGTCGGTGGCCAGGGCGCGCAGCGGCGTGAGCCACACCACGCGCGGCCCCTTCGCTGCGGGCCGCTGGCGTGCGCGGGCCAAGGCCCCGAGCCACACCGCCAGCGTCTTCCCGGTGCCGGTGGGGGCATGGACGAGACCGCTCTCCCCGGCCGTCACGGCCCGCCACACCTCCACCTGGTAGGGAAACGGCCGCCACCCGCGCTCGCGGAACCAGCGGCGCAGCCGGCGGACGACGGCCTCGTGCGGCGCCGTGGCCGCGGCCCCACTCACGGGACCACCTCGAGCGGAGGTCTGCAGAGCCGCGCGAGATCGGCCAGACCACCGGCATCGGCGATCCCCTTGTCGCGTCGCCAGCGCACGATCCGCGGAAACCGCAGCGCGAGGCCGGCCTTGTGGCGCGTTGACGGCGCGACCCCCTCGAACGCGATCTGGAAGACGAGCGACGGTTCCACGATCCGCACCGGGCCGTGCCGCTCGCGGGTGGTCGCACGGACGATCCGATCGACCTCGACGATCTCGGTGTCGGAGAGGCCGGAGTAGGCCTTCGCCACCGTCACCAGGCGCCCCTCGTGCCAGACCCCGAGCGTGTAATCGGTGTGGAGCGCGGCGCGACGGCCGTGCCCGGACTGGGCGTAGAGCAGCACCGCATCGATCTCGAGCGGCTCGATCTTCCACTTCCACCAGTCGCCCCGGGTGCGCCCGCTGCCGTAGGGTGAGTCGCGGCGTTTGAGGATCAGCCCTTCCACGCCACGCTGCCGCGACTCGACCCGTCGGGCCGCCAGATCGTCCCACCCCACGCCCGGCACCTCGGGGGAGATCCACAGCGTCGCGGTGGGACCGCCGGCGGGAGCCGTGGCGCCAGGCGGGAGGAACGCGGCAGGCTCGGCACCGACGGCGGAGAGGACCCTCTCCATCCGTGCCCGGCGCGCCGTCAACGCGAGGGCGCGCAGATCCTCCCCGTCGGCCTCGACGATGTCGTAGGCCACGAACACGCAGGGCACCTCGACGAGCAGAGGTCGGGTGACGCGGCGCCGGCCGCTGCGCCGCTGGAGGGGGGCGAAACCGAGGAGGTGCCCACCGCGGACAGCGAGCAGTTCGCCGTCGAGGACGGTGCCGGTGGGGAGGCCAGCCGCCGCGAGCGCGATCTCCGGAAATGCCTCGGTGGCGAGATCCTCGCCGCGGGTCCACACCGCCACGGCACCGTCGCGCTGCACGAGCTGCGCCCGAATGCCGTCCCATTTCCACTCCGCCTGCCAGTCGGACCGCGGTCCGAGCGCCTCGACCGGTCCGTCGAGCGGCGCCGCTAGGAAGAAGGGATAGGGGCGGAGCCCGTCCGGCCCCGCGTCCGTCGCGTCGAGGAGCCGGGTGAAGGCGGCGCCGTCGAGGGGCGCGCGGGCGACGAGCCGGGCGATCATCGTCGCCGGGTCGACCCCCGCCAGGTCGGCCAACGCGCGCGCCAGCAGCGACCGCGACACCCCCACACGGCAGCCGCCGGTGAGCAGTTTGTGCCAGACGATCCGCTCACGCGGCGCGAGCACCCGCCAGGTATCGACGAGGAACCGGCCGATCACCTCCTCGTCCTTCTGACCACGCAGGCCCGCGAGGCGCGCGACGTGGCCCGCCAAGCCGAGGTCGCCGGTGACGCTCGGCGGGCCGGGGTCGTCTGGCGGCGGCAGGCGGTCGGACGGCGGGAGGACGAGCGCGAGCGTCTCGGCGAGATCGCCGGTCTGTGCATAGCACTCCTCGAGGAGCCACGCGGGGATGCCGGCAACCGCAGCCGCCTGACGGCGTAGCAGTGGCAGCGGCACCGCGCGCGACTGCCGCGCCCCGCCGAGTACCGCCAGCGCACAGGCGGCGTCGTCGGGGTGCGCCGCGGCGAAGTAGTCGCGGAGGGCCTGCACCTTTTCGGTGATGCTGGTCGTGCCGTCGAGCCGCCAGTAGAGGTCGGCGAAGCGCCTCATGGCACTGGCTCCACGGAACGTGCGCCGTCGCCGTGGGCCCCCTCCACCACGGGTGGCTCGTCCGCGGCGCCCGCTTCCAGTTCCCCGACGTCGTCGCCGCCATCGGCGCCGACGTCGGGGGGAGCCTCCCCGGTGAACCGCGTCGGCAGGACCGTGGCGTCGAGCCCCCGCTCCCGGAGGAAGCGGGCGAAGGCCTCCGTGCTGCCGTGCGTGACGAGCACGCGGCGCGCCCGCGAGGCCTCCACCGCCGCGACCAGACCGGGGAAGTCGGCATGGTCGGAGAGGACGAAACCGCGGTCGAACCCCCGGCGCCGACGGACCCCGCGGAGCATCATCCATCCCGATGCCGCCGCGGTGGAGGCCTCGCCGAAGAGGCGCAGCCACCGGCTCCCCGCCGCCGACGGCGGGGCGATCACCAGCGCCCGGCCATGCCCCACGCTCCGCGCCCCCGCGGGCACGCCGTCGATCGGCGGCAGGCGGACACCACTGTCGCGGTAGGCGCGCACGAGTTTGGCCACCGCCCCATGGGCCACGATCGGTCCGATCGTCGGATCGACCAGGGCCGCCAGGCGCTGCGCCTTCCCCAACGCGTAGGCGAAGAGGATGCTCGCGTGACCGGCCTCCTGGTTGGCCCGCCACCAGGCGTTGATCTCCGCGGCCACTTCCGCCGGATCGGGCCAGCGGTAGATCGGCAGTCCGAACGTCGATTCGGTGACGAGGACATCGGCCTCGACCGGCTCGAAGGGATCACAGGTCGGGTCGGCCGCCATCTTGTAGTCGCCGGTCACGACCCAGACGACGCCACGGTGCTCGAGCCGCACCTGGGCCGAACCGAGCACGTGGCCGGCGGGCACCAGCGAGACGCGCACGCCATTGATCGAGAGCGACTCGCCGCGCCGCAGGGAGTCGATGGTGGCGCCCGGCCCGAGCCGCGTGCGGAGGACGAGTTTGCCGGGCGCGGCGCAGAGGTAGCGGTCGCAGCCGGGCCGGGCATGGTCGGCGTGGGCATGGGTGATGACGGCCCGCGGCACCCTGCGCCAGGGGTCGATGTGGAAGTCACCTGCGGCGCAGTAGAGCCCCGACTCGGTGACCTCGAGAAGGTCGCTCATCCCGGGACGACCCCGCAGCCATGCCGCGGCCCCCGCGGCCGCCGGACCACGGCGGCAGGGCACTTGCCGCATCGTACCAGGCGCGTGGATCGTGGCTCCCGCCGGCAGCGCGGAACGGGAAAAAACGGCGGCCACGCATCAGGCGTCAATCAGCCGCCGATCAGCGGTACGCCTGATTGCCGACCGCCGGGAAGCGGTAGCCACCGAAGCCGAACGGGGCGTACACCGGCCAGTCGCCGGGTCGCACCCCGGGCGGGGTGCTGAACGTCCGCCAGGTGCCGGTGCGGGGCAGGGTGGGGTTCACGAAGAACTTCGGACGGTTGCCGCGTGTGAACGAGGGGTTGGCACCGCGTCCCCAGGGAGCCTGCCGCTGGGGGGTGCCGTGGGGCAGCGGCTTGGGATCGCCGACACGGCTGATGTCGTCTCCAGCCGCGGCGGCGGTTCCCGCCACGGCGCCGGCGAGGAACAGAACCGTCGTGATCAGCAGGGCGGCGGGGAGGGGCGGGGAGCGGCGCATCAGGGTTGTCCTCGCGGGCAGAGGGGCAGGGGAGTCTTCGGCGACGCCCGGCCCCGGTCTTCGCACGGCGCGCGGACAAAGAGGACGTAGCGGTTCCGGCGGTTGTGACGGCAGCGGTTTCCCGGCTCCGGCGCCGCTTCGCCGCAGGCGGTCAGCAGGCTGTGCGTCAACAGCCTGCTGCACCTCGTGGATGAGGTGCCGGGAGCGCGGCTCCCATGAACAGCGCGGCAGTTGGAGTGGCCAAGGGCCGGGGATGGCCTTTGGCCACAGCCACAGGCGGTCACCCACGATCAGCCGGCGTCGCCCGGCTCACCGGCACGGTGCCGTCGGTTCTTCCGCGACTTGTCGCGTCCGGCCTTCTCGCGGCCGTGCCCCGGATCGCACGCCGCCTCGGTCCCCTTCCTCCCCGACCAGCTCACGCGCACCGGCATGCCGAACGCCTTCTCGAACAGATCGGTGCGCCGCTCGGCACCCCAGATGTCGACCTGCGGATCCTGGTCGGCCACCACCGCCACGCCGACCCCGTCTTCATCGACCTCCACGATCACGTCGCGCACCTGCTGCGACCGGCTCCGGTCGAGGCCTCCGGCGAGGCGGAGGATCGCCGCCAGGCCCAGCACGCGCTGCTGCTCGTCGACGGAGAGCCGGGCGAGGTTCTCGTGCTTCTTCTTCGGATGCGCGCCACGGTGGTAGCGGGCGACGTTGGCGACCAACTCGAGGTCCTGCGGCCGCACGCCCGGGAGACGGCTGTTACGGATCAGGTGGTAGCTGTGCTTGTGGTGCTGGTCGTAATTGATGACGTAGCCCACGTCCTGGAGCCTGGCGGCCCACCGGAGCAACTCCCGGTCCCCGTCCCCGAGCCCGAGCGGCGCGGCGAGTTGCTCGAAGATCCTCCCGGCCAGCCACGCCACCTGCCGGCCATGCTCCAATTCGCCGGAGCAGGCGGCGGCGAGGCGTTCGATGGCCGCCTCGCGTTGGGTGGAGAGATCACCCGGCGCGGTACCCGAGCCGAGGGCGTCGTCGATCATCTCACGGAGGAGGCCGTCGCGCACGCCACGGGTGTGGACGACCAGGCTGTTGCAGCGGAACCGCTTCAGCAGGCCGTCGATGATCGTCAGCCCGGCGATGATGATGTCGGCCCGGTCGGGGGTCATGCCGGGGAGCAGCCGGCGGGCGCGGAGCGGTGTCTTGTGGAGCCGGTCGAGCAGGTGGCGGACCTCGGCGTGCGACACGCGGTAGCCCGCCACCGGCAGGTTGCTCTCCCGCTTGCCCGCCATGACCAACTCGGCGAGCGTGGTGAAAGTGCCCCCCGAGCCGACGAGGAAATGGGGGGCGAACAGCGGCCGCGTCGTCCGCTTCTTCAGGCAGGCGGTCACCTCCGCCTCGAGACCGGCAAACGCATCGACACCGACGGCGTCGGCCACTCCGAATGCCTCGGTGAGCCGCACCGCTCCGAGCGGGGTGGTGAAGATCGCCTCGATCAGTTCCCCGGTGGCATAGACGATCTCGGTGCTCCCCCCGCCGATGTCGGCGACGACGACGTTGCGACCGGTGAGGTCGATGGCGTGCTGCACGCTGGCGAAGGCCAATCGTGCCTCGCGTTCGGCGGTGATCACCTCGACCTCGAGGCCGACCTCCTCGCGGACCCGGCGGCAGAACGCCGGCCCGTTGGCCGCTTCGCGGACGGCGCAGGTGGCGATCGTCCGCAGCGCCGTCACCTGATAGCCGGCGGCGATCTGCTTGAACGACGCCAGCGCCTCGACCGTGCGCGCCATCGACTCGTCGTCGAGTTCACCGGTGGACGAGACACTGCGGCCGAGGCGCGTCGGCTCCCGTTCCTCGTCGAGAATCCGGTAGCTGCCGCCACGCAGCGCCTCGGCCACGATCAGGCGGACGCTGTTGGACCCGATGTCGATCGCCCCCAGCCGGGTGGTCATCTCCGGCGACAGGTAGATCTGTTTGTCTTCTTCGACCGGTTCGCGCATGCGGTGGACCCGGGGAAAGGGACGGCTCTTCATCATGATACCCGCCGCCACGCGCCGTCCCCGCCGGGGCGGGCACCAGCCGCATCGGATAGACTCCGGCGGCGTCGGGCTGCGGTGCGACACCCGCGGCCGGCGACAGCCTCCTGCTTCCGACTCCGGCCGTGCTTCCGCCCCTGCCGCCACCCGCACCTCCGAGCGTGTTCTCCGCAACGGGCCGCTGGACCCCGGCGGCGCCCGCGTGCGTGGTGTCGGTGGGCAATTTCGACGGTGTCCACCTCGGCCATGCGACGATCGCCAGGCGGCTCGTGGACCGCGCCAACGCCCTCGGCCTTCCCGCCGTCGCGGTCACGTTTCATCCCCACCCCGCCGCCATCCTTCGGCCCGGGGAGGCCCCGGCCGCCCTCACCACCCCGCGCCGCCGCGCGGACCTGCTCGCGGCGCTCGGGGTCGATGCGGTGATCGTGCAGCCCGCCGACCGCCGTCTGCTCAGGCAGGAAGCGGAGGCGTTCTACACCGACATGCTCCGCGGACGGCTGGGCGCCTGCAGCCTGGTGGAGGGCACCGACTTCCACTTCGGTGCCGGCCGACGGGGCGATGTGGCGCTCCTGGGGCGACTCTGCGCCGCAGACCATGTCGATCTCGAGGTCGTGCCACCGGTTCTCCACGACGGCGCCCCGGTATCGAGCTCCCGGCTCCGCCGGCTGCTCGCCGCGGGCGACATTGCCGCGGCCAACCGCATGCTCACCGCCCCCTACCGGATCACCGGCCGGGTGGTGGAAGGGGCGAAGCGCGGCCGGACCCTCGGCTTCCCCACTGCCAACCTGGCCGCGATCGCCACCCTGCTCCCAGCGGGCGGCGTGTATGCCGCGCGGGCGCACCTGACGACGGGCGACGGTGGGCCGGCCGTCTGGCCCGCCGCGGTCCACGTCGGCCCGAGCGTCAGTTTCGGGGCGACCGAGATCGCGGTCGAGGTGCATCTCATCGGCTTCCGTGGCGACCTCTACGGCACGACCCTCCACGTTGACTTCCTCGAGCGGCTGCGCGACACTCGCAGGTTTTCCGCGGTTCCGGAACTGGTGGCCCAGCTCACCAGCGACACCAGCCGGGCCGCCGAGGTCGTGGCCGCCGCCGGTCCGCCCGCATCGCCGGAGGGGGCATGAGACTCGACTGGCGCGGTCTGCTCGACCTGCTCGACGCCGCTGGCACGATGGTGCTCACCAGCCACGTGCGCCCCGACTGCGATGCCCTGGGGAGCGAACTGGGGATGCTCGGCATCCTCGAGGCGGTGGGCAAGAACGTACGGATCGTCAACGCCCAGGCGACCCCCGCCACCCTGCGGTGGATCGACCCGCGGCAACGGATCGAGTCGCTCGCCGGCGGCGTCGATCCCGCCAGCCTGGCGGCCACCGACCTGTTCATCGTCCTCGACACCAGCGCGTGGGCCCAGCTGGGCGCGATGGGAGACGTGATCCGCGCCCACCGCGACCGGGTCGTCGTCGTCGATCACCATGTCAGCGAGGACGACCTCTCCGACCGCTGGTTCAAGGATCCGACCGCGGAGGCGACGGCGCGGATCGTGGCCGAGATCGGGCTCCGGCTCAAGGTGCCGCTCACCGAGGCGATCGCCACGCCGCTGTATGCCGGCCTCTCGACCGATACCGGTGGGTTCCGCTTCCCGTCGACCAGCGGCGAGACGTTCCGGGTGGCGTCCCGCCTGGTGGATGCGGGAGCCAGCCCGCCGGCGATCTACCGTGAACTGTTCGAGCAGGACACGATCGGCCGCCTTCATCTGGTGGGTCGGACCCTGGCCGGCGCTCGGGTGTCGCACGGCGGCAGCGTCATCACGTCGGTCGTCCGTCTGGCCGACATCCGCGATGCGGGTGCGCTGCCGAGCGACACCGAGGATCTCGTCAACCTCACCCTCGCCGTCAAGGGCACGGCGCTGGCGGTGATCCTCATCGAGCAACCCGACGGCCGGGTGAAGGTGAGCTTCCGCAGCCGCAGCCATGTCGATGCCAGCGCCCTGGCGGCCACCTTCGGCGGTGGCGGGCACCGCGCCGCGGCGGGGACGATCCTCCCCGGGCCGTTCGACGAGGCCTTCGCCAGGGTCACGGCCGCGGTCGATGCCGCGTGGCGAACGGGCGCCTGACGAGCCGACGCCTGGGGCCGATACGGCCGTCGCGCACCAGGAAGAGATTCTCCCCCTGCTGCCACTGCGTGGTGAAGTCCGGGGTTCCCTGCCGGATACTGGCGCTGCAGCCGGGCTTCAGCCGATCGTGTTCCTCGACGATGATCGCGTCGACCCGGTCGATCCACCGGCTCGTGTCGGAAAACACCTCGCGCTCGGCCCCCTCAATGTCGACCTTGAGAAGGTCGAGGCGGCCGAGGCCGAATTCGTCGATGACTCGCTCGACGGTGAGGGCCCGCACCCGGTGGCAGACGCGTGCCGGCCCGTGCTCCGGGGATTCCGGAGGGTCGATCATGTATCCCCAGTGGCCGAGCCCCGGATCGAGCAGGTCGATTTCGCCGTCCGTGCACCACAGGGCAGCCTGCACCGGAATGATGGCGGGGTAGGGGGCGACGTTGGCTTGGAGGAGCGCGAAGTTGGCCGCCTCCGGCTCGATCGCCACGATCCGCGCCCCGGGGTAGCGGTTGGCGAAGAGGATCGACGCCAGGCCGATGTTGGCCCCGGCATCGACGATCGTGCGCGGCGGCCGGTCGGTCTCGAATCCGTATTCGTCCTTGACGAACACCTGCCGGAAGGTGGGCACGTCGGAGGAATCGAGCCGCACGTGGAAGGAGTGGGCACAGCCGCACCAGCGCACCTCCTCGAGCACCTGCCGCCCGGTGAGACGGGCCGCCGCCTCCCGGAGAGCCGCCCCGACGCCGAGGGTGCGGAGGCAGACACCGCGACGACGAAGGTGATCGCGGACGGCCCTTGCCACGTCGTGGACCATGCACGGATCTCCGCGGCCATCGGTTCCATGGCGTCCATGGCGCACACCGGCCCGACGATCGGGCCCGCCCGGGTCCATCGTCGTGGGCGTCGTTCAGATCGACAAGTCATCTCCCGTGCCGTGGTTCGCCCCCCCGCCCGGCCGCTCGGCTGCTGCTGCCCTATACTGCTCCGCGTCCACACTCCCTGCCGACGACCCCCCTCGCCGCATCGCGGACGGTGCCCCCCGATGCCTTGGTCGCTCCCGCAGTCGCGCCAGCCGGAACTGATGGACGACCCGGGGATCTCCCCGATCGATCACCTCGACGCCCTGCGCGCCCTCGCGAGGATCAACGGTGTCTCGCGCACGGCGGCCCGGTTGGCGGCGAAGGCTGGCGCGATCCTGGCCACCGGCAGTGGTGCGACCGGCACTGCGCTCGTCGTCGATGTGGCCTGCGGTGGCGGCG
Organism: Planctomycetaceae bacterium; assembly: GCA_005791575.1. GTDB lineage: Bacteria > Planctomycetota > Planctomycetia > Pirellulales > UBA1268 > F1-20-MAGs016. Next base: position 9,299 of record SXWA01000127.1, read on the forward strand.
ACGTGACACTCGAACTGGCCCGCCGCCTGCAGCGGCGGCACGGTCCCCGGATTCGGGTCGTCGGCCTCGACGTGAGCGCGCGGGCCATCGAACGGTGCCGGCGCCTCGCCGCCGGACACCGCGTCCCGGCGACCTTCGCGGTCCACGACGTCATCGCGGACGGGTGCCCGCCCTGCGACGTGGTCGTCAACTCGTTGTTCCTCCATCATCTCGACGACGCGACGGCCAGCCGGCTCCTCGGCGACATGGCGACCGCGGCACGCCGCGGCGTGATCGTGTCTGATCTTGTCCGGAGCCGCGTCGGCCTCGCATTGGCCGTGGTGGGAACGACGCTGCTGGCGTCGTCGCGGGTTGCCCGGGTCGACGGGCCGCTGTCGGTGCGGGCCGCACGCACGCCTCGGGAGTACCGCAGGCTGTGCACCGATGCCGGCCTCCAGAGGGCCGTCATCCGCCGCACCTGGCCGGAGCGGGTGCTGATCGAGTGGCGGCGTGATCCGGGGAACGCGGACCGATGACCGAGCCACCCCCCCCGACGTTGTCATCCCGCGCCGCCACGATCTCACCCGCCGCGGCAGCGCGTACCCCCTGGCAGGTGCTCGTCGTCGGGGCCGGACCCGCGGGCGCGACCGCCGCCCACCGACTCGCCGTCCGCGGCCTCCGGGTCCTCCTCGTCGACCGTGGGAGCATGCCGCGATCGAAGGTCTGCGGCTGCTGCCTGTCGGTCGCAGCGATCGCCGAGCTGCGGCTCTTCGAAAGGGGCGCAGCTCGCCTGCCGCTGGGTGCCATCCCCCTGCGCACGGTGCGTGTGGCCCATCGCGGACGATCGGTCTCGCTGCCTCTGGCAGGCGGCGCCGTCGTGTCCAGGGAACGCCTCGATGCCGCGCTGGTTGACGCCGCGATCATGGCCGGCTGCCATTGGCTTCCGCACTCCCTGCTGACGGGCCTCGTGGACGGCGGTGACTCGGCCGTCGCGACCGCAACCCTCGCTGTCCGCCCGGCAGCGGAAGCCGCCGCGTTACCCACCACGATCACGGCCGAATGCATCGTGCTGGCGACCGGCCTCGCCGATCGGGTGCGGGCCAGGGTGGCGCCCGGCACCGACGCCCCGACGGACGGCCACGACGGAGCCGAGATGCCCGACGACAACCGGGTCGGCCTCGGGACGACGTTGCCGCCGGGGATGGCCGACCTTCCCTGCGGTGAACTGACGATGGCCATCGGCTCCGACGGGTACTGCGGAATGGTCCGCCTCGAGGACGGGCGGATCGACGTCGCCGCCGCCGTGAGCCGCGTCGCGCTGGCGCGCCGTGCCTCACCCGGCCACACCGTGGCCGCGATCCTCGCCGTCGCGGCCGGCGACGGCGGTGGGGCCTGGCCGTCGCTCGACGCGATCGCCACCGCGGAATTCCGCGCCACTCCCCCACTGACCCGTCGTGCCCCGCTCGTCGGCGGCACGAGCGGGCGCATCCTCCGCTGCGGCGACGCGGCCCGCTACGTCGAGCCGTTCACCGGCGAGGGGATCGGCTGGGCGTTGGCGAGCGGCCGGATCCTTGCCGAGTCGCTGCTCGCCGTGGAGCCCGGTGCCGAGGCCCCCCCGGGCCCCGCCGCCGCGGCAGCCCGGTACGAGGTGGCCCATCGCCACCGCTTCGAGGCGGCCCACGCACGTTGCCGGCGCGTGTCGCTGGCCCTGCGACACCCCGCGGTGACGATGGCCGCTCTCGAGGCGGCGCGGCTCGCTCCCTGGGCCGTTCGGAGGCTGCTGCCGATCGTGATCGGGGGTCATGCGGGGGTTGGCTTCCCATGACGCTTTCGATCCTCGGGATCGGGACCGCCGTCCCGAAGCGTCAGATCGCGCAGGCTGACGCCGCCACTCTGGCCGCCTCCGTCATGGAGGCAATGCCCGGCCACGAACGCCTCCTCGCCGCCGTCTACCGCCAGACCAGGATCCGGTCGCGGGGGTCCGTCCTCCTCGACGAACCGGGCGCGGGCGCCTACGCACAGACCTTCTTCCCGCCCGTCACGGAAACGGGGCCCGGTGGTCCCACGACAGCCACCCGCATGCAACGCTACGCCGCCGAAGTGGGCCCGTTGGCGACGACCGCGGCAACCCGGGCGATCACGGCCGCCGGGATCGCACCACACCGTATCACGCACCTCGTCACGTGTTCCTGCACCGGGTTCGCGAACCCGGGGATCGACCTCGACCTCCTCCAGCGCCTCGGGCTCGCGCCGACCGTGAGCCGCACCCATGTCGGTTTCATGGGCTGCCACGGCGCGTTCAATGCCCTGCGCGTGGCCGACGCCTTCGGCTCTGCCGGGCCACGGAACCTGTCCCTGGTGGTCTGTGCCGAGTTGTGCACTCTCCATTTCCAATATGGATCCCGCAGCGACCAGATCGTCGCCAACAGCATCTTCGGCGACGGGGCCGCTGCCCTGGTCGGAGCGGGTGCCGATCATGACCCGACCGGCGCCGAACGCCGTTGGGTACTCGCCCGCCAGTGGTCGATGGTGATGCCCGACTCGACCGGGGAGATGAGCTGGACCATCGGTGATCACGGCTTCGCGATGCATCTCGCGGCGACCGTGCCGGCAACGATCGGCCGTGAGCTGCCGACGATCGTCGATGCCGCGCTCGCCGGTGCCGGTCTCACCCGCGGCGCGATCCGCACCTGGGCGGTGCACCCGGGAGGCCCAAGGGTTCTCGCCAGCGTGGCCACGGCGCTCGAATTGCCGCTCGAGGACCTGGCCGTCTCCGCGGGCATCCTCGGCGACCACGGCAACATGTCGAGCGCCACGATCCTCTTCATCATGGAACGGCTGCTGCGGGACGATGCGGCGCTCCCCTGCCTGGCGATGGCCTTCGGCCCCGGGCTGACGGCCGAACTCGCCCTCTTCGTCCGCCGCTGACCGGTCAGAACCGATTCACCGGCCGCGGGCCTCCCCGGTGCCTTCCCCCTCGCAACGAGTACACTGGCTCCCCGTTCGCCCCGTGAAACCGGGGCTTCGACCGGAGACACCGCGAACCATGGGATCCACCCACCACGATCCACCGGCCGACCGCCCCCCCGGCGGCGAGCCGCGGCGCGACCTGCTCACGCGTCTGGCGGCGCTCACCTGCGGAGGTCTGGCCACGCTCCCGCCGGTGCTGGCCGGCGTCTGGACGTTCCTCGATCCGCTCCGGCGGAAGGGGGCCGCAGCGGCGTTCCACCCGGTGGCCGAACTCGAGGCGGTGCCCGACGACGGTCTCCCCCGGCGATTCCCTGTCGTCAGCGACCGCACCGACGCCTGGACCGGGTTCGCCAGTGATCCGATCGGGGCGGTCTACCTGCGGCGTGAGAAGGGTTCCGAGACGGTGCAGGCCCTCTCCGCCACCTGCCCTCATGCGGGCTGCTTCGTCGAGGTCGATCCGCAGGAAAAGTGCTTCCGCTGCCCCTGCCACAACAGCCGCTTCGCGATCGACGGCGGCATCGTTCCCCCGAGCCCGAGCCCCCGGGCGATGGACGAGCTCGAGTGCCGGATCGGGCCCGGCGGCGAGATCGAGGTCCAGTGGCAGAACTTCTACACCGGCATCGCGGAGAAGAAGGCCCGCTCATGAGCACCCCCACTCCCGGCCCGCGCCGCGGCCTCCTCGGCAGCCTTGCCGACTTCCTCGACGACCGCACCGGCTACCGCGCGCTGGTCCACGAGGCGCTCTACGAACGCGTGCCGGGCGGTGCCCGCTGGCGCTACGTGTGGGGGAGCACGCTCGTGTTCGCCTTCATGACGCAGGTGATCACCGGACTGGTGCTCTGGAGCAGCTATTCTGCCGGGGCCCAGACGGCGTGGGAGAGCGTCTACTTCATCCAGCACGAGATGGCCGGTGGCTGGCTGCTGCGCGGAATCCACCACGTGATGGCGCAGGCGATGGTGGTCCTGCTGGCGCTCCATCTCCTCCAGGTGGTGATCGACGGCGCCTACCGCGCGCCGCGCGAGGTCAACTTCTGGATGGGGCTCGTGCTGATGATGCTCGTGCTCGGGATGGCGCTCACCGGGTATCTGCTGCCGTGGGACCAGAAGGGCTACTGGGCGACCCGCGTCGCGACCAATCTGGCGGGCCTGGTGCCGGCGATCGGCCCGTCGCTCCAGCAGGTGATCGTCGGCGGCCCCGACTACGGCCACCACACCCTGACGCGCTTCTTCGCCCTGCACGCCGGATTCCTCCCCGGCACGCTGATCGTCATGCTGGCGATCCACATCGCCCTGTTCCGCAAACACGGCCTCTGCGCGAAGCAGCCGTTCACGAAACCCGACGCGCTCTTCTGGCCCGATCAGGTGCTCAAGGACGCGGTCGCCTGCCTGGCGGTGATGGCGGTGGTACTCGGCGTGATCCTCGTGCCGGCGCTCCGCGCGGCGCTCGACGGCCGGCCGATCGAATGGGGGCACCTCGGCGCCGAACTCGGGGCCCCGGCCGATCCCTCCGAGCCCTACGCAGCCGCCCGGCCGGAGTGGTACTTCCTCTTCCTCTTCCAGTTCCTCAAGGTCTTCGAGGGCTGGGGGGCGAGCGGCGAATTCATCGGTGCGATCGTCGTGCCCGGTCTGGTCATGGCGGTGATGTTCCTGATGCCGATCGTCGGCCGCTGGCGCCTCGGGCACGGCTTCAACATCGCCTTCACGTTCGGCCTCCTCGCCGGGGCGGGCCTGCTCACGGCGCTGGCGTGGCGCGAGGACTACGCCGCCCGCTGGACCGACACCGCGGCGCTGGCCGACGTGCAAGATCTGCTCCATGAGACCGACGGCGACGAAGAGAAGATCGCCGCGGCGCTGGGCAACGACCCAGTCAAGCAGGCAGCCTTCGCCGCGCGCCGGAAACAGTGGGATGGCGCCCGCCACTCACAGGCCTTCCTCGACGCCGTCGACACGGCCCACGCCGACGCACGCCGGGCCGTCGAACTCGCCGGCCGGCCGGAGCGGATCCCCGCCGCGGGGATGCTCGATCTCCTGCGCAGCGACGCGGCCACGCAGGGACCGCGGATCTTCGCCCAGCACTGCGCGGGCTGCCATGCCCACGTCGATCCGTCGGCCCCCGGTGCCGAAGCCGTGATCGCGAAAAGTTCGGCGGCGAATCTCCACGGCTTCGGGACCGCGGCGTGGGCACGCGGCCTGCTCGATCCCGCGCTGGTCGGCGGCCCTGCCTACTTCGGCAACACGGCGCACAAGGAGGGCGACATGGTCTCCTTCGTGCAGAATGACCTCGCAGGCAACGACTCCTGGAAACCCGACGACGTCGCGGCGGTCGTCGCGGCTCTGGCTGCCGAGGCGGGCTTCGGCGACGGTCTCGACGAGGCGGTCGTCGCCCGCGGCCGTGGGCTCGTCGCCGACGGCGATCGCTGCGGCTCCTGCCACACGTTCCACGACAACGGCACCGCGGCGGGAAGCGCGCCCGATCTCACCGGCTGGGGCGCACGCGACTGGCTCGTGGGGATCATCACCGACCCCACCCACGAGCGTTTCTACGACGGCTCCAACGACCGCATGCCGCGCTTCGGCACGGCCGACGAGGGGGCCCAGCCGCCTCTCTCCGCCAAGCAGATCGCGCTGGTGGCCGACTGGCTGCGCGGCACCTGGTACCGCCCGGCCGCCGCCCAGTGACGCCCGATTGCCACATGCTCCACGGCCCGGCGACCGAGGCACTCACCTCGACGCCCCGGTCGCCCCGGCGGTACGATCGAGCGAGCAGCGACGAGGAGCGACGTCGATGAGCGAACCGGATGCGGTTTTTTCAACGGTCACCGCGCCGGTGCACGGCCGCCGCGAGTTGCTGCGTATCGGCGGCGTGAGCATCCTCGGGGCACTCGCCGGTGGCCACCGGATCGCGGCCGCCTCCGCCAACCCGGCGGCGCGGCACTGCATCTTCATGCTCCTCCAGGGGGGCGCCAGCCACATCGATCTCTGGGATCCGAAGCCGCTGGCGGTACCGGAGATCCGCGGCCCCTTCCGGCCGATCGCCACCGCGGCGCCGGGGATCCAGTTCGGCGAACTGATGGAGGCCACGGCGGCTGTCGCCGACCGGCTGTGCGTCATCCGCTCGATGACCCACCGCTTCAGCAATCACATCGCGGGCACCTACGTCACCCTCACCGGCTCCAACGCCCAACCCGATCAGGACCGCGAGGCACACGCCGACGACTTTCCCGGTCCGGCCGCGGTGCTCGACGCCCTCCAGGAGCCGGTGCCGGGGGTGCCGCGGGCGGTGTCGCTGCCGAATTGGCTGTCGATCCCCGGGCCGAGCAACCGCATGCCGGGGCAGTACGGCGGATTCCTCGGCAGCCGCCACGACCCGTTCGTCGTCGAGGGGGACCCTGCGTCGCCTGCCTTCAAGCCGCTGTCGCTGGCGCTCGCCGACGGGATGAGCGGGGAACGTCTCTCGCGGCGCATCGACCTCTCGCGCCGCCTCGACTCCGCGGCCCGGCTGCTCGAGCGCCACCTCGCCGGCCGCTACGACCAACTCACGGCCAGCGCCTACGACCTCGTGACCGACGGGCGCGTGCGCCGCGCCCTCGACATCGGCGCCGAATCCGCGGCAATCCGCGACCGCTACGGCCGCACGAAGATCGGGCAGTCGCTCCTGCTGGCGCGCCGGCTGGTGGAGGCGGGGGTGCAGTTCGTCGCCTACAACGCCTTCAATCAGGAGTGGGACACCCACGGTGGCCTCCTCGGCCGCTACCGGCAGATCGTGCCGCCGATGGACCACGCCTTCGCCGCCCTCGTCGCCGACCTCTCCGAGCGCGGGCTGCTCGCCGACACGCTGGTGGTCAACACCGGCGAATTCGGCCGCACGCCGCAGATCAACAAGGATGCCGGGCGCGATCATTGGCCGAACGCCTACAGCACGATCCTCGCTGGGGGTGGGATCCGCGGCGGCGTGGTGCACGGGTCGAGTGACTCCAAGGGGGCCGAGGTGGCCGACGCGCCGGTCACCCCCGCCGACATCCTGGCGACGATCTATCAGCGGCTCGGTGTTTCCCCCGACACGACGCTGCGTGACCGCCTCGACAGGCCGATCCGGCTCTCCGACGGTCGTGCCCTGCCGCTGGGGTGAGCGGCAAGACGCAGCCACTGCTCTGCCGGACGGGTCTTTTTGGAATCGGAGTCGTGATGCCACGTCGCAGCGGCTGGATGCCCGTCACCCTGCTGCCGGTCACCCTTTCGTCCGTCATCATCGCGTCCATGGTCCCCACGGCCGCCGGCACGCCGCCCCCGGCGGTGATCGCCGACTTCGGCCAGCCCGATCACGGGTGGCGTGGCAATTCGATGGTCACCGCGCTCGAGCCGACCACGGGTGGCGTGGCGCTGCGATTGGACGGCGACGATCCCTACCTCATCGGTCCCGCCGTCACGGTCGGACTCGCTCCAGCCGAACGGGTACGGATCCGTCTCGTGGCCGAGGCCCCCGCCGGCGGCGAGTTCCGCCTCTTCCATGCGGCGGCGGGGCAGCCGTTCCTCGAGGAGATCGCGGTGCAACTGGTGCCCGACCCCGAGGTGCCCGGGGAGTTCAGCGCCGTGATCCCCACCCCGGGGGAACCGCGCCGATACCGCCTCGATCCCCCCGCCGGCGCCGACCGGGTGGTGCTCCGTCGGTTACTCGCGGAGCCATTGGTGCCGCTGCGGGCACCGGCGCGCCCCGCCCCCGCGCCGGTCGAGCTCCCGGCCGATGTGGTGCGGATCACCTCCGGCGCGGTGACGGTGAACATCGATCCCCACCGCTGGAACGCCTTCGTCGTCGAGGTCGATGGGGTGCGGATGGCCGCCGCCGACCCTGACGACCGGATCGCGGTCGCGCGCGGCGACACCGCCGTGGCGATCGGGCCGGCACCGGGCGCCGTGCAGATGCGCCGCGCGGAGGACTCCATCGTGGTCACCACCACGATCGACGAACCTGCCACGGCCGACGGCGCTGCCGTCTGGTCGCTCGAGCGCGCGATCAGCACGGTTGACGGCGGCGTGAGGATCGTGACCCGGATCGCGGTCGATCGCCCGCGCGCCGTGGTCCACCTGCCGTGGCTTTCGCTCGTCGCCGGGCAGGGCACGTTCGGCGCCGGCAAGCACCAGGCGCTCGTGCCGGGAGTCGAGTACCTCGACGACGAGCCGAGCAGCAACGAAAAGGAGATCCGCGGATCGGCGGCGAACCGACGGATCGTCGCCCCCTGGAAGGTCTGCCTGCCGATGATGGCCCTCGCCGCTGCCGACCGCTGGGTGGCGATCGACTGGGAACCGGGTGCCGTGCCGGTCTCGCCCCTCTTCGACTCGCCCGAAAGGGTGTGGAACTCGGGCGGTCACCTCCTCGGCCTCTGGTCGCCCGCGGTGGGTCCGGGGCGGCTCGAGGGTGCTCTCGAGGTGCAGCGGCCACTGACGATCGACGCGGGCAAGCCGGCGGAGCTGGTCGTGCGGATCCGCGGCGGCCGTGGATCGGACGTGGCGGCCGCCCTCGCCGACCGCATCGGCCGCGACGGGCTGCCTCCGCTGCCGCGTTCCGGCGCCGCAGCCGACGTGCGCGCTGCAAGCCGGCTCCTCGCCCATGGCTGGCTCGACTCCGCCGCCCGTGACGGCCTCCGCTGGCGGCACGCGGTGTGGGGCGATCAGTTTCCGCCGCAACCTGCCGAGGATGCGCCCGCCTTCATGCTCCAGCTTGCCGAACTGGTGGGCGAGACGGCACTGGCGGACCGTCTGCGCGTCACCGCCGGCGACTGCATTGCCACGTTGCCTCCCGATACGAAGGGGCTGGCCGGTGTCGGCCATGCGGGCCGACCGGTCGGCCCGCTGCTTTTCGGTGACCTCGCGCGCACGGTGCGCGAGGCGGGGCCGGCGGCACGGCGGGCGGCCGACCGGCTCGCAGAGCAGGGGGGGGTCGCACGCTACCACCCTGGCGCGGTCGATCTCGCCGCCACGCTCGGTACCGACCATGCCAACGGCTTCACGGCGATTGCGGTCGAGGCACTCCTCGAGCAGGCGAGCCTGACCGGCGACGAGGAAGCGATCAGCGCGGCCCTCGGGGCGCTGGCGGCCCTCGATGCGGCCTACCCCGGCGGCGTGCCACGCGGCGCGCAGCCCTGGGAGATGCCGCTTCACACCCCCGACATCCTCGCCGCCGCGCGCCTGGTGCGCTGCTTCGTGCTCGGCGCGCTGCTCGGCGACGACGACCATCATCTCCACCGCGCCCGCGAATGGGCCTGGCGCGGAGCGACGATGGTCTATTTTGCCGCGCCTCCGGCCGGCACGGCCGGGACGGCCGGGGGGCCCGGTCTCGCCGGGAACAC
>SXWA01000012.1 GCA_005791575.1 Planctomycetaceae bacterium
CCTGCGGCAGAGCCGGTGAGCCCTGCGGCAGAGCCGGTGAGCCCTGCGGCAGAGCCGGTGAGCCCCGGGTTTTCCGGCGCGGCGGCGCTGGCCCATCTCGAGAAGATCGTGGCCCTCGGGCCGCGGCCGAGCGGCTCGCCCGGCATGGTGCGTCAGCGGATGATGCTCACCGAGTACTTCCGCACCGCCGGCGGCACGGTGACCCCACAGCCGTTCCGGACCCGTGACCCGCGCACCGGGCAGCCGGTCGAGATGGAGAACCTGATCGTCGAGTGGCACCCGGAACGGGTGGAGAGGATCCTGCTGGCGGCGCATTACGACACCCGCCCATTCCCCGACCGGGATCCGGTCGATCCGCGCGGGGTGTTCGTGGGGGCGAATGACGGCGCCAGTGGCGTGGCGGTGTTGATGGAACTGGCCCGTTCGATGGCCACCGTCGCCGGACCGGTCGGGGTCGACTTCGTGCTCTTCGACGCCGAGGAGTATGTCGTCTCGCCTCGCGATCCCTATTTTCTCGGGTCCCGGTTCTTCGCCCGCGAATACCTCGCGGGCCGTCCGTTCGGGCCCGACCGCCGCCGCTACCGGTGCGGGGTGCTGCTCGACATGGTCGGCGACGCCGATCTGCAGATCTGGCAGGAGCAGCAGAGCGTCGACTGGGACGACACCCGCCCGGTCGTCGAGTCGTTGTGGGGGGTCGCCGCCCGGTTGGGCGTGCGGCAGTTCGTTCCCCGACCGCGCTACCATGTCGACGACGATCACGTGCCGCTGCGCAACATCGCCCGGATCCCCACCTGCGACGTCATCGATTTCGACTATCCCCATTGGCACACGACCCAGGACGTGGCGGCCAACTGTTCGGCCACGTCGCTCGAGGCGGTCGGGCGGGTGGTGCTGGCCTGGCTCCGCGAACAGCGTTAGGGGCATTCCAGGGACGAACAGCACCGATCCCCGTCGCGACGGCAGCGGGATCGGTCCGGCGGGGCAGGGAGTCCCGCCGCCAACGAGGCCTGCGTGCGGATCGCCCTGATGGATGCAGCCCCGCCCGGAGCGGCGCCGTGCCCCTCCGATCATCTCCTCGTGGTGCCCGATCTCGGGCGCCCGGCCTGTGCGGTGGCGGTGTCGTCGTGGCTCGTCGCGGAGGGGGACGTGGTGGTGGAAGGTGACCGGGTGGTGGAACTCGTGGCGGGCGGCGTCACGCTCGATCTCGAATCACCGGTCAGCGGCCGTCTCGTGCGTCAGTGCGTCGACGAAGACACGGAGGTCTCGCCCGGTGACGCGTTGGCGGTGTTCCACGCCGACGACGGGGTGACTCCGGCATGACGGCTTCCGGGCTGCACGCTGTTGCCGGATCGTCGCCCGGGGGTGCTGCCCCGGCGACCGACGGCTGGCCGCCCCTGCCGCCGCGCTGGCTGGCGCTGGGCGGCGCGGTGACGATGTTCCTGATCCAGCCCCCCGCCGACCTCTGGGCCCTGGCCTGGGTGGCACCGCTACCCTGGCTGTGGTTGGTGCGCACCGCCGGGCCCCTGCCATGGGGCACGCTCTGGGCGGCTGGCTTCCTCCACTGGCTGCTCACGCTCCACTGGTTGCGGCTTCCCCATCCGGCGACCGCGATCGGTTGGGTGTTCCTCGCGGCCTACCTCGGCTGCCAGGTGCCGCTGTTCGTCCTCGCGGCGCGGTGGATGACGTCGCGGTGGCGCTGGCCGCTGGTGGTGGCGGCCCCGGTGGCGTGGATCGGGTTGGAACAGGCCCGCGGCTGGTTTCTCGGCGGCTTCACCCTCGGGTCACTGGGCCACACGCAGTGGCGGGTGATGCCGCTGGTGCAGGTGGCCGACGCGTTCGGCGCCGTGGGGGTGGGCGGAGTGGTGATCACCGTGGCCGCGGCCCTGGCAGCGTGGCGACCCACGGCCCGGTGCACCGCAGGGATGGCGTCCCGGGAGGGCAGCGCCGGCGACCAGCGCGGCGTCGCGCTCGGCGTCGCCGCCGTGGTGCTCGGCCTTTCGCTGGCCTACGGCGCGTGGCGTTTGGCAACCGCACCGCGGCCGGTCGCCGACGCCCCACCGCTGGTGGACGTGCTCCTCGTGCAGGGCTCGATCGACACCGAGCTCAAACACGATCCCGCAGCCGCCGGCGACGTCCTCGAACACTACGATGCGCTCACCCTCGAGGGGCTCGCCGCCGGCCCGCGACCCCCCGACCTCGTCGTCTGGCCGGAGACGATGTGGCGCTACCCGCTGCTCGAGATCGACCCGGCCGAACGGCTCCCCGAGGCGGTCGTCGAGCAGGTGCTCGGCGCGGCGCCGACGGAGGCCTCGGCTGCACTCGACGCCGCGCGGCAGCGCGAGTGCCGGGCGGCGCTCGAGGCGGAGCGGCGCGCGGCGCTGGCGGCCTATGCGCGGCGCTACGGCACCCACTGGCTGGTGGGCGTCGACCGGCAGGTCGTCACCCCATCCGCGCCCGGCGGCAGCCGTCACTACAACACCGCCGCCTGCCTCGCTGCCACGGGCCGGATCCTGGCGCTGTACGACAAGATGCACCCGGTGATGTTCGGTGAGTACGTGCCGCTGACCGACCGCTTTCCGTGGCTCTACCGGCTCACGCCGCTGGCCGGCGGGCTCACCGCCGGCCCGCGGCCGGTGACGGTCGATGTGGCGGGCGCGAGGATCGCACCCACCATCTGCTACGAGACGACGCTCCCCGAGGCGATCCGCAGCCTCGTCCGCACGCTTGCCGCCGGAGGGAGCCGCCCCGACGTGATCGTCAATCTCACCAACGACGGGTGGTTCTGGGGGTCGAGCGAACTCGACATGCACCTGCGCAGCGCCGTCTTCCGGGCGGTGGAGGTCCGGACCCCGGTCGTGGTGGCGGCGAACACGGGGTTCTCGGCCTGGATCGACGGCAGCGGGCGGATCCTCGCCCAAGGTCCCCGCCGTGCCACCGCCACCCTCCGGGCCAGCGTCAACGCCGACGGCCGCTGGAGCCCCTGGCTGATCTGGGGGAGTCTGCCGACGGGGGTCTGCGTGGCGGTGGTGACGATCGCCGTGGCGGGGCGCTTCCGGGAATGGCTGCGGCGGCCGGGAGCCGGGTCGTGGGGGGCTGAAACGGCCGTGAACGGCCCGCTCCAGACGCGTTGACCCCCCGGCCGATGCACAACTATTCTCACCAGTACGGGTAGAACCGGGGTCGTCCTCCCCGCGGGGATCGGAAGCGGCCACCGACACGACAGCCGGGGATTCCATGAACATCATCGGCAAGATCTTCGTCTTCGCGGTGTTCGTCATGAGCCTGATGTTCATGGCGTTCGCCGTCGCCCTCTACTCGACCCACACCAACTGGCGCGACGAGATCCTCCGGACAGCCGATCAGGTGCAGGCCGGCAAGCCGCTCGGCTACAAGGCCCAGCTCGGCGAGGCCCGCAAGGAGCGCGAGGCGCTGACCGCGGAGATCTCCCGTTTGGCTGCCGAGGTGGCCGCATCCGAGGCGGCCCGCGACCAGGTCGTTGCCAAGATCCAGACGGCCCTCGAGGAGAAAAACAAAGACCTCGAATTGCTCCGCAAGGAGAAGGAGGCCCGCGAGTTGGAGCGGGAGAAGGCCCAGGCCGAACTGGTCAAGACCCGGCTCGAACTCGAGACCGCCACGAAGGTCGTCTCCGACCTGCGCACGGAGATCCGCGGCATGCAGGGCACGGTCGACGAGCATGTCGATCGGGCGGCCAAGCTCGCCGGTGAACTCCACGAGAAGGAGTCGTTCCTCGCCATCGCCAACGAGCGGAAGGGGCAACTCGAGAAGCAGGTGGCCAACGCCCGCCTGCTCCTCCAGCAGAACGGGCTCTCCGTCGACAGCCTGCCGCGCGACAGCGTGCCTGCCATCGACGGCGTGGTCACCGCGGTCGTCGATGACTCGATCGAATTGTCGCTCGGGGGCGATGACGGTGTGCAGGCGGGCCACGAACTCGAGGTCTACCGCAACGACAAGTACCTCGGCCGCGTCCGGGTGGTGAGCGTGAAGCCCGACCGGTCGGTGGCGGTGGTGGTCCCCCAGTTCGTCCGCGGCGTCATCCAACGGGGTGACCGCGTCGCCACCCGCCTCAAGGCCTGATGCCCCACCGGGTCCGGAGAAGAGCATGGCCGCCGAATCGCCGTCGTCGCGACCGCCGGTGAACGTCTACACCGCGATGCTGGTGCTGTCGTTCATCGCCATCGCCGTGGGCTGCATCTTCCTCGCCCTCGATCTCAACCGCTACAACTTCCAGTTGCAGCCGCCGCCGGATGTCCGCCCCTGAGCGGGCGCTGCTTCCACCCGGGGTCGATGGCGTGGGATGTGGGCGTCTGCCCGGCCCTGCGGGGCTGGCCACGACGGTGATGGCCGGCTGGTGGTGCTGCCGGCCGCGGCCCGTCCTGCCTCCGTCGGGGAAGTGCCGATGCTTTTCTCGTGGCTGCGGCAGCGGCGGCGGCGGGCCATCGCCGCCGCGCCCTTCCCGGCGGAGTGGGAAGCGCTGCTGGTGGCCGGTGTCCGTCAGGTCGCCTGGCTCGATGCCGACGAGGCGCGGCAGCTCCGCGGATTGGTGGCGGTGCTCCTCGCCGAGAAGCGGTTCGAGGGCTGCGGCGGGCTCGAGGTCACCGACGAGATGCGGCTGGTGATCGCCGGGCAGATGGCCCTCGTCACACTCGGCCTTCCGCTCGACTACCTTGACCGGCTGCGGTCGGTGCTGGTCTATCCGGGCGACTTCCGGGCCAGCCGCCGGGCCACGCTCGGTGGCGGCGCGGAGATCGAATGGCAGGAGCCGCTCGAGGGGGAGGTCTGGACCGAGGGCAGCATGGTGCTCTCCTGGCCCCGGGCCGCGGCGGGGGGCCGGCTCCGCGACGGGCCACGGTCGGTCGTGATCCACGAGTCGACCCACATGCTCGACGCCCACGACGGCGCCATCGACGGCCTGCCGCCGCTGCCCTCGGCCGCGTGGGCGACCGGGATCACCGCCTGCCGTGAGCACTTCCGCGAGGTGCTCGACGAGGGCCGTGGCGTGCCGTTCGACGACTACGCCGACACGAGCCCGGCCGAGTTCCTCGCGGTTGCCAGCGAGTGTTTCTTCCAGGATCCCCACCGGCTGTGGCGCTTCGACCGTGGGCTCTACGACCTGCTCGCCGCGGCGTGGCGGCAGGATCCGCGCCGCCGTGTGCCGGCCAGCGGTCTGGCCCGGTGAGGGTCGCCGGGGATCAGTTCTCGCCTGGGGCGGCGAACGGATCGTCCCCCTCGGCGGCGGCCGGGGTGTCCGTCTCCTCCATCGGTTCGGCGTCGGGTTCGGTCTCGGCCGGGGTGTCGAAGGGGGACGGCTCGGAGGGTCCGGCGGCGGGTTGCCGGTCGGGCGTCGGGAGCGGTTCACGCGTGGCGGCTTCGCGGCGGGCGGCTGCCGTGCCGCGCGGCGACAATGAGACGATCGCGCCATCGGGGCTGGCGAGGATCAGACGGTTCGCCACCCTGGTCGCGACCGGCACGGTGAACCCGCCGAGGCACACGAGATCGCGGGGAGTGCCGCTGGCGGAATCGAGGCTGGCGAGCCGTCCGGCGCGGTCGAGGAACCAGATCCGCCCTGCCGCGGTGGCGACGATCCGGCCGGGAATGCAGGTTTCCCAGGCCAATTCCCCAGTCTCGGCGGAGTAGGCCCGCATCCCCGCCTCGCCGAGCGCGACGACGACCAGGCCAGCGGCGAGGAACGGGCCGTCGTCGGGCAGGTTGTCGAGGCGCAGATGCCATACGAGCCGCAGTCCGCCTCCCCCTTGGACGAGCGAGTCGATGCGGGCCAGGTCGCCGTTGGCGGTGCTGACGAAGACCGAGTTGTCGCGGATCGCGGCCGGGCCGGCCGGGCTGCTGTTGAGGGAAAACTCGTTCCGCTGCCAACCGTAGCGGTTCTCCTCGAGGGCCGCCATCAGCCCCTCTCGTGTCATCCACAGCAGTCCGTTGCCGAAGGGCTGCGGCCCCAGTTCGAGCGTGCCCCCCGCCTTGAACGTGATCGGGGCCAGCGCCGCCGCGGACGAGCCGTCGTCCTTCCCCTTGGTGGCACGGACCCGCGCCTTGGCCGGTGTGGTGCCGGTCTTGGCCTCGGCGGCGTCGGCCACGCGGTCGGCGGCCGCGGCAGCGGCGAAGGAGGGAGACTTGCCCCGGGGGTTGGCCGGCAGGCGCAACAGCATGCTCGCACCCTCGGGCTGGTACACCCAGTCGCCGACCGCGACGGTCGCGCCGATCGGGGACCCCTTGAGGGGGTGATGCCAACGCTCACGGCCGGTCGTGCGCTCGAGGCCGACGATCGACCGACCCCCGGAGACAGCCACCAGATCACGGCCGATCCCCGCTGCAGGCACCGGCTGCCCCTGGGTGTCGACATGTGCCGACCAGAGGAGCGCCCCACGGCAGGGGGCGCCGGCGGCCCCGTCGATCGCGGCGATGGCGTGGACACCCCCGTCGCCGGTCTGCACCACCACCAGGTCGTCGGTCGCCGTCACATGCGACAGGCCGTATCCGGAGGAGTCGAACGGCACCTGGACGATCCAGTCGCGTTCGAGGCCGACCCGGTCGGCGGTGAGCTCATCGGCGATCGTGCCCTGCAGGCAGCCGGCGTGTCCGAGGAGGGCCCACCCCGACATCGCCAGGCCGGCGACCCAGGCCGCCAGCAGCCTGCGCGGCAGGCGCGGCGACGAAGTCGTGTCACTGGCGACGGACCGGAGCGAATCGGCATGCGGCAGTGGCATGGCGCGGAACCCCCTGCGATTGCTGGCTGTGGACCACCCGGCAAGGATAGCCCACGGTTTCCCGCCGTGGCGGTCGCTGCGGGCGGCCGGCGGTACCGGGCCGGGAAGGGGCCGGTCGGCCGGTAGAATGCCCCCTTCGTCCACCGATGGGTCGCGGCCGCGATCCACACCAGACCGTCTCGTGGGGCCGCGGGGATGCCGCGGCGGGAGTGCACGCTGACCACCACTGCCGATGTCGCGGCCCGGGTGCTGGGCTATTTCAATTTCAGCTCCGGCGCCTTCGACCCCGCCGTCTGGAGCGGGATGAACGAGTTGTTCGCCGCCGTCGAGACGGGGGAGGCCGATGGGGAACGAGCCGACGCCTGGCCGCGGGTGGCGCAGGGCCTGTGGCAGCGGTTGGAGGGGTTGCAACGGGAAGCTCCCGCCTTCCGCGATGCCACCCAGGCCCGGGCGGTGCTCCACCTCCTCTGCGACGGGGTGCTGCCCGGCTACCGGCACTTCCATGCCGACCTGCTCGAGCACCAGCCTCCCGGCGGCCTCGAACGCCCCTACTTCGTCATGGCCGCCGCGCAGGCGGTGCTCCGCGGCGGCGGACCCTGGCCGGAGGTGGGCACGGCCGAATGGTCGGCGGCCGTGGCGACGGCAATCGACTCGCTCAACGATTACGTCGGCTGGCGGCCGGTGGCGGTGCTGGAGAACGGTCGGCTCTCGGAGCCGTATTCCCATGAGCGGGTGCGGCCGATCCCCCTCCATCTTCCCGGTGCCGGCGCCGCCTGGGGCCGCTACCGCGGGCTCGTCAGTGCGGCGGTGGGGATCCTCTCGTCCGCCCCGACCGAGTTGCTCGCCCAGGCCGATTTCGACCCGGCCCAACTCGAGGAACTGGCGATCGACCCGCGGGCCTTCGACTTCCTCCACCCGGCCGCGAGCCGTCCCAACTACTTGTTCGGCCTCTGGGACCCGTCCCGGATCGACGACTCCGGCTGCTATCGGCGGATGGTGGTGCAGCAGGCCACCCTCGATGGCATCCTCTCCTGGCCCGACGCCGCCGGCGCTGAGGGGCGTGCCCGGTCCCACCTCGAGGTCGAGGCGGCCGGGGTCCTGGCGGGTGTGATCCTCATGGCAGCCGGGCTGTCGGGGCATGGGCCCGCCGCGCGCCACGC
Organism: Planctomycetaceae bacterium; assembly: GCA_005791575.1. Taxonomy (GTDB): domain Bacteria; phylum Planctomycetota; class Planctomycetia; order Pirellulales; family UBA1268; genus F1-20-MAGs016. The sequence continues at coordinate 7,901 of SXWA01000012.1, forward strand.
GGGGATGCCGCTGGCGGAACTGCTCCCCCGGATCGCCGAATACCGCGACGGCTTCTACCGCTGGCTGCTCGAGCAGCTCCCGGCCGCCCACCGCGCCGCCCTCGATGGGGAGCTCGTGCGCCTCCGGCAGCCCTTCGGCGGCGTCCGCCGCCATATCAATGCGCTGCTCGCCACACGCCGCGCACGGCAGGTGGAAGGGGTGGCCCTGGCGGGGGTGTTCGCCCGCCTGGGGCGCTCGGCCGCCGCGGAACGGCTCACCGCGCGCGTGCCCGCGGCGTCGGCGCGGATGATCGCGCGGATCGCCGGGCGCGTGGTGGCCGCCCAACGCGATCTCCGTGCCGATGGCGCGGGGCCGATGGCGGCGCTCGAGACCCTCGACGACGCCACGGAGTTGCTCTTCCGCGGGGTGGCCTGCGGGGCGCTTGTCGATCCGTGGAACATCCTCGGCCTCGGCGGCCAGTTCCCGCTCCACGATCCCGGTGGCGAGAGCCTCCCCGACCCGCGTGTCGACGATCTGGTGACCACCACCGCCTCGATCCTCGAAGGGCAGGCGGCGGTCTGGCGGTCGGCCAGCGCCGCCGGCGAAGGGCCCGCTGCAGCGCGCGCCGCGGCGGCACTGGAGCGGCTCGCCGCCTGGTGGGACCGCCATGCCACCACCACCGTGTCGGGGGTCCGGCATCTCTCCGGGCGGGAGATCGTCGACAGCACACGCGACGTGATCGGCGCGCTCGGTCGCCGCCGCCGCGGCGCACCGGCTGCGGCGCCCCCCGGGTTCTGGCGGACCGAGGTGGCGTCGTTTTCCTCGCCGCGGAGCCACGCGCAGGCCGCGGCCGAACTGCTCACCGAGCGCGACCTCGATGGGGCGATGGGCCTGCTCGTGCACTGGGCGTCGCTGCTCGAGGGGCCGGCGATGGAGCGCTCGGGTGGTGACTGGTTGGCGGCTGCGGGCCGCTGGGTCGGTTTGGCCGTGGCCGATCGCTCATCGGTGGGCCGCGCGCGGGTGCGCCGGTTCCTCGAGCTCGTCGAGGCCAACATCACGGGCGTCGCCGACTGCATCCAGCAGGCCGGTGCGGCACCGCGCCGCCGCCGCCGGGGAGCAGATCCTGCTGGCGGCGGTGACGCCGATTCTGCTGGCGGCGGTGACGCCGATTCTGCTGGCGGCGGTGACGCCGATGGGGAGGAATCGGCCGACGGCGAGGAGCGGGTCGCGGCCGCGTATGAGTCGATGGTCTGGCACGATTCCGCGGACGACGGCCACGAGGGCGGCATGCTCGACGTGGAGGGGGCAGGGGGTGCGCCGCCGGGGAGCCTCGGCGAGTTGGAGGGGGCCGCGGAGCTGATCGGCGGCGTGTGCCGCCTGCTGCGCCAGGCGTTGGCGGCGATGATGGTGGTCGAGGCGGCTCCGGCGGCTGCGGCAGCCCAGCCCGAGGATCGGCTCGAGCACGACTCCCTCGTCGCCTGGCGGCATTCCCTCCAGCGGCTCCGCCGGGCGCTCGTCGCCGCCGCCGAGGTGGTGGCTGCCGACGGCGCCGGGCCGGCGGCCGGGACATCCCCCGCGGATCATGAGCGGTCACGGTGGCAGCGCGACGTCACCGTCGAGCGGCTCATCGATGCCGCGGTACAGGCGACCGAGACGAACTGGCTGGTGGCGGCGCGCCTGCAGATGCTCCGCTCGGACTCGGGGCGCAGCAGCGTCGGCCGGCTGTTTGCGGCGCTGGCCCGGGGCGATGCGGCCGCCGTCCGCGACCCGCTCGAGCGTGTCCGTCAGCGGCTCATCGGCCGTCCGGTGCTCTACGTGCCGCTGTCCCGCGGCGGCCGCCCGGCCCGGATCGTCCGCGCACGGTGTCGGGAGCGGGTGCTCGAGCGACTCGCCGCGGCGCTGCCGCGCGTCGGGCTGGTGGCGGAGGCGTCGGCGGTGGTCCAGTTGGCCAAGGCGCTCGAGAGCCGCCGGCCCCCCGGGGGGGCGAGCGTCAGCGAGTTCGACCGTGTGTTCGAGGCGGCGACGACGGCGCTCGTCGAGCGGATCGTGGAGAGCGCCCACACCGCGATCGACGGTCAGCCACCGGCGCCCGACGTGCTGACCGCGCGGATCCTCGAAGGACTGTCCCTGCTCGTGCCACGGCTGCTCGAGACCTGGATGACCCATGCCCGGCAGCTGCGCCTGTCGGTCCTCGAGCGGGTGCGCGAGCCGAAGGGTTTCGCCGCCGTACGCGAGTTCATCGAGCGCTATGGGTCGGGGCTCTTCACCCAGCATCTGCTCGCACCAGCGGCGCTGCGCGGTGTGCTCCGCGGCGGCGTGACGGCGTTCCTCGAGTCGCTCGTCGAGGAGCACGCCCAGGAGCCCGACATCCCGGCGGCCGGTGGGCCGCGACGTCCGGTCCAGCTCATCGCCGATCTCGACAGCGGGGCGCTGCCGGTGCGCCAGGCCGCCACGCGCATCCGTCTGGTGCTCGAGGCGGTGGCGGAGAATCACGCCGAGTACCGCGACTGGAACTCCACCACCACCCAGTCCGACCGGGGCGAGTGCCTCCATGTGCTCCTCGACTTCCTCCGCCTCAAGGCCGAGTACGAACGCATCGCCTGGACACTGCGGCCGGTGAACATGGCCCATCGGGTGCTCGCCCGTCGGGGAGCGCACGCCGCCGCCGAGGCCTGGCGCGGACGGATGCGCGAGGAGACGCGGGAGACGGCCGCCGATCTCGTGGCCCGGTTGGCGGAGGTCGAGGGGAAGTCAGGAGTGCGCCTGGCGAGCGTCGGCGACCGGATCCGGCGGCCGTTCACCGCGGTACTGGAGCAGGATGAACTCGAGGCGCTCGTGCTGCCGGCGGTGGTCGAGTTGGTCGCCGGCGGGCCCGGTGCTGCCGGTGCGGTGCTCGAGGCGCGGGCGGAGTCGTTCCTCGGGGTCGCCGGTGGCTCGGGGGTGGAGGTGCCGGAGTGGTGCGAGCGCCTCGCGCTGGCGGTGGATCGGGCTCTCGAGGGCACCGGTCCCGAGCCGGGTGAGGTCCGTGCCGACCAACTCCCCGAGGCGATGCCCTGGCAGCCACTCGACTGGCCCGATCTCGTCGCCGCCCTCTCCTCGTGAGGACGTCCCGCCGGTCGTCGCTCCGCGGCCGCTATGCTCTCGGTGGTGGTGGACGGCGGCAGGGAGCGGCGCGGACGAGCCGCGCGACCAAGCGCACAAGCAGGCAAGGAGTGAGTGACCCGATGGGACGAGCGCGAACGTGGGGTGGCCGAGGCGTGTGCCGGCGCCGGTGGGGGATGGCGACGGTCGCGGCGGTGGCCGTGGCGACGGCCGCTGGTGCGGTCGCGGCGCACGCGCAGACGGAACCGGGCTTCGAAACGTTGTTCGATGGGCGGACGTTCGCCGGCTGGAATGGCGACACCGCGCGCACCTGGCGCGTGGAGGAGGGGGCGATCGTCGCCGGCAGCGATACGGCCGCCGCGCCGCGGAACGAGTTCCTGGCGACCGACCGGGAGTTCGGCGACTTCGAGCTGCGTCTCCTGTACCGCCTCGAATTCACCAAGGCTGGCAACGCCGGGGTGCAGTTCCGGTCGCGGCGCGTGCCCGATCACCACGAGGTGAGCGGCTACCAGGCCGACATCGGGCCCGGGTACTTCGGTGCCCTCTATGACGAGAGCCGCCGCAACCGGATCCTCGTCAAGCCCGCGGAGGAGGTCGTCTCCCGGGCGCTGGCCGGGCAGCGCGACGGCTGGAACGACTACCGGATCCGCTGCCAGGGGCCGCGGGTGCGCCTCTGGCTCAATGGCGTGGAGACTGTCGACTGGGCCGAACCGGAGCCCGAGTCGGCGGTGGCGCGGAAGGGGATGGTGGCCCTGCAGATCCATGGCGGCATGGTCGGCACGGTGCGCTACCGGGAGATCCGCATCCAGCCGCTGCCGGCGGCGGAGTAGTGGCCACCGCCGATCCACTGGCCACGGGCCGCGCCGCGGGCTGCACGGGGCCCGGTCCGCGCTCCGGGCCGTGGTACAACCGGGGCATGCCGCCGCCACGCCCCCCCGATCCCTGCGCCGCCCCCCGTCGCCGGCAGCGTGAGCTGTCGGTGTGGATGGCAGGACGGATCGGGTGGGACGCCTATGCGTCGATGGCGGAACGGCTCGCCTGGGAGGTCTCCGAACCCGACGGTCGCCCCCCGACGATGGTCCTCTGCGAGGTGACCCCGTCGATCACGGTCGGCCGGCTCGGCTCGCGGACCGACATCGGATTCACCGACGAGGAGCTCGCGGCCCGATCGCTCGCGGTGCGCTTCGTGGGGCGCGGTGGCGGCGCGGTCGCCCACCTGCCGGGGCAGGTGTTCGTGGCGCTGTTCATGCCGCTGGCCGAACTCGGCCTCGCGCGCCACGCCGTGGGACCGTACGCCGAGCGGCTCGAGACGGCGCTCGAGGGGGCGATCCGCGGCCTCCGCTGCGGCACCGTGCGGGATTCCCGCGCGGCGGGGGTGTTCGGCCGCACCGGGCTGTTGGCTGCGGTGGGGGTGGCGATCCGCCGCGGGATCGCCTGGCACGGGGCGTTCGTCAACGTCTGCCCGGCACTCGAGGTGGTGCGGCGGGTGAACACGGTTCCGGCGCGGGGGGGCGGGGCCGGCGGGCCGGCTATCATGGGTTCGATCGAGGCTGATCTGGGACGGCAGGTCCGCCTGCCCGACGCCCGGGCGGCGCTCGTCGAGCACGTGGCCGATGCCTTCGCGCTCACCCGGCCCAACATCCATGCTGGTTTCCCGGTGCCGATCCGGGAGCCCGCCCCCTCCGCGGAGCCCAGCCGAAGTGTCGGATAGCCACTGCCCGACCGATCCGCCGACGCCAGCGGGGATGCCGCTGCCGATCGTGTCGCTCGACGCGCCGCCGGCCCCGGCGCGGCGCCTGCCCCCCTGGCTGCGCCGCAACCTCGAACCGGGTGGCGGCCACGGCGAGACCGCCGGGCTGATCGCCGAACTCGGGTTGGAGACGGTGTGCAGCTCGGCCAAGTGCCCCAACCGGCTGGAATGCTGGTCGCAGCGCACCGCCACCTTCATGATCCTCGGCAACGTCTGCACGCGCCCCTGCGGTTTCTGCTCGGTGCCCCGCGGCAAGACGGAGGAACTGGAGGCCGACGAGCCGGAGCGTGTCGCCGAGGCGGCGCGGCGGCTCGGGCTGGCCCACGTGGTGATCACGAGCGTCACGCGCGACGACCTGCCCGACGGTGGCGCCGGTCACTTCCAGCGCACCGTCGAGGCGGTCCGTGCGGCCACCGGGGCCACGATCGAGGTGCTCGTGCCCGACTTCCTCGGCAAGCCCGGCGCGATCGAGGCGGTGCTCGCGGCGCGGCCCGATGTCTTCAACCACAACACCGAGACGGTGCCGCGACTCTACGCGCGGGTCCGGGGGCGGAAGAGCCATTATCCCTGGACACTCCAGCTCCTCGCCGACGCCAAGCGGTTGCTGCCGGGGGTGAAGACCAAAAGCGGCCTCATGCTCGGCCTCGGCGAATCGCGCGACGAGCTCCTCGACGTGCTCGCCGATCTCCTCGGCCAGGGCGTCGATTTCCTCACCCTCGGCCAGTACCTCCAGCCGACCGCCGACTCGCTGCCGGTGGAGCGCTACGTGCCCCCGGAGGAGTTCACCGAGCTGGGCTGCCTCGCGGAAGCGATGGGATTTGCCCGTGTGGCCTCCGGGCCGTTGGTGCGGTCGAGCTACCACGCGCGCGAGATGGCGGAGGCCTGACCGGCGACACAGTCAGCCGTTCTCGTCGGCGGCACCGTCCATGCCGTGTTCGACGAGTTTCTTCCGCAGTGTGTTGCGGTTGATGCCGAGTCGGGCGGCCGCCTTGAGCTGCACCCCGCCGCAGGCGGCGAGCATCTGTGCGATCAGCTCGCGCTCGACGCGGCTGACGATCCGCTCGAAGAGGGTGTCGTCGCCGGGGCCGACGGTGCTCATGCCCTGTTCGACGAGATCGCGCGCCAGGCTGTCGAGATCGCCGCCGCGGCCGGGGATGGTGACGGGCGGCCGGCCGCCGCGGATCGCCGTCGGCAGCAGGTCGAGCGTGAGCTCGTCGCCGGGGGCGAGCACCACGCAGCGTTCGACCACGTTCTGCAATTCGCGGACGTTGCCCGGCCAGTGGTATTTCCCCAGGGCGGCGAGCGCCTCCTTCTGGATGTGGACGACGTAGCGGTCGTTGGCCTCGTTGTAGTGCTCGAGGAAGTGGCTGACGAGCAGCGGGATGTCGTCGCGCCGGGCGCGCAGCGGCGGCAGGTAGCTCGGCACCACGTTGAGCCGGTAGTAGCGGTCCTCGCGGAACGTCTCCCGGGCCACCTCGTCGAGCAGTTCGCGGTTGCTGGCGGCGACCACACGCGTGTCGACGCGGATCGTCTCGGTGTCGCCCACCCGCTCGAACTCGCGCTCCTGGAGCACGCGGAGGAGCTTCACCTGGAGCTTCGGCGTGGTGGAGTTGATCTCGTCGAGGAAGATCGTGCCGGTGTGGGCCGCCTCGAACCTCCCCGTGCGGTTGGCGATGGCGCCGGTGAACGACCCACGGACGTGGCCGAAGAGCTCGCTCTCGAGCAGGCTCTCGGAGAGGGCGCCGCAGTTGACGCGCACGAACGGTCCACTGCCGCGCGGGGAGAGTTGGTGGAGCGCCTTGGCCACCAACTCCTTGCCGGTGCCCGTCTCCCCCACGAGGAGCACCGACGCGTTGGACGCCGCCACCCGGCGCGTCATCGCGTAGACCTCGAGCATCGCCGGAGCCGTGCCGATCAGGCCGCGGATCGGCGATGCGGCGGGATCGTCACCGGCGTGTCCGTTGGGGGGGGCCATCGGCCTCGGGGGGCGGGAGGGCGGCACGGTAGGTGTCGAACACCGCGCCGGCCAGATCGCGGCTGTCCGCGTCGGCCGCCAGATTGTAACCCCGAACCACATCCCCGATCCGGTCGCAGTCGATCGCCCCCCCGTAGCGTTGCACGTGATCGCGCAGGGCCGCCAGGGCGGCCGCCCGCTCCTCCGGGGGGCGCGTGGTGTCGAGCACCCGCTCCAGCAGGGCGGCCTGGGCGTCGTGGGTGCCGATCGTGGCCAGCAGCCCGAGGGCGGCCGGGAGGAGGTCGTCGTGCCCGAGCGCCCGCCGCGCCGTGTCGGCCGCGGCGGCGACGTCCCAGCCCCGGGCGCCGAGGATC
>SXWA01000128.1 GCA_005791575.1 Planctomycetaceae bacterium
CGACCCAGTTGCCAGCGACCCAGTTGCCAGCGACCCAGTTGCCAGCGACCCAGTTGCCAGCGACCCAGTTGCCAGTTCTTTCGGCCTAGTTGTACGGGTCGGTTGAACAGGCCGGTTGTTGAGGCCGGCTGTTCAGTCCCAACAAGCGGTCGAAATGGAGCCGGTCAAACCGGAGGTAGTCAGGTCAGGCAGTACTGTCAGAACGGGATGTCGTCGTCGCCGGCTCCACCAGATGCCTCCATATCGTACCCGCCGGAAGGGCCGTCGGTCGACTGGTCATGGCCATCGGACGGGCGTTCTCCAGAACCGGCCCGCGCGGGCCGCCCTGGCCGGCCACCTCTGGCCCCTTCAGGCCGCCCACCTTCACCCGAACGGCTTCCCAGCAGGACCAGGCGATCGCCGATCACCTTGAGCTTGGAGTTCTTTTTACCGTCTTTTTCCCAGGTTTCGAGTTTCAGTCGGCCCTCGATGAGCAGCGGCGACCCCTTGGTGACATATTCGCCCGCCACTTCAGCGTTGCGGTCCCACAGGGTGACGTCGACGAAGGTCGTTTCCTCGCCCCATTCGCCGCTGGGAAGCTTGCGTCGCTCGTTCACCGCCAGGCCGATGTCGGTGACGGCCTTGCCACTGGCGATGTAACGCAACTCGGGGTCACGGGTGACATTGCCCATGAGCACGACACGATTGAAGCTGGCCATCGGGTTTCCCTCCGGTGTTGTTGCCCCGGCGCCATGCCCCACGCGCCGAAGTGCAGTCGCCCAATGCTGAACAGGTGTTCACATCAAGAAAGAATATCCAGCGTCGAGTCCCGCGGCAAGTGGGGGGAGTCCGGCCGGTAGCGTCCCACACAACCATGTGCTCAGAAAACCATCCGCCCCGGCAAGGATCCGCACTGCGATCCCAGCGGGTGATCCCGGCTTGGCCCACCTCGACCGACGGCAATCACCAGCGGACCGCTCGATCACGCACCCGCCGGCGTCGCCGGCGTCGCCTGCGTCGGGCCCGTGGTGCGCCTCGCCCCCGCATCGCCTGCTGACGCGTGCTGGACTAGCGCGTCGGCCAACCGAGGATCGACGCGGAGGATCAATTTGCGGATCACAAGGTCGTTGATCTCGGCCTGACGCTCCAGCGTGGCGACATTGCCGCCGGGCATGCGGAAGTAGGTCAGCCAGTAGACCCCCTTCTTGTGGCCGTTGATCGGATAGGCGAGTTTCCGCTCGTCCCACAAGCGGGCGGCAAGGACCGTGCCGCCGTTGGCCGTGATCAGGTCATCGACCTGCTTCGCGGACGCCCCCGGATCGCGGGAGAACTTCGACGGATCAAGAATGAACATTCCTTCGTAGACCACCATCATCGGCTCCTCGGGGCATGCGGTCGGTTGGATGGATTGTCGAACGTGTCTGTATGGAGAGGGGGAGCAGTCGTTGGCCCAGTTGGTCGTTGGCCCAGTTGGTCGTTGGAAAGGTCACTCGTGGGCCGGATCAATCAATTGTGGCGGTTCATCGCCGCATCGATTCCCAGGGCGACCCAATCCTCGGCCGCGTCGGCCGCGCGTTGCAGGAGCGGTTCGATCAGCGGACGTTCGGCCGGGCTGAACCTGCCGAGCACCCAGTCGGCGGGATTGCGGCCCCGCGGCACCGGCCCGATACCCACCCGGAGGCGCGGCACCGCCTGTGTGCCGAGCCTGACAAGGACATCCGCCAGGCCATTTTGCCCACCGGCCGATCCGCTCTTCCGGAGTCGGATGACGTCGGTCGGCAGATTGAAGTCGTCGCAAGCCACGAGTATATCCGAGTCGTCGATCTTGTAGAAATCACGTGCCGCCAACACGCTGCCCCCGGAGAGGTTCATCCACGTCAGGGGCCAGAGCAGCAGGGCCTGGCATCCACGGATCGTGACCTGCGCGATCTCTCCCTGGAATCGTTGCCGTCGCCCGGGGCTGCCACTTCCCCCGGCGACCCCGCACCGCGTCGCCAGGATCTCGAGGACGTCGAAGCCGACGTTGTGCCTCGACCCCTCGTAGGCATGGCCCGGATTCCCGAGGCCGGCGATCAGCTTCACTCACTCGGTCTCCGCAGCAGCGCCCTCCTCCGTCGGCTTGCGGCCGATGAGTTCCGGTTCGGCGACCACGGCCGCCTCTTCGGCCTTCTTCGATGGCAACGCGCAGGAAACGAGCGTCTCGTCGTCGTCGGCAAGGACCCGAACCCCCTTCGGCAGGTCCAGATCGCGAACCTTGATCGTCCCCCCAATCCCGAGACGCCCGACCAGGGCGTGGATCCGTTCCGGGATCGCGTCGGCGGTGCATTCCAGATCCACCTCGTGGACGAGGACGGTCACCACGCCCCCCTCACGCTGCCCGGGGCATTCGCCCTTCAGGTCGACCGGCACCCGCACCTTCACCCGCTCGCTGGCGTTCACCCGGATCAGGTCGACATGGAGCGGCTCGTTGCCGAACGTATCCCACTGCAGTTCGCGGACCAGGGCGCTCGTCTTCACCGCCCCCTTCAGTTCCACGACCCGGCTTCCGTGACGGATGACCGCCTCGACCGCCTCGCGGTGGGCCGCCAGATCGACGCACTTCTCACCGTGGCCGTAGAGCACGATGGGGATGAGCCCCTGACGGCGGAGCCGTCGGCTGGCGTGGGAGCCGGTGGCGTGACGGGCGACGACTTCGAGCGACTCGCTCACGGGATCGATTCCTTAGGAAGGGACTGACGGTGAACCCACGATCGGCACGGCCCGCAATCCGAAGCGGATCGATTCCCGGAGGACGCCGCCATCCACGGGGGGGCCGGGCCGAGCGACCGTCGGAGGCGCTCGCCCGGGCCTCGGGACGACCGGGCTCCGGAGTCAGGCACGATGCCGGCTGGGCCGGTCTTTCGGGAAGCCCCGTATTGTGCCATCGACGCCGTGGGCCGCAAGGCCGGCCGGCGGACGGGCCTACTGGAACATCATGCTGACCGATTCATTGCGGTGAATCCGCTTGATCGCCTGCCCAAGGAGGCTGGCCACCGAGAGGACCGTCACCGAAGGCAGAAGCTTCTCCTCCGAAAGGGGGATGGAGTCGGTGACGATCACTCCCTTGAAAGGGGCTGCCCGGAGCCGTTCCACCGCCGGGCCGACCAGTAATCCGTGGGTCGCGGCGGCGTAGATCGCCCGGGCCCCATGGCGGTGTACCACCTCGGCGGCAGAGCAGATCGACCCGGCGGTGCTGATCATGTCGTCGAACATGAGGGCCGTCTTGCCATCCACAGGGGCGCCGATGAGGTTCGCCGGCTTCGTCGTGTCGGCCGAGAGCCGACGCTTGTCGACGATCGCCAGCGGGGCCCCGAGCCGGGTCGCGTGACCGACGGCCCGCTTGATTCCCCCCTCGTCGGCGCTCACCACGACGATGTCCTCCCGGGGAAGGTCCATCGACGAGAAGTAATTGTTGAGGACCGGTGCGGCGTAGAGGTGGTCCACCGGCACGTCGAAGAAGCCCTGGATCTGGGCGGCGTGGAGATCCATCGCCAGCACGCGATCGGCTCCGGCGCGGGTGATGAGGTTGGCGACCAGCTTGGCGGTGATCGGCACGCGGCCGGAGTCCTTGCGGTCCTGCCGGGCGTCGCCGCAGTAGGGTATCACGGCCGTGAGGCGGTAGGAGCTGGCCCGTTTGAAGCTGTCGATCATGACGAGCAACTCCATGAGGTGCTCGTTGACCGGTGGGCAGGTGGGCTGGACGATGAACACGTCGCGACCGCGCACGTCTTCGTCGATCTTGCAGGAGATCTCGCCGTCGGGGAACCGGCCCAACGAGATCTTCCCCATCGGCAGATTCAGATACCGGCAGATGTCCTGCGTCAGAGGGGGATTCGCCGGACCGCTGAAGATCTTGAGGTCGTTCATCGATCGCTCTCCTGGGCGGCTGTCCCGGGCGCCGTTCTCCCCTCGGCCAGTGCCCCTTCCGGTGCGACGGCCGGCCGGGCCCGCAGCGCGGCAGCCACCGTGGCAAGCTGCTCCGGGGTGTTGACCGACAGCGACTCGCTGGCGTCGAGGCAGGCCACCGCATCGACGACCAGCCCGTCGGCAGTCAGCAGGCGCGGGCAATCGGTGAGGTAGTACTCCCCGGCCGCATTGGCGGTGTCGAGACGCGACACCGCGTTCACCAGCGGCCCGGCGGCGAACACGTAGGTGCTCATGTTGACCTCGCGGATGGCACGCTCGTCGGGGGAGGCATCACGCTCCTCGACGATGGCGCGGAACTGCCCATCCGCCGAGCGCACGATCCTCCCGAGACCGGTCGGATCGGTCGCGAAGGCCGTACCCAGCAGGCAGGCCGCCCGGCGCTCCGCGAACGCCGCCAGCAACCCGGTGACGCTCTCGGGCCGGAGCATCGGCGAGTCGCCACAGACGATCACCACGGGTCTCCCCGCATCCCCGCCCGCCGCCGCGATCAGCGGGGCGGCGGCGGCGACGGCATCCCCGGTGCCGCGCAGCTGCTTCTGCAGGGCGAACGACACGCCGGGAATCCCGGCCAGGGCGCGCTCCACGTCGGCGGCGCGATGGCCCACCACCACGATCCGCTCATGGATGCCGGCAGCCGCGAGGGCATCGAGCACCCAGCGAACGAGCGGCCTACCCGCCGCATCGCACAGCACCTTGGGCAGATCGGTGCCCATGCGGGTGCCCTTGCCGGCGGCGAGGACGACGGCGATCGGTACACCCTGATCACGGGCCCCGGCAGGGAATGGGCTCTCGCTGGACGGCGCTGTCACGGGTGGCAACGTCACGGGTGGCAACCTGCACGAAGCATCCGCCGGGCATCCGGCCCGACTGCCGATGAACCCCAGTGTAAGTGGAGTGGACACGCGCCGCATGCAGCGCTGTTTTCCGGGCCGCGACAGCCGTCCCCGGTGGGGGCACCGGTCGGGGGGCGGCGCGGTAGACTCTTCCCCCAATGGCTCGACAGTCATTCACCATCGTCAGCCGGAGCCGTGACGCGGCCGGCGGAGTCGACGACGTCCTCGACAAGGCCGTCGGTCATCTCCGTGTGCGCACCAGCCGGATCCGCGGTGGCCGCGGCGACGGGATGTTGGTCGTCGAGTTGATCGCCGGTGCCACCCGGGCGCTGGTTCTGCCCGAGCGCGGGCTCGGGATCTGGAAAGTGTGGAACGGGCCGACCGAGATCGGCTGGCAGTCGCCGGTGGCCGGGCCGGTGCATCCGCGGTTCGTGCCGCTCGCGGAGGCATCGGGGCTGGGGTGGCTCGACGGTTTCGACGAACTGGTCGCGCGCTGTGGGCTGGTCTCGAACGGCGCCCCCGATTTCGATGCCACCGGTCGCCTCCTCCATCCACTCCACGGGCGGATCGCCAACCTGCCGGCCCATGCCGTGGAGGTGGTGATCGACGACCAGGCGGGCACGGTCGAACTGGCCGGGGCGGTGGACGAGACACGCTTCCACTTCCACGCCCTGCGGCTGGCGACACGGATCGTCGTCCACGCCGATCGGCCGCTCGTCACCTGGACCGATGAGGTCACCAACATGTCCGACCGCCCGGCCTCGATCCAGATGCTGTACCACGTGAACCTCGGTCCTCCGCTGCTCGGCGCGGGGGCCGAACTGCTCGCCGCGATCGACGAGGTCGCGCCGCGCGACGGTGCGGCCGTCTCCGACATCACCACCTGGCAGCGGTTCGACGGGCCCCGCCCCGGGCGCCCCGAGGAGGCGCACTTCGCACGGATCCGTGCCGATGACGCCGGGACTGCCGAGGCGCTGCTCATGGCCCCCGCCGGCCGCGAGGGCGCGCGGCTCGCCTGGTGGGCGGAGTCGCTCCCCTGTTTCACCCTCTGGAAAAACCAGACCGGCTCCGCCGACGGCTATGTGACCGGCTTGGAGCCGGCGACGAATTACCCCAACCCGCGGTCGTTCGAGGAATCGCAGGGGCGCGTCGTGGTGTTGGCGCCGCATGCCGCGGTGCAGTTCGATCTGGCGCTCGAGCATGTGGCGGGAGCGCGGCTCGACGAGGTCCGGGGGCGGATCGCGGCGCTCGCCGCCCGACGGCCGCCGACGGTCCACGCCACACCGCGGCCCGGTTGGAGCCGGTTGGCGGCGTGGCTCCTGGCCTTCGTGGCCGTGGGCACGCTCGCCACGTCAGGGGTCGCGCTGGCCGAGCAGACCGGTCCGGCGCGGCGCGTGCTCGCAGCCGACGACTCGACGCGCACGCTGGCGATGATCGGCACCGACGGCGCCGTGGAATGGCGCCGTCCCGTCGCCCAGATCCACGACCTCCACCTCCTGCCCGACGGGCACCTGCTCTCCCAGGAGGGCTGGACGCGGGTCATCGAGACCGACCGCGACGGCAAGGTGGTGTGGTCGTACGACGCGCGGAAGGAGCATGGTGACCGGCCGGTCGAGATCCATGCCTTCGAGCGGCTGCCCGACGGCCTGACGATGGTCGCCGAGTCCGGCCCGGCGCGGATCGTCGAGGTGGACCGTGACGGCGTGATCCGCCGTGTGGTGCCACTCAGGGTCGATCGCCCCGCCGTCCATTCCGACACCCGCAACGTCCGGCGCACGCCGGCGGGCACCTATCTCGTCGCCCACGAGCGCGACGGCGTGGTCCGTGAGTACGACTCGACGGGCAAGGTCGTCTGGGACTACGACGTGCCGTTGTTCGGCCGTGAACCCAAAGGGGGCCACGGTCCCGAGGCGTTCGGCGATCAGGTCTACTCGGCCGAGCGCCTCGCCAACGGCAACACGCTGATCGGCACCGGCAACGGCCACTCGGTGCTCGAGGTGACGCCGGCCAAGGAGATCGTCTGGCAGCTCTCCCAGACCGACCTGCCGGGGATCACGCTGGCATGGGTGACGCAGGTGCGACGGCTCGCCAACGGCAACACGCAACTGGTGAATTGCCACGCCGGCCCCGACAACCCGCAGATCATCGAAGTCACCCCGGACAAGAAAGTCGCGTGGACGTTCCGCGACTTCGCCACCTTCGGCAACTCACTGCCGGTGGCGGTCGTGTTCGATCCGTGAGACGCGGCTCGCGAGGCCGCCACGCGACGCGATTCGTCGATCGGGACCCCGGGTGGGGCGGCAGGTGGCCGTGCGGAAAGCCACTCGTTCCGCGCCGGTCCTCCCACTCCTTGACAACCCGCCATCCAGTCCTTTTCCTTTCGGAGATAACTCCCCAGTCGAAGTGGTCAGCGTGGGGGAGGCATCCATGACGGAACGAGGGGGGGTGGGGTATGGGGCGGACTCGGGCGCGGCCGAAGTGCAGTCGGCGGACGCGGCCGGGGCGAGCGTGCAACGCAGCCTGCGGCCCGCGCGGATGCGGCGAGAAGCCGGCCCTGGCGGCGCCGTTCGAGCAGCTCGAGCAGCGGCTGCTGCTCGTCCGGCCGATCGAGGTCGATCGGCTGACGCGGGGGCTCGAGGTCGAGCCCGGGATCCCGGACTACGAAGACTGCAGCGCCGTCGTCGTCTCGAGCGCCGGTGGCGGAGGCGGTGGGGCGTCCGGGGTTCATGCGGCGACCGGGTTCGCCTCACAGCCGGTCGGTAATCTCACGCCGCGCGTCACCGACGGCGTCTCGGCCGGGCCGGCCCATGCCTGGACGAGCAACGCCGTGCGCAACGGCGACCAGAGCTACGGCAACGGGCGGATCTCGACGACGATGCCGTCGATCCGCGTCATCCAGTCCGACGCGCAGGGGCCCGAGGCGCTGCAATTCGACTTCAGCGGCACCGACGTCAGAGTGTTCCTCCGCAAGGAGGGATCGACGACGTCGTTCGAGCCGCTCGCGGCCAATTCCGATTCGCTGACCTGGGCGGGGGGGCGGTTCGTCTACCGGACGGCGGCCGGCGAAGCGATCGAGTTCAACGACTTCTCCGCCAACGCCCCGGAGGAACACGGGCGCTTCGTGAGCCGCAGCGACGCCTTCGGCAATCGGGCGACCGTCACGCAGCGCGACATCTTCGGTCAGCCGACGCGCGTCGAGACGCTGTCGCCATCGTCAGTCGCCCCGGCGTCGGGGACGTCGCCGCGGCAGTCGTGGACCTACACGTACGACACGATCGGCGGCAGCGACCGAGTGACGACCGCGACGCTCGCGCGCGGCGACGGCGCCGTGATCCGGGTGCTCACCTACGGCTATTACGCCGGCGGGAGTCCGAACGGCACCGACGGCGATCTGGAGTCGATCGAGGTCCGCGACGGCGCGGGGGCCCTGATCGATTCGACCTACTACCGCTACTACACGTTCGGCCAGCCCGACAGCGACAAGGGGTTCTTTGGGGCGCTGAAGTTCGCGTTCGATGCCGCGAGCCAGAAGCGCCTCGCGGCTGCGGTGCCGGGATTCCGGACGGCGTCCGACGCGGCGATCGCCCCCTATGCCTCGGACTACTACGAGTACGACGCCGAGCAGCGCGTCGTCCGGCACGACCGGCAGGGCGTGGGGTGCTCCGCCTGCACCGGAGGGATCGGGACCTACACGTTCTCCTACGCGACCAATCCGGCGGCGGCGACCGACGACTTCAATGCCTGGCGGACGCGGACGACGGTCACCCGGCCCGACGGCACGCAGGTCGTCAACTACACCAACCTGTTCGGCCAGTCGATGCTCGACGTCACCCGGGCCACCGACGGCGGCACGCAGCGGCAGTGGGGTTCGTTCACGCGCTACGACACCGCGGGCCGGCCGATGTGGCGGGCGTCGCCCGAAGCGCTCGACCTCCCCGCCAATCTGGCGGACGCCGAGGCGCATGTCGACCTGATGGGATCGCAGGGGGGCAACTACCTTTACGTCCGCGACGCCGCCGGGCTGATCGAGGTCAGGTCGTATGGCGTCACCGCGACGGCGACGGAAACGGTTCCCGGCGACGTCGTGGGATTGGTGTCGTCGACGGCGGTGCAACGCGGCGAGATGGGCAGCGCGATCCCGCAGACGGCGACGACGTACGTGAGGCGCTCGGCCGGCGGGCGGACGGCGTCGTTCGTCGCCGTGGCGACGGCATTCGCCCCGGCAGCCCAGACGACGACCTATTCCTACTCGTTCCGCACCGACACCACCCAGGTCGCGTCGGTGGCGGTCACGCTGCCGGTCGTGAGCGCGGCGCAGAACGGGCCCGGCACTGCCGACGTGCAGACGCGCGTGTTCGATCCCGACGGCCGTGAGATCTGGTCGCGCGACGCCGACGGCTTCCTCCATTTCACCGCCTACGATCCGGCCAGCGGTGCGGTCGTGAAGCGGATCGTGGACGTCGACGCGGCGCGAACCGGCGACTTCTCGGCGCTCCCTGCCGGCTGGGCGACGCCGGCGGGTGGGGGCCTGCATCTGGTGACGGTAACCGCGGTCGACTCGCTCGGCCGGGGCGTCATGGTCACCGACCCGCGCGGGAATGTCACCTACCGGGTGTTCGACGACGTCGCCCACGCGGTGCGCACGTACGTCGGCTGGGACGCCGCGGCACGTGTGCCGACCGGCCCGATCCACGTGTCGCGCCGGGACGTGAGCGGGACCTATTCCGAGACGCTGTCGTTCGCCGCCGTGCCGGCGGTCGACGCGGCGGGCCGGCCGACCGGCGCCGAGCCGATCACGAACGTCCAGTCGCTGTCGCGTTCGCTGTTGAACGCGGCCGGGCAGGCGGTGGCGACGGACCGCTACACGAATCTCGACGGCCTGACCTACTCGACCGCCGTCACGCTCGGAACCGCGGGAACCAACTACCTGCGGACGACGACGGCGTATGGCAAGCAGGGGAAGGTCGAGCGCGTCGAGACCCCGTCGGGGACGATCACGCACCACGTGTACGACGGCCTGGCGCGGCCGACGTCGACGTGGATCGGCACCGACGACTCGACGACCGACGGCTTCAAGTGGTCGCCCACGAATGGCGCGCCGTCGTCGAACATGACGTGCGTCGTCGCCCACGAGTACGACGCCGGCGGCGTCGGCAACGGCAACCGCACCCGGACGACGCGCTTTCCCGGCGGCGGCGAGGCCCCGCGGGTCGTGACGACGGCCTACGACTGGCGCAACCGACCGGTCGTGACCAAGGCCGGCGCGACCGACGACCCGGCGACGGAGGCGGGGGACCTCGATCGTCCGCTGAGCTACGTGACATACGACGATCTCGGCCGCGTCACGTCGCGGCAGATCTACGACGGCGACGGCGTGGTAGTGGCCGACGCCGACGCCGACGGCACGCCCGACAAGCCTGCGGCGGGCCTGCTCCGCGCCTCGGAGAGCTCGTCGTACGACGTGCGCAACCGCGCGTTCCGGACCGAGACGGCGTTCGTCGATCAGGGCACCGGCGCGATCGGTCCCCGGCAGCTGTCGACCGATTCGTTTTTCGATCGCCGTGGCAACCTCGTCCTCGAGGCGGCGCCCGGCCAGCCGATGATGCAATACGTCACCGACGGCGCGGGGCGGACGGTGCGCGTGCTCACGCTCGGCAACGAGAAAGCCCTCGGCTGGGCCGACGCCGTCTCCACGGCCGCATCGCTGGTCCTCGAGCAGCGCGACACCGCCTACGACGCGGCGGGCAATGTGATCCTCGAGACGACC
>SXWA01000129.1 GCA_005791575.1 Planctomycetaceae bacterium
GCATGTCATCGCCGGCAAGGCGGTGGCCTTCGGCGAAGCGCTGCGGAGCGACTTCAAGGACTACGCCCGCCGTGTCGTCGCCAATGCCAGGGTGCTCGCCGAGGCCCTCGCCGGCGGCGGAGTGAACCTCGTCAGCGGCGGCACCGACAATCACCTCATGCTCGTCGACGTCACCCCCCTGGGGATCGGTGGCAAGCTGGCCGAGGAGACCCTCGATCGTTGTGGGATCACCTGCAACAAGAACATGATCCCCTTCGACCAGCGCAAACCGATGGATCCCTCCGGCATCCGCCTCGGCACCCCGGCGCTGACCACGCGCGGTCTCGGGGCGGCCGAGATGCGCCAGATCGCCACCTGGATCCTCCGTGCCCTGCGCGAGCATGCCGATCCCCACGCGGTGGCGGCGATCCGCGCGGCGGTGAAGGAAATGGCCGAGCAGTTCCCCGTGCCGGCGGCCCGGCTCACCCAGACCGAGGCGATTCCGCAGGCGGAGACGGTGGCCTGATGACCCCTTCCGGGCGGCCCGGCGCGGCAGGCAACGGCACCGGCGGCGGGCGCACCATCGGCGATCGGCCCACGGTACGGATCGGACTGGTGCAGTCGGCCTGCACCGCCGACCGTGAGGCCAACATCGCGGCCGCCCTGGCCGGCATCGCGACCGCGGCCGGGCAGGGGGCGGAGGTGGTCTGCCTCCAGGAGCTGTTCGCCGGCGAATATCCCTGCCAGGACGAGAGCCACGCCCGGTTCGCCGAGGCGGAGCCGGTGCCGGGGCCGCTCACCGAGCGGCTCGCGGCGGCGGCACGGGAGCACCGGGTGGTGCTGGTGGGGAGCGTGTTCGAGCGGCGCACCGCGGGGCTGTTCCACAACACAGCCGTGGTGTTCGACGCCGACGGCAGCACGCGCGGCGTGTACCGCAAGATGCACATCCCCGACGATCCCCATTACTTCGAGAAGTTCTACGTCGCGCCGGGCGACACGGGATTCATGAGCGTGCCCACGAGCCGGCTCGCGGTCGGGCCCTTGGTCTGCTGGGATCAGTGGTATCCCGAGGCGGCGCGGCTGACGGCGCTGGCCGGGGCGGACGTGCTCTTCTATCCCACCGCCATCGGCTGGCTCGACGGCGAGGACGACCTCCACCGCGAGCAGTACGAGTCGTGGGACACGATGCTCCGGAGCCACGCGATCGCCAACGGACTGTTCGTGGTGGCGGTCAACCGGACCGGCCGCGAGGGGCCGCTGCGGTTCTGGGGGGCGAGCGTGGTCTACGCCCCCAACGGCGACTGCCTGGCGAAGGCCGCCCACGACCGGCCCGAGACGTTCGTGATCGACTGCGACCTGGGGCGGATCGAGTGGTCGCGAACGCGTTGGCCTTTCTTCCGCGACCGGCGGATTGACGCCTATGGCGGCCTCCTCGGCCGCTGGGGGCGCTGACACCATGAACGCACGGAGCGGATCACCGGCGCTGGACCGGGGCGTGGAGGGTGTGGCCGCGCTTGGCTACCGCCTGCCGGCCGAATGGGAGCCGCAGGCAGCGGTCTGGATGGCGTGGCCGCACCGCCGGGCGACATGGGTCGGGGATTTCGCCGCGGTGCCCCCCGCCTTCGAGCGACTCGTGCGCCAGGTGGCGAGGTGCGTGCCGGTGCGGGTTCTGGCAAGCGGCGCCGCGCTCGCCGAGGCGCGGCGATTCCTCGGCGACATCCTCGCCGCCGATGGTGCGGGCCGGGTGACCATCTGTGAACTGCCGACGAGCGACGCGTGGCTGCGCGATACCGGCCCGGTGTGGCTCGCCGGCGCGGCGGATGTGCCGACCGCCGCTGTCTGCTGGCGCTGGAACGCCTGGGGGGGCAAGTATCCCCCCTGGGACGACGACGCCCGCGTCGCCCGCTGGATCACCTGCCACGAGGGACGCCGGGTGTTTTCCGGCCCCCTCGTGCTCGAGGGTGGGGCGATCGAGACCGATGGCGAGGGGACCGTGATCGCCAACCACCGGTGCATCGTCGATCCGCTTCGCAATCCCGGCTGCAGCCGCGACGAGGTCGCCGGCGTGCTCTGCCACTTCACCGGCACGGCGAAGGTGGTGTGGATCGGCGGTGAATTGGCCGGCGACGACACCGACGGCCACGTCGATCAGCTCGCCCGCTTCGTCGCCCCGGGCCGCGTGGTGGCGGCCCGGCAGCCCGACCGGCTCGACCCGAATCACGAGTCACTGGAGGAGAACCTCCGGCTCCTGGCCGGGGTGACCGACGCCCGGGGACGGCGGTTGGAGGTGATCCCGCTCGACATTCCGGCGCACTTCGGCCATGCCGGCACCCAACTCCCCGCCAGCCATCTCAATTACCTGGTCTGCAATGGCGTGGTGATCGTGCCGGTGTTCGGCGGCCCGTCCGACGAACCGGCCCTGCGCACGATTGCCGACTGCTTTCCCGACCACCGGATCGAGCCCTGCCCGGCCGAGGTGCTGGTGCGCGGCCGGGGGGCCGTCCACTGCCTCACCTGCAACGAGCCGGCCTGACCGTCGGAGAGACGAGACGGAGTGTCCCTTCGGGGGCACTCAGGGGATGGATGGGCGGGGCAGGGCGGGCAGTCTGGGAGAGGCGTGGGCCATCGGTCGCCGGCACTGCGGAGACCGCGGGGATCGAATGGTCTTGCCCGATTCCCGGGGGGGGGCGACGATTCCCACCACGGGTCGAAGGCCCGCCCGCCGGAGGAGGCTCGGATCATGGAACAACTCGCCGCCGCGATGAAGGGATTCATGTCGCTCCTCGCCCGCCTCTGCCTCGCGGCGGTGTTCGTGGCGAGTCTGGTGGGCAACAAGATCCCGCAGTTCCAGCAGACGACCGAATTGATGCAGTCGGAGGGGGTGCCCAATCCGAAGCTCGCCCTCGCCGGCGCGATCTTCCTTCTCGCCATCGGCGGCATCTCCGTGATCCTCGGGGCGTGGACGCGGATCGGGGCCTTCTGCCTGCTGGTGTTCCTCGGCGCGGCGACCTGGTACTTCCACGATTTCTGGCGGTTCGCCGATCCGCTGCAACGACAGTTGCAGACGATCCAGTTCATGAAGAACCTCGCCATCGCCGGCGGCCTCTTCGCCCTGCTGGCCTTCGGGGGCGGCGCGTGGAGTGTCGACGGCTGGATCGGCCGGAAGCGCCAGGAGGTGGAAGCGGGTGGTGGTGCCACTGCCGCCAAGCCCCGGGTGCCGGTCAAGCCCACAACGCAGGCGGCCTGACGGAGCCGGGGACGGTGTGACACGGTCCGTCCGACCGCTGGGATCCGCGCAGCGCGCGCATCACGCAGCCCGCGGGAGCAGGCGGGAGATAGCGTATGGTGGTCAGGTCGTCGACCCCGCGGTAGCCTCTTCGCAGCCGGCGGTTCCAGGGTTCTCCGGGATTGAAGGCCCACCGCCGGGCCGCTCCAAGGGGGAACGACCGATGCCGAACCACCCGACACTGCCCCGGATCCTCCGCGGGCTCGGCGCTGCCGCGATCTTCGTCGGCCTTCAGGCCGGCGCTGCCGAGCCGGCCGTCTCCGCTCCTCGAGGAGGTGCCGCGATGCACACCGTCAGCCAGACGCCGTTCGGCACCCTGCCCGACGGCCGTGCCGTCAGCCTCTACACCCTGCGCGTGCCGGGCGGTTGGCAGGCCACGATCACCGACTACGGTGCGATCCTCACGAGCTTCCTGGTGCCATCGCGGACGCCGGGCAGCGATCCCGTCGACGTCGTCCTCGGGTTCGACAGCGTCGACGGATACGTCAAGGGCCATCCCTACTTCGGCGCCACCGTCGGCCGTGTCGGCAACCGGATCGCCGCGGGGAAGTTCACCCTCGACGGCAAGGAATACCGGCTCGCCACCAACAACGGCCCCAACCATCTCCACGGCGGCACCGTCGGCTTCGACAAGATCCTCTGGAAGGCGACTCCGGAGCCGGCCGACCCCCGCGGCCCGAGCGTGGTCTTCACGATGGTGTCGGCCGACGGCGACGAGGGCTACCCGGGCCGGCTCGCCGCCACCACCCGCTACACGCTCACCCCCGCCGGTGAACTGCGTGTCGAGATGACGGCCACGGCCGACGCCCCGACGATCTGCAACATCGTCCACCACAGCTACTGGAACCTCGGCGGCCATGCCGCGGGCGATGTCCGTGGCCATGATCTGACGGTCGTCGCCGATGCCTACCTGCCGGTCGATGCCGGCAGCATCCCCACCGGCCAGTTCGCCGCCGTCGCCGGCACCCCTTTCGATCTCCGGCCGGAGCGGCAGCCGCCGGTGGCGCTCGGCGCGGCGATCGCAGCCCTGCCCGGCGCCGGCGCCGATCCCGGCGGGATCGACCACAACTACGTGATCCGCGGCTGGCAGCCCGACGGTCAGCTGCGGCCGGTGGCGGTGCTCGTCGACCCGGCGAGCGGCCGGCGCATGGAGCTGCTCGCCGACCAACCCGGCGTGCAGGTCTACACGGGCAACTATCTCGACGGCACGGTCACCGGCAAGGGGGGGGCGGTCTACCGGAAGCACGGCGGCGTCTGCCTCGAGACACAGAAATACCCCGACGCGATCCATCACGCCGGCGATCCGCGCTGGCCCTCACCCCGCGTCGAGCCGGGGCAGACCTACCGGCACGTGATGATCCACCGCTTCACCCCCTGAAACGTCCCGGAACCGATCCATGGTCTTTCCCGTCGGCGACGACAACTCTGACCGTCGCTCGTTCCCCTTCGTGTCGATCGCGCTGATCGCGATCAACGTGTTCGTGTTCGTGGTGCTGCAGCAGGGGTTCCGTCCGGAGGGGGTCAACGAGAACGTGACCCTCGCCTGGTGCCAGGTGCCGGCGGAGATCATTTCGGGCCACGACGTGGTCACCGAACCGCAGGTCCGTGCCATCCCCACCCCCAACGGCGTGATCCAGGTGGAGGTGCCGGGCCTCCAGCCGACACCCGTGCCGGTCTGGCTCACGTTGCTGACGGCGATCTTCATGCACGGCAGCGTGATGCACCTGCTCGGCAACATGTGGTTCCTGTGGATCTTCGGCGACAACGTCGAGGACGACATGGGCCACGGCCGCTACCTGCTCTTCTATCTGGCCACCGGGGTGATCGCGTCTCTGGCCTTCGTCGCCTTCAACGCCACCGGCGAGGCGGCCCTCACCCCGTGCCTCGGCGCCAGCGGGGCGATCTCCGGCGTCCTCGGCGCCTATCTCGTGCTCCACCCGCAACGCCGCGTGAGCGTGCTGCTGTTGCGGATGATGGTCGACGTGCCGGGCTACGTGGCGGTGGGGATCTGGTTCGCCTTCCAGGTGATCAGCGGCCTGTTCGATTCGAGCGGCGGTGGTGGCGGGGTGGCCTATTCGGCCCACGTCGCCGGTTTCCTCGCCGGGCTGGCGCTCGCCAAGCCGATGAGCTACCGCGCCGCGCGGGCCGAGGCCGATCCACTGGTGGTGCTGCGCCGGCGGATCCCCTGACGGCCCGTGACCATTCTGAATCGTCCGGCACGGCGGTTTCCCAAGCCGAGCGACAGCACCGGTACCGAGATGGGCAACGCCGCCCGAACGAGGACTCTGGCGATCCCGCAGCTCGCTTCACGCCATGGGGCTCCAGCGGGCAATCGATCCCAGGTTCAAACGACCGTACCTGGTTTTCCCGAGTCCGGCATGTTTCCGGCCGCGGTGTGGGGCTTGATCAACGCACGTCCTTGCCGCGGTGCCGTGTCGCATCGACAGGAATACCCATGCTGTGGCGGGCCGTCTCCTCGCCGCTCGTCGCCGCCTGCCCGATGCAGTACATCGTCGTCTGTGTTCGCAACACGAGACGTGACTCAGCGGCAGCGAGTGTCGCGAATATCGGATCGAGCATGTCGAACGTGACGAATTGTGGTGCCGAATCCGTCAAGCGACCGACGTGAACCACTCCCGTCGTTCCTGCGATATAGACGTAATCCCCGACAATCACGGGTGATGCGCGGAATTCCCCGGGCAATCGCGCCCGCCACTCCACTCGTCCTGTGATCGCTTCCAGTGAAGTCACGATGCCATGATCGGTGACCGATATCACGTGGGCCCCATTCGAAACGGGCGTGGAGCAGTTGGCAGTGGCTCTCGCCTTCCAAAGCGGGGTTGGTTCATCCGCGACGAGGAAGGAAGCCGGGTAGGCAAGCGTGTGCTGAGGGGTCGTGAAGTAAAGCCGTTCGCGGTCGGCCGCAATGCTTGCCACATGGTCGCCACCTCCATCGATGCCGATCACCCGGACAACGTCTCCCGTCGCAGCGTCGTAGGCGGTCACTTCGTCCCAGCCCCATGCCAGAAGGACGAACCGGTCACCATTCTCTTGGATGAACGGCGTCCGGCTGTGAGCGCTCACGACTGTCTGGCCGGGACGGGCAGGACCGCGTGTTCTCTCCCAAAGCGTGCGACCATTCGCCAGGTCGATCGCATGGATGCGGCCATCGGTCGCTTCGTCACAGACGACGAACAGCCGTCCGTCGAACGCCACGGGTGAACCACCCGCTCCGTAGACACTACGGAAGCCGATGTCAGTTCTCATCCATTCCACGTTCCCGGTGTCGGAATCGAGACACACCAATCCCGAGTTGCCGAAAAAGGCGACGACGTGATGGTCGGATGCCACTGGAGTGGGTGTCGCGCTCGTGTTTTCCCTGTGCGCGGGCTCCAGAGGGCCGCTGAATCCCTCCCACGACCACAGTTTCACGCCGGCCCGTACATCGTATGCGTCGACTACCCGAACATAATCGGGTGCCAGGCGATTCCACTTTGCGTTCGCCGCGTAGAGGTGTGACGGCACGAGACCCAAAACAGTCGCGAACGCCAGGAAAACAGTGCTTGAGACCCGGGCTGTCGTCGACCCCGTAAGCGACACTATGAGGAAAGTGGTGATCGCCGACATCCCGGCAGTCGCAATGAGCGTGGGCTGAAACGCGGTCGCAGATCGCCAGTCAGGGGTTGGGAGATGGTACTGAAGGAAGGAAGAATTCTGAATGCTCACCGTGAGCACGATCACGATCGTCGCCAAAGCCAGTGCGGTGAGGCTGAAGACGAAGATCGCGGGTGCGACGCGATTCAGAAATACCACCGCATCGCGCCTCAACCGTGGCCCCCGATCGGGATAGGCCGGCCCTCCATCCTCTTTTCGAGGCCGCAGTCGCGGGTGGGTCGCGAATGCCAGCAGTACCGCGACGAGAGCAGTAATCGTGGTCGGTGCAAGTGCGATGAACGGTGCCTGCTGTGCAGGGAGATCGTCGCCGGGGGGAGGATTGCCGGCGCGAATGTGGTGAAGGAGCGAGATGCCGAGGAAGACCACGATGAGCAGGAGCATCACGCCGATGGCCGTCCGCGATTCAAAGGAACGGCGCGGGTCGTCATCATCGAACGCTCTCGTCGCGAAGACGATAGCCAGTACAAGTGCCGGAGCGAGGGCGACGACAAGCGAGACCAGCACTTGATCACCGAGGAGCCCCACGCGAAAGACATGGTCCCTCGCCGGCATCGCCAGGAACGTGATGCAGGACGTACCGGTGATGGTGACAAGGAGGACGTGCCGTGCGGCGCGGCAACGGTACGTGATGCAGGCGAGCGTGTCGAGCATGAGCCCTGTCATCGTCATCGATCCAAGCCACGAGCGGATCGGACACCGGTCGTAGTCGAATACCTTCGTACCAAAGAGACAGATGAAGATGGCAATCGCGGTGCATGCCAGGGCAATCACCATGCGGATCAAATCGCCGCTGTGTGGGTGGCGATGCTCGGCAGAGGACATCGAATGACGATGGGCCCAGGCGGTCACCGCAACTGCCAATGCGGAGGCGAGAGCGGAGTGCAGCACCGTCAGCAATCCGAAGCGTCGGGATGTGTTGCGAGAGGTGGCAACCGCCGTGATGAACACACGATTGTCCTTGATGACCGGCGACGAGTGCCCGAGGCCTGTGGTGGGGACCGCCCAAGAGATGTTGTTTTCCGAGGCGATGTCCCAGAAGACCGGATACGTTTCGGAGACGTGCGCCTGGTGGTCGGCTCCGCGGAACCCCGGCCAGTCGGGCCTGCCGGCTTGATCGCGCGGAGGCATCGCTGATGTGGGCGAACCGCTCGCAAACACGACCGAAATCGCGAAGACCAAGCCCATCCAGCCCGCCCGGTCAGACCCCCTGCGGATGGAAGGGTGGCATGCTCGGTGTAGCTTCCACTCCGCTCCCGGGATGAACCGGGCGGTGAGGCCGCTGGGTACCGGGAGCAGCGTTGGCCGATCGTGGATGCAAGGCTCCGACTGTGATGATGAGAGTGTCGGCATGGTGACGCGGGTACGGTAGGTGTTGGGGCTTTCTGCGCGCGAAGGCCGCTGGCACGTGCATGGAGAGCCAACGTCGGCTCAGCATCGAGTACCTTGGGGGAGGTGGTAGCAGGCTCTTTGGCCACGGGCTGCTATCGACATGGCCAACACCTCTCGGATGAAGGCGACGGACAAACGTCCGTCACGGACGAGCAGCCGAAAACGCTTTCGGCGCGACTGGCGAATCGACACGTCTGAACGATTGAATCGTTCAGCGTGGATCGGCCTACGCTCTGCCCCCGCGTCGCAAGCGACTCGATGGCAACTCGTCTTCCGAGGTCAGGTTTCCCTGGCGTCTGTCCAAGAGCTTACGCCCCCTTACCGACGCCCGAGAGCCGAGCAGACTACTGAATTCAAGGAGGAAGGCAACCTGCCACCGGAAGTTTTTTGGCTCTTCAATGGACTTTGGCCACGGGCTGGTAGGGTCGGAAACGCGCGGCGTGCCATCATGTGTGCCGGCGCCGGTGGTGGGGGGTGCCGATGGATCCTGGAGAATCCGTCATCGGCTGGTATCCATCCCGCATGACGTGTCTCTGATCGTCTCCCAATTCGTTTCGACCATGTCGCCTGCGGTGACGACGCGTGCTGGCCGACTCGCCATGCGGCTGGCCCAATTGCGGGCCACCGCGGCGAGATCGGTGCGGGCCACCGCGGCGAGATCGCTGTCGGCCGCGGTGCCACCGGCGGCGAAGAATTCGTGCTCGATCCGGTCGATCGATTCTGCCAGTTCGGCATGGGCCCGCCGGTCGAGGCCGTTGGTCGACTGGATGTCGCGCAGGAGTTCGAGCACGGCGAACGGCGTGGCGGGATCGGGCACCGTGAAGCCGCGCGGCCGGGGGCGCCGCCGCGACCGCCACAACCGCCAGCCGATCGCCAGGGCACCCACGGCGCCAAGGGCCCCGACGGCAGGGATGATCAACCGGCGCAGTGAACCGCTGGCCTGGTCCACCGGTCCGCGCAGATCGATGGTTTCTGCCGCGGCGACGAGGTCGGCGTCGGCATAGCGCTGGCGCAGCAACTCGGCCGTCTCGACCCGCGGCGTCGGGAAGACGAAGGTTCCGGCGGCGTCGGCCCCGCGCTCGAGGGCCACCGTCCAGGTGCGCTCCGTGACGACGGTCGCCGCCGTGGTATCGGGGTCGAACCGCGAGACCACCACCCCCGTGTCGTTGATCCCGGTCACCGTGAAGCCCGCCACCCGCGGGTCGAGGATCGCCTCCAGGTCGGGCCCGAGCCCGCGTGCCGGCGCCCGCACCTCGAGGGCGAGTGCGCCCTCGGCGGCACGGCGGGC
>SXWA01000130.1 GCA_005791575.1 Planctomycetaceae bacterium
GACCTCCCCCAGGGCTCTCAGATCAGCCAGTTCGACCTGCCGTTCTCCGCTGACGGCAGCCTCGAGGTGGTCGATCCGAAGGGGGCGTTCGCGCCGCGGCGCGTCGGCATCATCCGCGTCCACCTCGAGGAGGACGCGGGCAAGAGCATGCACGACGAGGCGGCCGGCACCGGCGACACCCGGATCGACCTCAACCGTGCCGGCACGCCGTTGGTCGAGATCGTCAGCCAGCCCGACCTGCGCAGTCCGCAGGAGGCCCGCGCATGGCTCAACGAGCTGAAGCTGCTGCTGGTCTACCTCGGGGTGAGCGACTGCAACATGCAGGAGGGGAGCCTGCGCGTCGATGCCAACGTCAACCTCCACGTGCCCCGCACCGACGGCACCACCGCCAAGACGCCGATCGTCGAGATCAAGAACATGAACAGCTTCCGCTCGGTGGAGCGGGCGCTGGCCTACGAGGCGGCACGGCAGTGGGAGGAGTGGCAACGGACCGGCATCGAGATCGGCAAGGCACCGAAGCAGACCCGTGGCTGGGACGACGCCGCCGGGGTGACCCGCGGGCAGCGGCACAAGGAGGAGTCGAGCGACTACCGCTACGTCCCCGATCCCGATCTCGTGCCGGTGACGGTCACGGAGGATGAGCTGGCGGCAATCCGCGCGGCGATGGGGGATCCGCCGACGAAACTCCGCGCCGCACTGGCGGAGAAGTGGGGCATCCCCGCCTACGACGCCGACGTGATCGTCAATCAGGGGCGCGACGTGGTCGCCTACTACGAGACCGTCGCGGGGCTGGTGGGGGAGGGCAAGCCGGCCGCCAACTGGCTCCAGCAGGACGTGCTCCGCACGCTCAACGAGCGCGGCGGCACGATCGACGAGTTCCCGGTGGGCCCGGCGCCCCTCGCCGATCTCATCGGCCGCGTCGGCCGCGGCGACTTCGACACCGCCCGTGGCCGGGAGATCTTCGCCGGCCTCCTCACGCTCGGCCGCGCGGCGACCGCGGCCGACGTGGATTCGGCGGTGGCGGCCCTCGGCATCGCCGCGGTGAGCGACGATGACCTGCGTGAGCTGGTTCGCGAACTGCTCGCCGCCAACCCGAAGATCGTCGCCGACGTGAAGGGGGGCAAGGAGCAGGCCGCCGCCGGACTCATCGGCCAGGCCCGCAAGAAGAATCCCAACGTCAATCCGGCCAAGGTCCGGGAAACCGCCCTCGCCCTGATCCGCGGCTCCTGACCCCCCCGGCTTCCATCATGCACCTCACCTCCCCCGCGCGGCCCCGGATCGTCACCCTGACGACCGACTTCGGCTCCGGCAGCGTCTACGTGGCGGAGTTGAAGGGACGGCTGCTCGGCACCGCCGTGGCGATCACGCTGGTCGACATCACCCACGATTTGCCGCCGCACGACGTCGCCGCCGCGGCGTGGATGGTGGCACGCGGCTGCTTCGCTTTCCCCCCCGACACGCTCCACATCGTGGTCGTCGATCCCGGGGTCGGCACCGCGCGGCGATTGGTGTGGGCACGGATCGGCAATCAGTCGTTCCTCGCTCCCGACAACGGTGTGTTGTCGTTGGCGATCGACCGCCACGTGCTCACGGCCTGCCACCGTCTCCAGGTACCCCCGGATGCGTCCAACACCTTCCACGGCCGCGACGTGCTCGCCCCGGCGGCTGTCCGCCTCCTCGAGGGGAGCGATCCGGCGTCGCTCGGCGAGCCGGCCGGTGACCTGATGGCCCTGCCGCTCCCCCGGCCGTTCGAACGCGACGGCGCCTGGCACGGCGCCGTGATCCACGTCGATGCCTTCGGCAACGTCGTCACCAATCTTCCGTCCACCCTCTGGCCGGCGGTGGTGGCGGCCGGCGCGCTCCAGATCGGCCCCCATCACGTGCGGTCGCTGGTGCGCACCTACGGCGATGCCAACCCCGGCACCGCGGTGGCCCTGGTCGGTTCGCAGGGCTTCATCGAGGCTGCGGTGGTCCAGGGGAGCGCGGCCGCCCGGCTGGCCGCCGCGGTGGGAACGACGGTGACGATCCCGGGGCGGCCGCGCGGCTGACTGGGCGGCCCGCGGCGAGTCCGCGGGCCCAGGACGGTAGCGGCCCGTGGCCAAAGTCCATCCCTGGCCTTTGGCCACCCGAAGCGCTGCGCTTTTCCCGTGAGCTGCGTTCCCGGCACCTCATCCGTGAGGTGCAGCAGGCTGTTTGACCAAAGCCTGGTAGAGTCCGACCATGATCACCGCCACGCCTCCCGGCCACTCCGCCGCCACGCCCGAGTCTCCGGCCCCGGCCGCGACCGGCTTTCCGACCGCGGACCAACTCGCCCGGTGGGACCGCGAGCATGTCTGGCACGCCTTCACACAGATGGAGGAATACGAACCGCTGCTCATCGAGCGGGGCGCGGGGGCCTGGCTCGTCGACACCGCCGGGAAGCGCTATCTCGACGGCTCGGCGAGCATGTGGTGCAACGTCCACGGGCACCGCCATCCGCGGCTCGATGCCGCGCTCGCCGACCAGGTGGCGAGGGTCGCCCACACCACGAATCTCGGCCTCTCCAACCCGACCACCGTCGCCTTCGCCCGACGGCTGGTGGAGGTGGCGCCCCCCGGCCTCGAGAAGGTGTTCTTCTCCGGCGACGGGTCGAGCGCCATCGAGGCGGCCCTGAAGATGGCCTTCCAATACTGGCGGCAGGCCGATCCGCCGCAGCCGGCGCGCACGCGCTTCGTCGCCATCGGCGAGGCCTACCATGGCGACACGCTCGGCGCCATCGGCGTCGGCGGCGTCGACCGGTTCACGGCGATGTTCGCCCCGCTCACGTTCGAGTCGATCCGCCTGCCATCGCCCGGCGGCCCATGCCCCGCCACGGGCCGGCCCGCGCCCTCGCTCGGGGAGTCGCTTGCAGCCCTCGATCGGATCCTCACCGAGCACGTGGGCACCGTCGCGGCGGTGATCATGGAGCCGCTCGTGCAGATGGCGGCGGGGATCTATGTCCATCCCCCCGGCTTCCTCCGGGGGGTGCGCGAGATCACCGCCCGGCACGGCGTGCTCCTCATCCTCGACGAGGTGGCGACGGGGTTTGGCCGGACCGGCACGCTCTTCGCCTGCGAACAGGAACAGGTCACCCCCGATTTCCTCTGCCTCGCCAAGGGGCTCACGGCAGGCTACCTGCCGATGGCCGCGACGCTCACCACGGCAGCGGTCTGGCGTGCCTTCCTCGGCACGCATGCCGAGCGGAAGACGTTCTTCCACGGGCACACCTACGGGGGCAACCCGCTCGCAGCCGCAGTCGGCCTCGCCTCGCTCGACATCTTCCGCGACGAGCGGGTGCTCGCCTCGCTGCCGCCGAAGATCACCCGTCTGCAGGCCCACTGCGAGCGCCTCGCGCGCCTCGACCATGTCGGCGCGGTGCGGCAGTGCGGCCTGGTGGCCGGGCTCGATCTCGTGGCCGACAAGCACACGGGGGCGCCCTATCCGTGGGGGGAGAAACGCGGCACGCGCGCGTGCCTCGCCGCCCGGCCGCACGGCGCGCTGGTGCGGCAACTCGGCGACACGGTCGTCGTCATGCCGCCGCTGTGCATCACGCTCGACGAGCTCGATCTCCTCCTCGACGCGGTCGAAGCGGGGATCCGGGCGGCGACAGCGTGACCGATGCCGCGTGCCGGACGCCGGGCCGGCACGGCCCACGACGCCGCGCTCAGTGCACGACCGACTTGCTTCCCTCGGCCGATCCCCCGATCGGCGCCCCTTCGGGCAGCGGCCGCCCGGCGGTCGGCAACCCGAGGCGGTGCAACTCCGCGCGGATGTCGCGGAACACGTCGAAGCTGTCGGGATAGGTCCAGAGCGTGACGGTGGTGTCGGGGGTCATGCCGGCGATCACGCGGCGGAACCGTGAACCGGCGGCGAGCGCCTCGGCGGCGGTCTCGCCGATCGTCTCCCCGACCGGGCGGATCACCCATTCGCGCGACCGGATCAACACCTGGCCACGGGCCTGGTCGATCCGGGTCTCGATCACGTAGTCGAGCCCGAACTGCTGGATCGGGCCGACCGACTCGATCCGGGTGGCGAGCGACGCGGCCGACGAACCGGCGCGGCGCGTCTGCGCCTTGGCCTGCTCGAACAGCTCGGTGAGCGGGATGTAGGCGATGCGGCCGGCGGCGAGCCGGAAATGGAGCTCCTCGCCCGTGACCGTGCGACCGATCGGCGTCGGGTAGGCAAGCACTTCGCGGGTGGTGGTGGCGGCATGCGACAGCCCCTCCGCCTCGAGCTGCGTCTTCTCCAACTCCGCCTCGATCACCTGCCGGCGGGCGGCAGCCTCGGCGGCCCGGGCGGTGGCCTCGTCCGTGGCCCGGCGGGCCTCCTCGAGGTCGACCTTCACCGCGGCGACGGCGGTGGCGAGGTCGAGCCGGGCCTGCCCGGCATCGGCCGCGGCGGCGGCCACCACCTTGGTCTGGGACGCCAACTCCTCGACCTCGCTCTCGAGCGTCACGGCGGTCGCCTCCAGCTCGCCGATGGCATGGGAGAGCTCCGCGGCCTTCGAGTCGGCGGCGGCCCCACCCCCCACGAGCTGCTGCACCCGGCCACCGACGAGCATCACCAGGATCACCAGGATGCCGACGATGTTGGTGACGACGTCGAGGAACGAGTCCTGGCCGGCAGCGCTGATCTCGTCGGACCGTGGTCGGGCCATGGCGACTCGTTCCTGTCAGGGATTGGCCACGGCGTAGCCAGGCCTGCCCACCGGGGGCAGGTTGCGGATCTCGTCGTTGCGCGAGTCGGTGGTGGTCTCGAGGCCGGAGTCGACGAGCAGCCGCTGGAGGTCGTCGCGGCGCCCCTGGCCACCGGCGGCGGCCGACAGCACGAGTTGCGGCTTCCAGTACATCCGGTCGCCGGCGAGCCCCCAGCGCGTGACCTTGGCGCGGAGCGCCTCGACCAGGGGATCGACCGCGTCGGCCGTGTCGCCGGTGACCGAGACCCGTGTCTCGATCCGGCGGTTGCCATCCTCGAGGATCCGGAACTCGTCGGCTGCACACTCGATGCGGACCGGTCGCGTGATCGGGATCGGCCGTTCGCGCGAGGCAAAACTGGCCCAGTTGCTCCCCCGCGATGTCGACAGCGACCCCCCCCCGCCGCCGGCGGTCACCGACGCGCCGCCGGCCTGGGCGCTGGCCGCACTGCCCCCGGTGGCGAGCATCCCGGGGAGCGGCTGCCCCCCGGCCCCACCGGCCATGGCACCGGCAGCCGCCGAACCCGACGCGCCC
>SXWA01000013.1 GCA_005791575.1 Planctomycetaceae bacterium
CGACGAGCCGACCGGCAATCTCGACGCCGAGAGCGGTGCCGGGATCCTCGACACCCTCTGCGAGTTGAACCGCGACGACGGCCTTTCTATAGTGCTGGTCACCCACGACCCCGCGATCGCCGCGCGGGCCGATCGCGTCGTCCGGCTGGTGTCAGGCCGGGTCGAGGACGCCTGATCCGCCAGGTGCTCTCATGCCCCGACTGGTCTTCATGAACGACCGGCTCGTGCCCGAGGCCGAGGCCCGGGTGAGCGTCTTCGACCATGGGCTGCTCTACGGCGATGGCGTGTTCGAGGGGCTCCGTGCCTACGCCGGTCGCGTCTTCCGGCTGCGTGAGCACCTCCAGCGCCTCTGGGCCAGCGCTCGGGCGATCTGCCTCGAGATCCCGATGACACCCGAACGGCTCGGGGCCGCCATCGAGGAGACCCTCGCCGCCAACGGCCTGGCCGACGGCTACGTGCGCGTCGTGATCACCCGCGGTGCCGGCAGCCTCGGCCTCGATCCGGCCCGGACCCGCGACCCGCAGGTGATCGTCATCGCCGACACGATCGCCCTCTATCCGGCCGAGCTCACCGCCAAGGGGCTGCGCCTCGTGACCGCCGCCACGCAGCGGTCGCATCCGGCCGCGCTCTCGCCGCGGATCAAATCGCTCAACTACCTCAACAACATCATGGCGAAGCTCGAAGGGCAGCAGGCCGGCTGTGTCGAGGCGCTGATGCTCAACCACAAGGGCGAGGTCGCCGAGTGCACGGCCGACAATGTCTTCGTGGTGCGTGGTGGCCGTCTGCTCACCCCGCCGCCGGACGCCGGCATCCTCGAGGGGATCACGCGCGGCGCGGTGATGGAACTGGCGCTTGCCGCCGGCATTGACTGCCGCGAGGCCACGCTCACCCGCCACGACCTCTACACCGCCGACGAGTGCTTCATCACCGGCACGGCGGCGGAGGTGGTGCCGGTGGTCGAACTCGACGGACGGAAGATCGGCACCGGCACGCCCGGCCCGATCACGCTCCGGCTCCAGGCCGCCTTTCACGCGCTGGTCCGCTCGGGCGCGCCCTGACCGGCCGGCCCTGAAACGACGACGGCCCTGCCGGTGACTCCCCGGCAGGGCCGTGCGTTTGCAAGCGGTGCGTGATCGCGGCCGCCAACCGGCGATCCGGTCAGCGCGGCTGCGACACGTGGCCATTGGTCCGCTGGATGCCGGCCACGGGGCGCGCGAGCGGGGCCGATTGATCGTCGCGATCGGCCGGCGGGGCATGGAGCCGCGGCTCCTCGTCGCCCATGTCGTCGTACCGCGACACGTAGCCCGGTTGCCGCGAGCGCTCCACCTCGCGTTCGTATTCCTGCACCACCTCGCGCTCGATGGCCACCCGGCAGGCCACCGAGATCGGATGGGCGATGTCGGCGTAGAGCCGCCGCCGGCCATCGGCATCGGGTGCCAGTTGCACCTCCGGTTGCCGGTTGCCGCACTGGTTGCAGTAGTTGGCCCGGACCGGATTCTTCAGGCCACAGCGCGGGCAGTGGGTGGTCATCTTCCGGCTCGGCATCGCCACGAAGGGTCCCTGCGGACCCATGATCAATTTCAGATCGCGCACGACAAACGCGTTGTCGATGGTGATCGCTCCGAATGCCAGCAGTCGATCCGTCGTCTGGTGCATCAGCTTGATTCGAACCTCGGTGATCCTCATGGGCGCCCCTTTATTCGTGATGTCACGTCTCGGGATTCATCATTCAGGTGCTGACTCTTGTCGATTCCGTTCTCACAAGCCAAACCCCCGGCCAGCCCGCGGCCCCCAACCGCGCGGCGATCCTGCGGCCCTCCACCATTCCCCTGACGAGGGCGAAACACGCGCTGCCGCTGCCGGTGAGCATCGGCCGCACGCATCCTGCCCGCGCCATGGCCGCCAGGAGCCGGCCGACGTCGGCCGACAGGTCCATGGCGGGTCGTTCCAGATCGTTGTGCTGCTCCCTGACGGCCGCCCGCCAACGGCCGGCGGCGAGGGCGGCGGCGAGGCGCTGCGCTCCGCCGCGGTGCGCGGCGGTGGGGCGGCACTGCTTGTAGACAGCCGGCGTGGAGAGCCCGCCCACCGGGCGGGCGATGACGGCGACGAGCGCCGGCAGTGGCAGGGGCTTGCCCACCTGCTCACCGCGCCCGGCGACGATCGCCGGGCCGCCGGCGAAGAACCAGGGCACGTCGCTGCCGATCCGGGCGGCGAGCTCCATCATCCGTGCGGCAGGCCAATCGATGCCCCACACGGCGGCCGCCGCACGGAGCACCGCAGCGGCATCGCTCGAACCGCCACCGAGCCCCGCCCCCGCGGGCACCCGCTTCACCAGTTCGATGTCGAGCCCAAGAGGCGAGCCAGTTACATCGAGCCCTCTGGGCGAGCCAGCAACATCGAGCCCAAGAGGCGAGCCAGCAACACCGAGCCCTCTGGGCGAGCCAGCAACATCGCGCCCAACAGGCGAGCCAGCTTCTTCCGCCAGGAGCTTGGCAGCGCGGATCACGAGGTTCGAGTCGTCGGCCGGCACGTCGCCAGCCAGTCCGGCGTGGCGTGCCAACCGGCCACCGTAGCGCACCGCGAGCGTGAACCGGCCGTCATTGCGGCTGCGGACTGCGACGGTGTCGGCCAGCGACACCGGCACCATGAGCGACTCGATCTCATGGAATCCGTCGGGCCGACGGGCGAGGACCGCGAGGGAGAGGTTGAGCTTCGCCGGCGCCCGCACGATCGCCTGCCGTCGATCGGCAGACGGGCGCAGTGAAGCAGAAGCCTGCATGACCATGGTGCACACTCAACGCTGCCAAACACCGGTGCCGGAACGCATACCCCCCCGAAAGCGAGCCCCTGCGCGGGGAATGGTAATCCAAACCGAACCTGAATGAATAGTGGGTCCGTCCGGGGGGTTGCTCCGCGCCGGCAGCCGGGGTGGGGCACCTGACGACAGCCGCCGGCTGATGCAACGGCTGTGCGCGAGCGCGCGCGTCACGGGGGGATCACGCGACCATTCGTCGGGGCCGGTGTGGCGCGCCGGGCACCGCCGGGCCGGCGGGAGACTGGCCTGTCTCGTCGTGGATGTGCCCAGAGGCCGGTCAAGCAAACCGGTCGTCCGGTCAGGCAAACCGGTCGTCCGGTCAGGCAAACCGGTCGTCCGGCCCGTCAGTCAGCGCCAACTCGAGACGAACATCACCGTGCCGAGGGCAAGGACCAGCCCCACGGCGACCAGCGTGGCCAGGAGGATCGCGATGCTCCGGCCGGCCCAGAGATCGTCGCGGATCATGTCGGCCCGGGCCGCCTTCTCGAATTCCCGGTTCCAGACCGGAAACGCCTGCTCGTCGTAGACCCAGCGGGTGCGTTCCTCGTATTTCCGCTCGTTCATCGCTGCAGGCTCGCGTGCGGTCCGGTGGGGAGGGCAGACTGGGGGGAACCCTGGAAAACTACCCCGGACAGCGGACGGTTTCCAGACCGGCCTTCCCCCAGCCCCCTGGCACCAGCATGCACCATATCCTCGAACCCGGGCCGCTCCTGGCGGAATGGTGCGCTGAACACGGGCAACCGGCCTGGCGGGCCCGGGCGATCCGGCGCTGGCTCCACGGCGGCCGGGCCGAATCGTTCGCCGACATGAGCGACCTGCCGCGGGGGTTGCGCGCCGATCTGGCGGCGGCGTTCACGGTCTGGTCGACCACCGTCGCCCGGCACCACCGCACCGAGGATGGCACGGAGAAGCTGCTTCTCCAATTGGCCGACGGTGAACGGATCGAATGCGTGCTCCTCCGTGACGGCCAGCGACGGACGGTGTGCATCAGCACGCAGGTGGGCTGCGCGATGGGCTGCGTGTTCTGCGCCAGCGGGCTCGACGGCGTGATCCGCAACCTCTCCGCCGGCGAGATCCTCGAACAGGTGCTGCGCCTGGCCCGCCTGCTGCCCGGCGACGAACGGCTCAGCCACGTCGTCGTGATGGGGATGGGGGAGCCGCTCGCCAACCTCGATCGCCTCCTCCCCGCGCTGGCGGCGGTGCAGGAGGCGGATGGTCCGGGGATCTCGGCGCGGCGGATCACGGTGTCGACGGTCGGCCTGCCGAAGGCGATCGACAGGCTCACCGCGGCGAATCCCGGCTACCACCTCGCCGTCTCGCTGCACGCCCCCGACGACCAGCTCCGCACCCGCCTGGTGCCGGTCAACGCGGCGATCGGCCTGGCCGACGTGATGGCGGCGGCCGACCGGTATTGGGAGGCGTCGGGCCGGCGGCTGACCTACGAATACGTGCTCCTCGGCGGGATCAACGATTCACCACGCCAGGCCCGCGATCTCGTGACGGTGCTCGCCGGCCGCGCGGCGCTGGTGAACGTCATTCCCTACAACGCCGTGGCCGGCCTCCCCTGGAAGGAACCCACCACGGCTGCCCGCGAGGGATTCCTCGCCACCCTCCGCGACGCCGGCGTGAACGTGCAGGTCCGGCGGCGGAAAGGGGCGCGGATCGACGCGGCCTGCGGCCAACTCCGCCGCGCGGCCGCCGGCGCGGATTCCGCGGAGCCATCCGCGGCGAGCACCATCGTTCACACCATCCAACCCACCAGCAGCACCGCCGCGAGCACCGCGCCGAGGATGCCCCCCAGCCATCCGATCCAGTGAACGGTGGCGCGGAGGATGGCGACCGGCTGCTCATGATGGGTGGCGGCGAAGACGATGCTCGCCACGACCAGGAGTGGCAGGCCCACGAAGATGCCGGGGAGCCCACCCAGCCACATCGCGGCCAGCGGCAGCAGCGCGCCGTTCATGCGCCACCCCGCTCACCGCCGGTGCGCTGCTCCGGACCGGCGGAGCGTGTCCGTCCCGAGCCCCCCTCCCGGCCCATCGATCCGGCGCCCATCGGTCCGGCCCAGGCGTCGTAGATCACCAGCAGGTTGAGCATCCCGGCGAGCATCGTCCACAGGGTGCCGATGTCGAACCAGCGCCCCAGCTGCCGGTGCCAGAGCGAGAGCTGGTCGAAGCGGCTCTCGCGCACCGGTGGGCGATCGATGAAATCCTCCCGTTCGATGTCGGGATCACGCTTGATCAACCGCTCGGCGTAGTCACGGGCCACCAGTTGCCGCGGCACCAACGGCGGCGCGAGAAAGGCCCCGGGCAGCATCGGCTCGAGTCCGCTGCCGTGGAGGCTCATCGTCTGGAGGAGCGCGGGCAGGCCCACGATCCCCACGGCGGCCTGGCAGACGAAACTCCAGCGGTCGATCCGAGCCACCAGCGGCCGGCCCGGCGCCAGGTTCCGCGGCACCCACGAGGCATAGACCACCCGCCCGCCGCCGAGCCACATCCCCACCACGAGTGTGAAGAGGATCACCCCCATGAACAGTCCCCCCTTGAACCGGCGCCCCTGGTAAAGCTGCCCCAACCCCGGCACCAGCCAGGAGAGGAAGGCGGCCAACGCGGGGCTGCGGAGGTCGATCGCCGCGCCGTCGTCGGGCGACACCGCCACGATCCGTTCCCCGCGCCGCTCGGCCGGCGGGGGTGTTCTGCTCACGGGTGGAACCGCCATCGGTCGCTCCAAGGGGGGGCCGTATTCTCCGCCCCGTCGCCGCACAGGGAAAGAGCCCTCACCCCCACAGCCGGCGGACCGACCGCACGGTGGCCGGCGTGTGGTCATGGTCAATCGTCTCCGGCAGCGGTCCGGTCGAAATCGGTCCGGTCGAAAGCGGCACGGTCGAAATCGGCACGGTCGCCGCCGGGCCAGGGGCAGCGGGAAACAGTTCGCACCACGCCTGCTCCACGATCGCCGGATCGGCGGTCGTCAGCCCGGCACCCGCGGCGGCCGCGAGCGACAGCCGGGCCAGTCGGACGACATCGCGCGGCAGGCCGCCGGTGAAGCGGGCGAGGGCACCGGCCGCCGCGGGGGTGAACAACGCCGCGGGGGCCGCCACGCGGTCGGCCTCCCAGGCGAGGAAGCCGGCAACCTCCGCCTCGCTCCAGGGGGCGAGATCGATCCGTACCGCCACCTGCGTGTGGAGCTGCGGCGGCAGGAGGGCCACTGCCGGGGTCGATGCGGTGGCCACGACGATCACCCGGGCGAAACGCGGCTCGACCGCCCCGACCAACCGCGACACGCCGGCGATCACGTCGGCCGGCCCGCGGTCGAGGTCGTCGAGGAGCAGCGCAGTGGTCCGCTCCATGAGCATGTTTTCCCGCATCCGCGCTTCGAGTTTCGCCCACGGGCGGCCGGGATCAGCCCGGCTCGCCGGATCGAGCGGCAGCCGCTCGAGCACGAGGTCGATCCACTCCCCCGGGTCCAACCCGACGAGCGACAGCACGGCCACCTCGGCCCCGGCGCCGGCGAGGCGCCGGGCGGCAGCGGCGAGGAGATGACTCTTGCCCCCACCGGTCACGGCGGTCACCAGACCGAAGCGCTGGCGGTGGTCATGGAGCCATTCCAACCGGGCCAGCGCCTCCTCCTGCGGCGGCGCGCAGTGGAACGTCGCCGGCGACAACGTGCCGTCGAAGGGGCGCAGGGGGGATGGGGTGGTGTCGGGATGCATCGGGGGGCCGAGTGTAGCGGTGGTGGGCGTCCGGGTCAGGAGCAGTCGGGGGCCGGCGGTCCCTTTGGCCGCAGGGCCACGGGGTGTGGACAATCCACCCGGCCGTCAGCACAGTCGGATGGACGTGGCGGCCAACCCCGTCCATGTTCCCCGGCATACCATCCGATGAGCGAACGCTTCCATCTCGCCACCCCACCGGTCGCCGGGCAGGCCGCGCTCAGCGGCGACGAGGCGCGCCATCTGGTGCGCGTGCTGCGGGCCAAGGTCGGCGACCGGGTGGTGCTCTTCGACGGCGCCGGCAGCCGCTGGCTGGCGGAGATCACGGCGATCAACCGCGATCGGGTCGAGCTGCGGACCGAGCCACCGATCACGGAAGCGATCCCGCCCGGGGCAGCGTTCGCGCTCGCCGTCGCGCTCCCCAAGGGGGAGCGGCAGCAGTGGATGGTCGAGAAGCTCACCGAACTCGGCGTGGCGCGGCTGGTGCCGCTGATCACCACCCGGGGAGTGGCGCTTCCCACGGCCGCCGCGTGCGCCCGGCTGGAGCGCACGGTGATCGAGGCCTGCAAGCAGTGCGGCCGCGACCGGCTGATGGTGATCGACGAGCCGGCGACGGTGGGCGACGCGCTCCGGAGGCAACCGGCCGGGACCAGCCTGCTCATTGCCGATCCGGCCGGCGAGACTGCCGCGCCGGCCGCCACGGCCGGGCCGGTGCTCGTGCTCGTCGGCCCCGAGGGGGGATTCACGGCCGAGGAGATCGCGGCCGCCGAAGGGGCCGGCGCCCGCCGGGTGGCCCTCGCGCGGCACGTCCTGCGCATCGAGACGGCGGCGATCGCCGCCGCCGCCCGGTTTTTCTGACAGGGCACGTCGTTCATGCCGTCTCGGCCGAGCCCAGATCGAGGCCGAGCCAGGCGGCCACGGCGGGGATGCGCCGGAGCAGGAACCGTTCGAGGAGCAGCACCACCACCAGCGACAGCCCGAAGAGCGGCAGCAGCGCGCCGAGGACCAGCATCAGCGCGACCAGCGGCAGGCTCCGCGCGCGGGGCACGCCCGGCGGTGGCGCACCGAGCGTGCCGGGGTCGCGGCGGCGCAGCCACAGCCACACGGCGCTCATGCAGACGACGACGAGGCCGAGCGCGGTGAGCAGACCGAGGAGTTGATTCGGCCAGCCGAAGAGGCGCCCCTCGTGGAGCGCGATGCCGATGGCCACCGCCGTGTCGATCGGGTGCTTGGTGGAGAAGTCGTCACGCGACTCGATGGTGCCGGTGGTCCCGTCGATGACGAGGTTCACACGGCGCGGCCGGTTGGCGGTCTGGGATTTCGCGGTCCAGCGGCCGCCGGCCGCGCCCGGTTCCGGGGCGAGGACGACCGGCGGGTCGAGGGCGAGACCGGCGACCACCGCCGCCACCCGGTCGAGCGCGACCGGATCGAGCGCGGCGCGGTCGGCCGACCGCCCACCACCCGGGCCGGCCGTGCCACCGTGACCGGCCGCATGCGCGCCGGCTCCGCCCCCCTTCCCATTCGACCAGTCCTGGCGCACGACCACCGTGCCGGTCCAGCGCCGTGCCGTCCTCAGCCAGTCGCCCCAGCAGCGGGCCCAGGGGAGACCGCTGATCAGAAGCACGAGCGTGAACACCGACAGCCAGGCGGCGGTGACGGCGTGCAGGTCGCGGACCAACAGCCTGCGCCCGCCGCGGAGCCGCGGCCAGGCAACGCCGGCAAGACCCCGGCGTTGCCGCGGCCACCAGAGCACGAGGCCCGTGGCCACCATCACGATCGTCCAGCAGGCGGCGAGCTCGACGAGATTGGAGCCGCGATCACCCATCAGCAGCTCCCCGTGGATCCGGAACACGACCTTCATGAGGCGGTCGCGTTCCCACACGCTGCCGAGGAGCGTCGCCCCGACCGGATCGACGTAGGCCCGGCGCGCGCCGCCATCGGGGTGGGCGGCATCGCCCGGATGATCGATCAGCACGCGCGCCGCGCGACCTGGGCCGGCCGGGATCTCGTAGCCCTCGAACCGGCTCCTGGGAAACGCCGCCAGCACCGCAGCGACCTGCGCCGACGGCGGCGCCGCCGTGCCGGTGGCGAGGCTGTCGTAGCGCCGCTCCTGCCAGGCCTCGAGTTCCGCCTTGAAGAGATAGACCGCGCCGCTGAGAGCGAGAACGACCACGAAAGGGATGCAGACCAGGCCGGCGTAGAAGTGCCAGCGCCACACCGCGCGGTAGTCG
Organism: Planctomycetaceae bacterium; assembly: GCA_005791575.1. Lineage (GTDB taxonomy): Bacteria > Planctomycetota > Planctomycetia > Pirellulales > UBA1268 > F1-20-MAGs016. The sequence continues at coordinate 8,756 of SXWA01000013.1, forward strand.
GGCCAGGGCACACGCGAGGGCGACGGGGACATGGAGGTGTCTCGGGGAAACGTGTCGGTGATGGAGGATGGTGGTGCACGACATGCCCCCAGCGGCGCCGGGGCATGCTGCGGCGTGTCACGGGTCGAACACCGCGATCTCACCACCGGTGCCGCTGTGCAGCGCGCGGTGGACCGCCGGATCGATCGCTTCGGGCAGGAGGCGCACCGCGCCATCGCCGAAGAGCACCTGCGCGCCCCCGGGGTGGAAGCTGCGGGGACCGAAGAATCCGCTGCCGTGGATCACCACGTCGGGGATCCGGCTGTTGGGGGTGGTGTAGCCGTTGGTGAGGGTGTTGAGCGCGCCGGTGGTCGCCCAGCAGGTGCACCGCCCGCGCAGCGTGCTCGTGTTGGCCCCGCGCCAACCGGTGAAGGTGGGCCAGATCGCCGCCAGGTCGGGGTTCTGGATGACCCCTCCCACCACCGCGCCGGCCCAGGCACCGCCGGCGGGATATCCCGGGGAGCTCTGCCTGACACTGTTGACGCCGGTCGATCCGTTGAGCGTCTTGCGGTAGGGGAACTGCACCGGCTGGCCGGCCGGCTGCGTGGCATCATCACCCGTGCTGCGGATCGCCTCGCTCATGAACACCGTCTTCGAGGCACCGTCGGTGATCTGCGCCAGGCGCACCCGCGAGCCCTCGTAGGCGATGCCGTCGGTCGGCCAGCGCTGGTCGTAGGTGGTGCCATTGCCCGAGCCGTAGCTCACCATGTAGTTGAGACCGCCGTAGGCAAACGGTCCGCCGCTCACCACGGTGACCGTCTGCACCGGCGCCGCATCATCGCTCGGGCAGAGCATCACCGGCACCGGCGTGGCGAACGCGGCGCGGAACAGCGGGTTCGGTGCCTGGGCGTTGAAGGCGCCGGTGAAGGCCGGCTGGCGGAAATCGAGCAGGCCCTGCAGCGCTGCCTCCTCCATGAAGGGCAGCAGCCGGGCCTGGATCGAGAAGCCCCCGGCGACGTCGGTCGGCGGAAAGGCGCGCAGGGCCGACTCGTGGTTGAACAGTGCCAGGCCGAGTTGGCGCAGGTTGCTCGAGCAGGCACTGCGGCGCGCCGCCTCGCGCGCCGCCTGCACGGCCGGCAGGAGGAGGCCGACCAGGGTGCCGATGATGGCGATGACGACGAGCAACTCGACGAGCGTGAAGGCGCGGCGCCGCGTCG
>SXWA01000131.1 GCA_005791575.1 Planctomycetaceae bacterium
CGATGACGATCGGCCCGGATCCGATGAGAAGAATGGTGTGGAGGTCGTCGCGGCGGGGCATGGAAGCCTTGGCGGTGCGGGCAAACGAGCCAACCCTACCATCCCTCCGGCCCACCGTTCAATGAACCGCTACAATCCCGCCACCCCGCGTCGGAGTCAGCCAATGCCCCCCACGATTCCCGCCCTCGACGCCCTCCGCGAGACGCTCCCGGACGACCTCAAGGATCTGCGGCTCAACGCCCAGACGGTGCTGTCCAGCGAGGTCTTGGAACCCGATCAGGCCCTCGGCACGGCGCTGGCCGCCGCCCTTTTCGTCCGTTCCCGGCCGTTGGCGGACGCCCTCGCGGCCGATATCCGTGCCGCGCTCGGCGACGGGGCGGCCGCCGTGATCGCCGATGCCACCGCCGCCGCCGGCTTGATGGCGATGAACACCGTCTACTTTCGCTTCCGTCACATGGTGGCCCACGGCCGCGAGGGCAAGGAGAGCTACGCATCGCGGCCGGCGCGCCTGCGGATGGGGCGGATGGCCCAGCCCGCGACCTCGAAAACGACATTCGAGATGATGAGCCTGGGATGCGCGGCGCTGGCCGGCTGCGAGGCCTGCATCCAGAGCCACGAGGCGAGCCTCGTGCACCTCGGTGCCAGCGAGGATGCCTGCCACGACGCGGTGCGGATCGCGGCCGTGATGGCCGGGGTGGCCTGCGGACTCGACGCGTTCGCCGAGCGCGGATCCTGATCTGCGCGCGTCCTGAAAAGGCTTCCACCGGCAGGCCGTGCGGGCGATCCAGGCCACTCGATGACCCCTGATGGCCCGTGAAATCGCCAGGATGGCCGTGAGATAACACGGCGACGTCCCTTTTCCTGTCAAGGATCAGGTCGCGATGGGGCCAATTGGGTAGATCGTGAGCACCGCGGGCCAACCGACGGGAGAACGGGGGAAAACCCTGCCGTACTCCTCGCTCTTGGCACGGCGGTTGCTTCCTGGATGGGCTGTCTTCACCCTCCAGGAGTCGTCTCTCATGGCCCGTTCCGCGACCGCCGGCGTCCTCCGCCGCGGCTTCACGCTCGTCGAACTGCTCGTGGTGATCGCGATCATCGGCACGCTCGTGGGCCTGCTGCTGCCGGCGGTGCAGGCCGCCCGTGAGGCGGCCAGGCGCAGCCAGTGCGGCAACAACCTCAAACAACTCGCCCTCGCGGCCCACACCCACGAGTCCGCCCAGCGGTCCCTGCCGTCAGGGTGGGTGTACACCGACACGCGCACGAATGCCGAGTCGTGGGGCTGGGGCGCCCTCCTCCTGCCGGCGCTCGAACAGGCACCGCTCCACGCCCAGCTCCGCGTCACCCAGGGGAATCTCGCCGCCAACCTGCTGTCGTCGCAATGGCAGCCGGTGACCACCGGTCTGCAGACGGTGATCGGCACCTTCCTCTGTCCGTCCGACGTCGGTGCCGACGGGGGCCTCATCCACAATGACCGTCGCTTCAACGGCGGCATCGGCTTCGCCGCCCGCGCCTACACCCCCGGAAAGAGCAACTACATCGGCGTCGCCGGCCACTACGTGGTCACTGATGCGGACCGGGCCAACAGCGGCCTGCTCTACGGCAACAGTCGGATCCGCATCGCCCAGATCAGCGACGGCACGAGCAAGACGCTCATGTTCGGCGAGCGTGACACCCGCAATTGCCGCGGCGGGGCCTGGGCGGGGATCCGCAACCCTCAGGGAACCGGTTCCCGCGGTATCTGGACGGCAGTCGGCCATGCCCGGGCGAAGCTCAACGAGTCGGCGCTCCCCTGGGACAACGATCCCCTCGGCTGCGGCCAGGGCTTCTCAAGCCTCCACCAGGGAGGCGCGCAATTCGCCTCGGCGGATGGCGCGGTGCGCTTCATCACTGACGACATCGACCACCGCCACATCGCCGGCATCACGGGCCAGAACCACACCGATCCGCGCAACGGCATCTACCAGCGGCTCCTCTCGCGCGACGACGGCCTCGTCGTCGATCTGCCGTGAGCGGTGCCGGTGGCGCCTGGACCTTCCGATCCCCACCCGAGGAGCGCTCCGTGCCGTCCCGCCTGCTTCCTGCTGCTTCCCCTCAGCATCGCCACCCCGTCATCGGTGCCGTGGTCATCGTCGCCTGCCTGGTCGCCGCAGCGACCGGCTGCGGCGGGCGGAGCGACGTCGGCCGCGTCAGCGGCATGGTGACACTCGACGGCACGCCGCTCGCAGGGGCCCGGGTCACCTTCCAGCCGACGACGGGCGGCGCGCCCTCCCACGCCCTCACCGACGCCACCGGCCGCTACGACCTGCAGTACAGCCGATCCGTGGCCGGTGCGCGGGTCGGCGACCACGAGGTGACGATCAGCACGCTCGACAAGGGAAATCCCGACGCCGATCCACCGCGCCCGCCGCGGCCGGAGCAGGTGCCCGACCACTACAACCGCCGCACCACGCTCACGGCGAGTGTCCGGCCGGGCGCGACCACCGTCGACTTCCAACTCACCGGATCGACGGCGCGGAGGGCCGGCGACCACGTCCGCCGCTGACCTCGTCCGCCACACGCCGCCCGGTGGGTGTCGTCGGGGGCCTTCTGCGGCAGCCCACGGTCGCCAACGGCAGCCGGGTCTTCAGTGCGTGCCGTCGCCACCGGGCGCCCCGTGCAAGCCGACGACTTCGTCGCGACGGGCCAGCGTGGCGAACGGCAGCGAGGCGATCAGGCAGGCCGAGAGGGTGGCGGTGAGGGCGGTGATCAGCAGCCCCAGGGTGAACGATCCGGTCGTCTTCTGCAGGGTGCCGAGCAGCGTCGGGCCGAGGAAGCCACCCAGGTTGCCGATCGAGTTGATCAACCCGACGCTGCCGGCGGCGGCGGTGCTGGCGAGGAACAGGTTGGGCAGCGCCCAGAAGGCCGGCATGTAGGCCTTCATGCCGGCGGCCGCCACCACGAAGCAGGCCACGGTGAGCGGCAGGTTGCCCCGCACCAGCGCCGCCGCCACCAGCGCCGCCGCGCCGACGAACACCGGCAGCGACGCATGCCAGCGCCGTTCGCCGGTGCGATCGGAGTTCCAGCCGACGAAGATCTGCCCCACGATGACCAGCAGCGAGGGGAGCATCACCAGCACCGTGACATCCTCGAGTTTCAGGTCGTAGGTCGCCTCGAGGATGCTCGGGAGGAAGAACTCGATGCCGTAATTGGCGGTCACGATCCCGAAATAGGCCAGGGCGAGGAGGAGGACGCGGGGATTGGAGAGTGCCTGCCACACCGGCATGTGGGCCGCCTTCTGGCGTTTCGCATCGGCGGCCAGTTGGTTTTCCAGCGCCTCGGCCTCCTCCGGGACGAGCCACGCCGCGTCGTGCGGCCGGTCGGGCATGAGCTTGAGGACGAGCAACCCGATCACCACCGCGGGGATACCCCACCCGATGTAGATGAGCTGCCAGCCCGCGAGCCCCAGCCACCGCGGATGGGTCACCGCCACCCCGTCGATCACCTGCTCAGTCCCGATCGGGAGGAGGAGCCGTGACAGGGCGGGGCCGACGATCATCGCGATCGGCGAGGCGACCAGGAAGATCGACAGCGCCCTGGCACGCTCCTTCGCCGGGAACCAGTGGGTCAGGTAGACGATGATCCCCGGGAAGAATCCCGCCTCGGCGAGGCCGAGGAGGAAGCGGACCGCGTAGAACTGCAGCGGTGTCTTCACCAACGCCGTCAGCGCGGCGCAGATCCCCCATGTGACCATGATCCGGCAGATCCACTTCCTGGCGCTCCAGCGCTCGACGATGATCGACCCGGGGATCTCGAGGAGGAAGTAGCCGAGGAAGAAGATGCCGGCGCCGAAACCGATGACGTCGTTGGTGAACGCCGGCAGATCCTTGGCCATCGTCAGCTTCGCGATCGCCACGTTGGTGCGATCGACGTAGGCGATGACATAGCAGAGGAACAGCAGCGGCATGAGCCGGAAGTAGGCCTTCCGGAGGGCTGAGTCGAGTGCGGGGGACGAGGCGGCGGTGGACACGGTGGCTGGCCCTGCGCGGAGGAGATGACCGGTCCGACCCCCCGGACCATCCAGAGGATCCCGCACGCTGGGCCGTCGTGCAAGACAGGCCCCGCTTCAGCCGGCAGCGGTCCAGCGCCATCACGGCACCGGCGCCGAGCCGACAGGTGCCGCGGGGTGACGGCAGCGGTGCAGCGTCATCAGGGCGTAGGCCGTGCCGTACTGCTGGTGGTAGTCGTAGAGCGGATAGTCCCACCACGAGCCGTCGGCATCCTGCACCTCGAGCATGATCCGCGCGAGGTGATCCTGGTAGAAGGGTCGCTCCGCTGCCGGGAGGATGTCGATCACCCGGGCGGCGTAATAGTGGCCGAAGTAGTAGAAGTAGCCGGCCACCTGGAAGAACGACTCGTGGGGCACGGGCCGCTTCCGCCCGAGATCGAGCCAGCCGTTGCGCTGGATGAGCCGGTCGAGCCACTCCATCAGCACCGCGTCGGTGATCCGGGTGTCGCCCCACACCTTGAGCGCGAGGTTGCAGGCCTGGCTGCGGCCGAGGCTGCCGCCGGGGCGGTTGATCCCCATCCGCGGTTCCATCCGCAGGTAGCTTCCGTAGAGGTAGCTGAAGTCGGGCAGGCGCTGCTTGCGGGTCGCCTCCAGGGCGCGGCGGGTGATCGCCTCCGGGGGCTCGACACCGATCCGCCGGGCGTCGTCGAGGGCGACGAGCACCATGGCGTTGACGAAACTCGTCGAACTCGAGGCGGGGCGCTGCGTGCCGGCGGTGAAGTCGTAGTAGCCCCACCCCCCCTCGGCCGATTCGTAGCGGACGAGCTTCGCGAACTGTCCGCGGAGCAGCTCCGCGATCCGCTCACGCCGCGCGGCATCGTCGGGGCGGCGCCCGTGCATCGCCACCAGCGCCTGGATGCCGTAGCCGTGAGCCCAGACGTTGTAGATCAGCACCGGGTCGTTGCGGCGGACGCGGGGCAACTCGGCAAACAACCACTCCTCCCCCCGGTCGATCGCCGCCGCCACCTCGGGCGAGCCGTCATCCTCCTCGATGAGCGCCTGCACGCACATCGCGGTCGTCGCGGCCCTGAAGCCGTGGTGCGACCCGATGCCGGCCATGATGTTGAGATCCTTGGTGCGCTCGGCAGAGCCGAACGACCCGTCCTCGTTCTGCGTGGCGACGAGGAACCGGCGGCCGCGGTCGATGGCACCGTCGAGTTCCGCCGGGGAGAGGGCCACCGCGGGCGCCGTCCGCGGCGGAGCGGTGCGCGTGGCCGGTGCCTCGGCGACCGCAGTTCCGCCCGCGGGCCGGGGCTC